>JASJCN010000137.1 GCA_030065975.1 Myxococcota bacterium
CACGTGGATCCCGGCTGGCAGGGGCGCGGTGTCGGAACCCTGCTGATGGATCGCGCGAAGGCGCTTCGCCCGGACGGGCTCACCGTATTCACGTTCCAGGGCAACCAGGAGGCGCGAGCCTTCTACGAGTCGCGCGGCTTCCGCGTCGTGCGCCTCGGCATGAGCCCGCCGCCCGAGAACGAGCCCGACGTGGAGTACGCCTGGGAGCCGGGCGCGGACCCCTCTTGAGGACTCGGGTCCGAGCGGTTCCCCCCGGATGCGCCTCGCCCGACGGCTCATTCGGCGAGAGACTTCCAGAACACGATCTTGTCGTCACCGGGCGCGTAGTAGTCGCGAATTCGCGCCTCTTGCGCGTAGCCGCACCCGGCGTAGAACGAACGCGTGCGCTCGAAGGTCGGGAGGCCGGAGGTCTCGATGAGGACGATCCGGGCACCCGCGGCGGCCGCCGTCTTCTCGACGTGCCCGACGAGCGATGCACCGAGGCCCGAGCCCTGGCGGTCGGGAGACACGGCGAGCATGTACAGATTCCAGACGCCTTGCGTTAAGGGCTCCGGCGCGAAGTAGGCGACGCCGGAGGGCCGGGCGTCGTCGTGGATGACCCAGCGGTGGTCCGGGCCCAGGCTCCCCGCGAGGTGGGCCTCGAGGGTCGCGCGCACGTCGTCGAGCTCGTCCGCCGCGAAGAGGCCGCTCTCGGCTGCGATCGCCATCACCGCATCCGCATCCGCGTGGCCAACGGGCCGGATCACTCCCCGGAGCTCCGCGGGCCCGCCAAGCAGCGACACCTCCTCGGACTTCTCGGACACCGCTTCATCAGGTCGCGATCCCCGGATCGCACGCGTCCGAGACCTCGAGGAAGTACGCCTGGACCGCATGCGTGTCGGGACCGTCGGCCGTGATCAGCTGGACGACGTGTGTCGCGGTACACCCGCTCGGATACGTCGCCACCAGGCGGATCCGCTCGCGAGCGCCGCTGCCCGAGGTGGAGAGAACGGTGCCCGTCTCGAAGCGCTGCACCGCGACCGAGCTGGGGATGCCGAGTCGGCGGACCTCCTGGAGCGTCTCGGCGACGTCGGAGTCCCCCTCGATCTCGCCGGCGCAGAGGGCCTCCACCTCTTCCAGGGTCCCCGTCACGACGGTGACGATGAACCGCTCCACGAACTCGGTGGCCCGCTGCTGCTTCTCCTGGATCCCACATCCGAGGGCACCCGCGAAGAGGAGAAGGGCCAGAGCAGAGGAGCGCGTCACGGATGGCTTCCCGAAGGTGCGCAAGGTGGCGAGAGCCTACCATTCGAGACCAGGCGAACGACAGCAGAGTACGGACCCGGGTCGTCAGCTCCCGGATCGGATGTCTTCCGGAACCCAGGCCTCCATGAAGCCATCCCGGAAGGAGGCCGCGAGTCCCTCACCGGTGGGCGACTGGACGGTCAGCCCGACCTCCACCGGCTCTTCGGATGGCAACGCGGAGTAGCGAACGAGGTGCCAGGGGCCGGCGGACGCGCGCCAATGCATGGCCACCGTGCCGCCCTTCCTCATGACTCGCAGATCGACCGAATCCCCGGACGGCTCGGGCCCGTTCGCATCGTCGGAGACGGGACTCGAGACGACCGACACGATCGTCGGTGCCCCCATGGGCGTCAGCTCGTACACGAGCTTCGCCCACCAATCCGCTCCGCAGCGCATCGCGAGGCCGGCGGCATCGAAGGTCGCGGCGAGATCGACGCGGACCGTGGCGCCGAACACGAAGTCCGTCTTCGGAGGCTCGAACCAGAGGACTGGGGCGGACGCGCTCCGGTCCGTGCCGTCCGGATTGGTGAACCAGTTCGTCTGTGACCCCGCGGCGAGACGGATGGCGCCGTCGCCTTCGTCTTCGGCGGCCACGAAGTCGTTGCTACGTCCGCTGGCGCGGGTGATCGACTCGATTCTCACTCCTCGGGGAGCTCCTCTGCGGCGAGTGATTCGAGCGAGCGGCCGAGGTTCTCTCGGGCCCGAGCCTCGAGCGCGCCGCGGAACCACGGCGTGTGGTAGAGGACGGGGCGCTCCTGGAACTGGCCGAGGACTCGGGCCCGAGCCCTGCGGTAGGCTGCTTCGGGCACCCAATCGTACTCGCGCCGGATCTGGCTCTCGTACTGGGAGAAGCGAGCGGGTGCCGCGCCGAGGATCGAGAGGTCGATGTCGAGCAGGAGAGCCTCGTCGGGCGTCGAGGGCTCCGCTTCGTGCTGCGTGACCCCGATCAGCGCCTCGATTCGGTCGAGGGCCGGCGACGGCAGGCTCGCGAGCGCGGATCGGGCCCAGGCCGCGCTCCGTGCCTCGTTGTCGGATGCCCTGGTGTCGTAGATCGCGTCGTGGAACCAGATCGCCAGCTCGAGGGCCCCCGCGTCCTCGGGAGCCACTGGCGAGGACGCGAGCCCGGAGAAGCACTCCTCCAGGTGCTGGAGGGTGTGGTACGCCCGATGGGGCTCCTCGTAGGCTCGAACGAGATCCTCGAGCACGCCGTCCGGGGGAGTGCGTCCAACCCGCTCCCATGTCTCTCGCCAACGGTCGTGAGGATTCATCTCGGCCTCGGCGTGTGATGGATGAGCTCTCTCCGCTCGAGTGACTACCAGCTCGAGCGGAATCGAGCGGAACAGCAGACAACGCGTCCCCTCTACCACGGTATCGCGTTCGTGGGCAAAGCCGAGCTTCGTTAGCACCCGCTGGGAGGCGTGGTTCGGGGGTGTCGTGATGCCGATCAAGGTGTGCAGATCGAGCTCCGTCTTCGCGAGCTCGACACAGTAGCGGGCCGCTTCGGTCGCGAAGCCCTGGCCCCAGTGGCTCGGGAGGAAGGCGAAGCCGATCTCGACGTCGTCGACGCTCTCGGTGGAGAGCCAGCGAAGGACCACGCGACCGATCGGCTCGTCGCCGCCCCTCGTGCGCAGCATCCAGACTCCGAACCCGTGGTTCGCCCAGTGGTCGAGGTTCCGGCGGAGGTAGCGGGCGGTCTCGGCCTCGCTCCGCACGCCGCCCAGCCCGCGCATCATCTCGGGATCGCGATGGAACGCCTGCAGGCTTGCCAGGTGCTCGGGCCGGAGCCTCTCGGCCTCGAGCCTTGCGGTATGGAACGACTCCGGGATGGGCATGGGGGCGGATCGACGGCCCCGCTACTCCGGGGGCCAGTCCTCGTGTCGTGGCAGGGAGTCGCCGATGCGATGCCACTCCGCGGCCGAAGCCGCGAACTGATGATAGAGGAGCGTGATTCCGGACGCGTCGTCGAGAGAGCCCAGGCTCAGGAAGACGACGCCGGGCTCCCTCGCGTGCGTGGTGGTGAGGGGGGAGCCGCACGCGCTGCAGAACGCCTTGGTGAGTCGCGCGGTCGGCGCGTAGCGCGCCACCCGTTCGGCACCCCGCACCCACTCGAAGCCGGATGCCAGGACGCTGCCGTAGGCCCCGAATGCCGAGCCGCAGAGCCGCCGACAGGTTCTGCAATGGCAGCAGCTCGCGTCCGTCACCGGGCCATCGAACGAGTAGACGACCGTTTCGCAGTGGCACCGCCCCGTGGGCATGGGATCGGCCGGCTCAGATCCGGTCCAGCCGAAGGACGGCGACGGTGCCCTCCGCCTCTTCCAGCGTCGGGAAGCTCGCGACGATGTCCGGGTAGTCGGGCTCGTACTTGGCCGTGTAGGCCTCGAGGATCTCCCGCCAGTTCTCCGAGACGGGCGTCGCCCGCAACGCGTAGGTGCGGTCCTCCATCCGCATCTCGACGGGCGACCCGGTGCCGATCCGCTGCACCCACCCGCTCTCCTTGCTGCCGACGACGTGCAGCTCGCCGCCGAACTCGATCACCCAGATGATCACGACGCGCGGGATCGTGCCCGGCACCTTGAGCCGGATCTCGTCGAGCTTCGACGTGTCGGGCCAGGCCTCGGGACTCTCGGCCGAGGTGCCTCCGATGAAGACGCCCGGCACCGGCCCGATGGGTCCAGCCAGGAAGGCGATCACGACGAGGGCCAGGAGCACGGGTACGGCGATCTTGACGATCCTCACGGACGATCCTCCTCGTTGGGCAGAGCACCTCTAGCCGACGTCTCCGTACGCGCTCGCGAGCACGACCACGTAGCCGTCGGGGTCGCGGAGCCAGCACTCCCGATGCTGCGCGTTGGGGTTCACGTGAGGCTCCTCCAGGATCTCCGCCTGGAGCTCGCGCGCCCGCTCGATCGCCCCGTCGAAGTCGCCGGTCTGGAACCAGAGGAGGGCGCCGTTCCCGTAGGGCTTCGACCGCGGATCGCCCATGTGCGGATGCTCGTCCGCCTCCCAATGATGGAGCTGCAGGATCAGCTCGCCCTCGTGGACGAGCCGCTCGTACTCCTTGCCCCCGTGCCCGCTCTCGCAGCCGAGCAGCCGCTGGTACCAGCGGCTGCTGGCCTCGACGTCGTGCACGGCAATGAGCGGCTGAGGGCGCATGGGCCTCCTCCCTAGGAAGCGACGCGGGCTCTGGATCGTCGACGAGGAGCCTTGTCGAGGTGATAGGTGAGCGCCGCAGCGATGCAGCTGGCGAGAGGCCCCTTCGGAAGGCGATCGCCCGCCTCGAACACGATGCGACGATTCCCGTCGAACCGGAAGACGTCGGGGAACTGCCGGCGGAAGTCGGAGACGAGCGTCGTCTGGCAGTGGAAGCACATCGCGTACTCCCTCGGAGCCGACTCCTTCCAGTGGATCCGGATGGTGCTCCCGCTCTTGCTCTCGGAGGTGAGGTACGCAGGCTCGCCCCACTTGAGCGTCTCCTCGATCGGGCCGACGCCTTCGGTCGCGGCCGCGGTCTCGAAGATGAGCGCCCGAAGCGCGAGCAGCTTGCGT
Organism: Myxococcota bacterium; assembly: GCA_030065975.1. Taxonomy (GTDB): domain Bacteria; phylum Myxococcota_A; class UBA9160; order UBA9160; family UBA6930; genus JASJCN01. The sequence continues at coordinate 4,831 of JASJCN010000137.1, forward strand.
CGGAGCTGCGGCGGGTAGCCTTCGAAGACGGCGGCTACCTCGGGACTCTCGGGACTCTCGATCTTCTTCACGTGCGACCTCGCAGCTCGACGGACCACGGAGCGGGCAGCGGGAAAGGTAGCACCACCCCGAGCGGCACCCGGGCGCTGCTAGGGGCGGCCGTCGACGTAGCGGCGGATCACCTCGACGCAGCGGCGGAGCCGTCCGGGTGGCGCGGGATTCCGCCAGCCGAGCACGTCGAGGGCGAAGAAGATCGCGAAGGCGGGCACCCAGCCGCCATCGGCAACGTCGGGGTCCGCGACGCGGGCGTAGCCGCGCCGCAACCAACGCCAGTGGTCGTACAGCCCTTCCCCCGCCGCCACCTCCCAGTGCGCGAGATCGAACGCCGGCGGTGCCGGGCCGGCGAACTCCCAGTCGATGACACCCGCGATCTCGCCGGCGTCGATGAGGAGGTGCTTGGGCAGCCAGTCGCCGTGAGCGAGTGCGAGACCGGGAGCCGGGCGCCTCGCCGCCGCGTCGCGCAAGAGCCCGGCGCCGCGCTCCACGACCCCGGCGGCATCGGGGCCCATCGCCTGGTCTGCCACACCCACCACCCGGGTGACGAAGTCCTCGTCGGGCGGCTCGAGCTCGTGCTTCATTCCGCGGCTGGCGTTCGCGCCGTGCACCCGCGCCAGGAGCTCGCCACCGTTCACGATCAATCGCTCGAGATCCGCCGGGGCCAGCTCCCTCGCGATCTCGCGCAGCGGGCGGCCGGGGAGCAGGCGCTGGATCGAGAAGGAGAGCCGCTCGCCCTCGTGATCCACCTGCTCGACACCCAGCACGTCCGGCGTAGGCACGCCGGCGGCCCGGGCCTTTGCCATCAGGTGCGCCTCGTCGGTGAACCACCCCTCCGGATGGCGCGCGATCCGCACGACGATGGGCGTCTCGTCCCGAAGCTCGGCGCGGTACGTCTCGTTCAATCCGCCCTCGGTGAGGCGAACGAGGCGAGCCGGCGCGGTGCCGCAGACGGACCGCACGACCGAGTCGAGAACAGGGCGGGGCGTGGTGTGCGTAGGCGGGTGCCTCCGGGTGACCGCGCCGGGGCGGTCGGCCGCCCGAACCCTATCACGAATCGATGGCTGGCTAGAGGGTGGCCACGATGGACTCGAGCTCGAGGATCGAGCCGATGCGCTCCCGAGGCGGGACAGGCGCGACTCCGTCCGGATCGATGAGGAGTGACCGGATCCCCACGGCACGCGGGCCTTCGTAGTCGGGTCCATGGGAGTCGCCGACGTACAAGCATTGGCCCGGAGAGACGGCTAGCTCCTTCAGCGCGAACTCGAAGATCGACGGCGACGGCTTCCGCATGCCGAAGGAGACGGACGTGACGACCCGGGAGAAGAGCGGGAGGACTCCGAGCGTCTTCAGGTGCGCCGGGACGAGGTGGGGGTCATGCGTGTTCGTGATGATCGAGAGGTCGAACCGGCCCCCGAGCCGCGCGAGCATCGACGCGACGCCATCGATGTACCGCACCCCTTCGTTCCACTCGCGGAGATACGACGAAGCGAGCCTGGCGAGGGTGTCGGGATCGGCCTCGAACGACGCGTGCCTTCCGAAGGCCGCTGCCGCTTCGGTCATCGAGTACTCCCGAAGGGTGTCGGCCGTGTCGGCGTCGAGCTGGGCGAAGCCGGCCGACCAACACTCCAGGAAGGACGTGTAGTCGAGGTCACCGCCGGCCGACCGGTACTGCGCGTGGGATGCGCGATATCCCTGGCTCGTTCGGCTCGATGAGTAGGCCACGAGCGTGCCGAAGAAGTCGAAGACGAGATGGGAGATCACCCGGGCGACCGCCGCGGCCCGTCTACGTGCGCGAGGATCTCGTCGACGACCCGATCGATCGGTGCCGTGGCGTCGATCCGGATCGCTTTCCCCGGAATCGCCTCCTCCTTCGCGTGTTGGATGCGCGCGTTGGAGGCCCCTTCGCTCGGCGACCCGCTCCATTCCGTATGGGGCCGGAGGGCGAGGCGTCGGTCCAGCGTCGCCCGATCGATCTCGAGCACGAACACGCCGTCGAGGAGATCGACGAACCGAGCCTGGTTCCTCGAGCCGCCGCAGAAGAAGGACACCTCGTGAGCCGCGTCGGCCACGAGGGCCCGGATCCGATCGACGTCCCAGATCCAGTGCTCGAAGGCCTTGCTCGCGAGGGGCTCACCGGTCTCGGGATCGCCCCAATAGGCCAGCTCCCGATCGCCGTGGACCACGTGATGGCCGCGCCGCTCAAGCTCCTCGCCCACCGTCGTCTTCCCGCTGCAGGAGACGCCTTCGATCAGGTAGTTCTTGACGCCCATCGACGGCTCTCGGAGACGGCTGGCTACAGCCGCTCGGGCGTCTCGACCGTGCGGTGATCGCGCACGTTGCCCGTGTTGAGCGTGGATGACGGCTCGAGGAGGAGCACGTGCGCCTCCGACTCGGCGACGGGCTTGTGCTCCACGCCTCGGGGAACGATGAAGAACTCGCCTTCCTCGAGATCCACCACCCGATCGCGGAGGTGGATCGACAGACGGCCACTCAGGACCAGGAAGAGCTCGTCTTCGCTCTCGTGATGATGCCAGACGAACTCGCCCTCGAGCTTCGCGAGCTTCACGTGCTGCCCGTTCAGCTCGCCGACGATGCGCGGGCTCCAGCGCTCTTCGAACTGGCGGAGCTTCGCAGCGAGGTTCACCTTGTCTTGCCCGGGCATCACGGTGCACCCGAGCTAGACGCCGCAGGCGCGCGGGACGCAATGGCGAGCACGTTGCCGTCGGGATCGCGGAAGAAGGCCATCCACTCTTCGGAGCCGGCAGGGCCGAACGTGCCGTCCGTGTCGCGGTGGATCAGGTGGGGCTCCGAGTCGAATGCGACCCCGCGCGAGACGAGAAGGCGGTCCCGCGCGCTCGAGCAGGAGACGGGTCCCCCCGAGCTGGAAGAAGGCGAGGCCCGGAGGGTCGAAGGTTGCTGCTCGCCGTAGAAGCGGAGAGAGCGGTCGAGGTCGGCGCAGGAGAGGGCAACCTGATGCAGGTTGGCGATCCCGAGGGGGGAGTCGCTCACTGTGCGGCCCTCGTTCCGAGCAGCACCGCTCGGGGGTCCCCGTTGCCGACGTAGGTCGCGCGCAAGAGATAAGGGAAGCTGAACATGCCACCCATCACGACGCTCAGGACACCGAACGCGTAGCCCTTGGGCGTGCCACCCTCGCGCCACGTGATCCAGGCGGCGAACAGGAGGAGGTAGATGAGGAAGTCGGTGTTGAACTGCGACCGCCAGCTCAGCTCCATGAGGTCAGCCACGGCCACGGCGGGCCAGTTGATCCCGTGCGACACGGATGCAATCACCGTCATGGCGTAGATCGCGACCGTCGCGACGATCAGGAACAGACGAAGAGTGGGCACGAAACGCTCCCTCTCGGTTCAGCCGCAGGGGGCCAGCTCGATCACCAGGCCCACGCGGTCTCGCTTCACGCCGAGAACGGAATAGTAGACGGTCGTCGCCAGATTGCGGCTTCCGTACTTCTCTTCCATGCGACCGATCAGATCCTGGAGCCGATCCTCCGGGAGGTCCTCCGCGCGCGCGGCCACTGCGCATGCATCCCGGACCCGACCGTCACGTGTCATCGACACCGCCTCCCCGGCCAGCAGCGGGCTCGCGACCTCGGGAGGCGCGTCGTAGTACATGATCGGCCCCCCGCTGAGATCGAGCACCCAGACGCGCGCCGTGTGCTCACCGGCGACATCGAGCTGGACGACCTCGCCCGACTCCCACGTCGAGACGACGTAGCCCCAGGTGGCACCCCACGAGATCGCCCACACGCCGAGGGCTCCGGCCGACAGCAGCGCGTCTCGTGCCGATGGCCGCCGCAGGATCTTGAGCAGGAGCCCGGCCGCGAGGACGGCGCCGAGCCACGCCAGGAGACCGCCACGATCGACGACGAGGAACGCGGATGCGACGAGCAAGCAGGCGATGGCGCCGAGGGCGATCCGTCTCTGGAGATTCACGATCCAAAGCCCTCCACCCGGTCGACGTCGAGAGATCCTACCAGAGGGGAGGGGTCGGTCGGTTCGGGCGCAGCTAGGCCCTGGACAGCTCCCGGATCCGAGGCTCGGCCGTGAGAACCTGCTCGACCCCCTCCGACACCTGAGCGTGCTCCACCACCGGAGCCTTCCGGAAGAAGGAGCGAATCCCGTTCATTCCCCTCTCGAACGAGACGCCGACGCACCACTCGGCCGGGCTGCGGCCGATCGAGTCGTCCATGATCCCGATCGAGATCGTGAAGGTGAAGGTCCGATGCGACGCCAGGAGCACCCAGCCGAAATCCTCCTGGATCGGATCGCCGACGTCGATTCCGCGCTCGACCAGGCGCTCCCGAAGCCAGGCCGCGAAGTCGCTGCCGAAGCACCGCGGGTTGATGAAGTCGGCGCGAGCCTCGACGGACTCGAAGAGGTCCGTGCGGAGCTCGAACGTCGATCCCATCAACCTGCTGCCGCTCCGCGACTGCAAGCTGGGCCGCTCTTCCTTGCACCGCTCTCGTAGACGAGGAGGTCCCTGACGAACGCCCTCAGCTCGTTGGCCGCGGCGGCGATGCTCCACAGCGAGCCGATCGGCGGCGAAGTCCCTCTCGGGAGGAACCTCTCGCAGCGCGCGGGGTCCTGGCGACAGGCGTACCGGGCAGCTCGCCGCGCATGCAGCGAGTCGGAGACCACGAAAACCGGGCCCGAGGAGACGAGCTCCGCGGTACAGCCCACGTTCTCCCAGGTCGAGCGCGCTCGGCGCTCCAGCACGAGGTCCTCCTCCGGGACTCCGAGTGACGCCGCCAGCGCTGCCATCGCCTCGGCCTCGACGTGCTCGTTCCGGACCGCGCCGCCCGAGAGGACGAGCTGGCTGCATCGGTGCTCGCGATGGACGCGAACCCCGGCCCGAACCCGGAACTCGACGACCGGATGGAGAGTTCCATCGGCGTTCGCCGGATAGCCGAGGACGAGGACGGCGCAGTCTCGAGCGTCGGACGGAGGCGTCCCCGCTTGGGCGGCAAGCCGGAAGGACGTGTGGGTCGCCGCGGCGATGAGCCCGGCCACGATCAGCGAGGCCAGGAGGAGCTTCTTCATCTCAATCGCCGAGGGCTCGCCAAGGCGGGCCCCTCCGAATGGCGCGAACGAGCTCGTGCCCTTCTCGTCGACCATCGGGGAATTCGTCGTCCCGGTCCCACCGCCACGCAGCCACCATGGCAAGGGAGAGCCCCCGGCAGTCGAGCAGGAGGGCGGGGTCGGCGTGGGGGTAGTGATCGGCGACCTCCTCGGGCGCATGAGCGAGGTCGAACTCGACCGGCCCGCGGCAGCACGTCTCGAGGTCGATGAACAGCGGCCCCGCCTCCGTTCGGAGCACGTTCCCCGGATGCGGCTCGCCATGGAGCAGCTGCTCGTCGGCGCGATGGTCCACGACCGCCTGTCGCAGACGCCCGAGCGTGTCGGCGAGAAGCTCGCGGTCTTCGTCTCCGAGAGCGGGAGTGCGCTCACGGCTCGAGACGAGCGCCTGGGCCTCGGTGACCCGATCGGTGAAGTGTGGCACCTCGAGGGAGACCTTCCGCATCCCGGCGTGGAGCTTCGCGAGCGCCGTCGCGTAGTCGGCCGGCGAGACCTCTGGGGGCGTCAGTGGATGGTGATACGTCCAGAGCGTGACGGTGAAGCCGTCGTGCTCGTGGACGCGTGGCTCCACCCGAGGGTCGAGCGCAGCCACGGGGCAACCCTGGAGCTCCGCGAGCCTTCTCGCCACGTCGACTTCCAGCTGCGCGCCTCCGCGCCCGGCGCGAGCGACTCGGGCGAGCGCGTCGCAACGAGAGAGACGCAGCGCCACACGATTGGAGCAGTGCAGGACGGTGGCCTGGTCGGCGCGCAGGTTGCAGCGGGTGGCCACCGCCGTCGCAGCGGCAACCGCTTGCGAGACGTCTGCTGCCTTCATCGGCGCCTCGCCTCCACGTCCCCGAAACCGCCGGCGCCCTGTGAGTCCCGGCGCTGCAGCTCCTCCGGGGTCGGTCGCTCGAACGACGCGATCCACGGCCGCATCATCCGCTCGGGAATGCAGAAGGCCAGTGCCGACGGTCGGGCGTTTCGTTCCGCCAACCGTCGAAGCAGCTCGGGTTCCGGCACGTCGAGGAAGTGCACCTCGCTGCTGGCGCCGAGCTGACTGGCACGCGATCGATAGTCTTCCCTCTCCTCGCGAGCCCAGAATCCGAAGTCGAGCACCACGTCCGTTCCCAGCTCGAGAGCCCGGCTCCCGACGTCCCATTGCAGAGCCTCGACGAGGTGGTGCCTTCCGTCGTGCTCCAGCTCCTCGGCGTCCTGTCCGAAGAGACGGATGTGCCACTCGTCGGCCGTCAGGCGAAGCGCGGAGTGCTCGCGCTCGAGGGCCCGAGCCAGCGTCGTCTTGCCCGAACACGGGAGCCCGACCATCAGATGCAGAGTTGCCACGCCCCGCTCACGTCCCCTCGACGTCGAGGCTAGCACTGCCGGGGAGCCACCCCGTCAGGCAGGTGCCGAACTCACGATGTGCCCCGCCGCCTCAAGGCACGCGAGTGCAGAGTCGAGATCGGCCGCCGGCACGAAGAGGTAGTCCGTGTCGTACGAAGACACGGCCAGGATGGGGATCCCTTCCGCAGCCAGCGGCTCGGCCAGGGACGAAAGGACGCCCAGCTCCGAGAAGTCGAGCGGCCCCCGAACCCGCAATCCGCGGAAGCCGCGCTGGGCGACCACGTCGCTCGGGATCTCGGACTCCCGGCAGAGCACGGAGAGCTCGGTCGGGGTGCGGGTGATGCACGAGAGCGGCGAGTGCTCGGCCCAGGCGGGTGCTGCCGCGTTCGGATCGAGCCGTGCCACGCCGTAGAGATCGGGCAGGAGGTCGAGCGTTCGTGAGGGCACCGTCCCCGGCCTAGGTGATGTGTGAGAGCGCGAGGACCGCAACTGAGAGTGCCGTGTTGATGCCCAGTACGGCAACGTGTGCCCACCAGCTACGGACGAAGCCGATGGCGACGAGAGACACGGCGGCCAGCACGAAGTACGTGGGTGGCCCCGCCACGCGAACCCCCGGCAGCAGATGGTCCGAGAGCGTGGCCGCCAGCATGGATGCGGCCGAGAGCGGAAGCAGCCAACGGGCGGTGCCGAAGTAGTGCGTCTCGAGCTGCCCGGGCGCCGGGCCGTCGAGCTCCGGAGTCAGCGCGTGGGCAACCAGCGCGATGAAGAACGAGGGCGCTAGGACGATCAGGTAGTGGAGAGAGCGATCGAACGGCACTTCCCGATAGGACCAGAGCCCGAACCAGTGCAGGATCAGGGAGAGCGTGAGCCACAGGGAGAGCAGCGCGAAGGGCCACGAGAACGCGAGCGGATGAGGATGACGGATGATCCTCCCCCAGGAGGCCAGGATCTGGGAGAGAGCGAAGCCGAGGACGATCGAGATGAGGACCGATGTGAACTCGAATCGCGTCAACCTTCGATTCCCGCGGCGCGGCTACGGATCCACGCTGAACAGGACCCAGCGGCCGGCCTCTCGCGCTCACCACCGAGGACGACGCAGTACAGCGGCGGGGCCCCGTTGGCGAAGGACAGCTGGCCCCACTCCTCCTCGATCTCCTCTTGCACCAGATCGAGGCGCGCCTCGTCGCTCGGGGCATCGCGCAGCTGCCGTGCGCGCTCGGGCTCGAGGGCGAAGTAGACTCCACGACCTGCCACGTCACGATCCTCGCGCGCGCTTCAGAAGCTTCGAAAGAGGAGCCCCAGGTAGGCACTGAGACCCACAACCTGGATGCCCAAGGACGCTGCGTACGAACGGGTGTAGCTCGCCGGAATCCCCATGAGGTTGAGCTTGCGGTAGGAGTAGATTCCGACACCAAGGAAGTAGCCGATCATGAGCACGATGCTGGTGGCGGGCGACTGGGTCACGACGAACAACAGCACGAGGATGATGAGCAGGTGCGCCTGCCGGAGGGTCGAGAACGCCTCGATGACCTCGCCCTTCTGTTCTCGCGAAAGACCGCCGAGTGCCCGCTCGGAGATCAGCCGCGAGACGAGCATGGCCGCGATCAGCACCACGAGAGGGATGAAGAGAGGGCTGTCCACGCTAGCTGACTCCCGCCCTACTGCGTTTCGTCGTGCTCGAAGAAGGCATAGCCGGCGTTTGGGAGGCTCGGATCCGCGTCGGCGATCTCGCTGACCTCTTCGGCGTGAAGCACGGGCGAGTCGGACGGGTCGTTGACGTTGCCACGCAGCCTTTCGTCACCTCGGAGCATCTCCACCGCGGCGAGCTCGGCAGCCTCGGCATCTGGTGCCTCGATGATCCGCGTCGTGTAGAAGCCCATGCGTTTGGGACCGTCCTCCATCGGCAACCAGAAGTTCTCGCCCCGGAGAAGCACGCGCCAGGTACGGCGGCTTCCAGGCGTCAATCGAGCGTGACGACGCGATCGCCGCGGCGAACCTCTAGACTGCGCAGCTTGCCGGAGGTCAGACGCTTCAAGAACTCGGCGCTGGCGGCATTCGAGTCGATGCGGTCGCCATTGTTGGCGATCACGACGTCCTCGTCGCGGAGTCGGAGGCAAGCGAGATAGGAACGCGAACGGATGCCGTTCAGCCGGATCCCCACGAGCTCCTCGCGCTCATAGACGGGCAGGAAGCGGGCCTGGGTGAGTACGTTCTCCCCGGCCGGCAGCTCGCAGCTGCCGAAGGATGCCGCGAAGAGGACGGAGGCGAACAGATGAAGCATGTTGATCCGCCTAACGGAAACCCACCAATGGAGAGCTCACCTGGAAGGAGAGCTGGCCCCGAGGCTATCACGCGCCCGCGCTCCTAGGGAAAGGTTTGTACCACCTCGATCAGGCCCACGATGTGGTCGTTGAGCTCGTCGAGCCGCTCGGCCGGGACCCACCACTCGGAGTGGTGGGACGCCCCGACGACCTGCACGTCGAACTGGTCCATGAAGGACGCAAGGACCTCGAACCGCGTCACGAATCCTTGCTTGCCGTCGCGTGCGTTCCACTTCGACGCGATCTCGGCGGCATAGTCCTGATTCGTGACGGGGTAGAAGATGGGCTGCTCGGGAAGGCGCGGTGGCCAGCGCCGGAAGCCCGTCTCGCGAACGAGCGCGAGCTCTTCGGGGCCGGTGGGACGGTAGAGCGTGGTCGTGGCTCGGCTCACTGGATGCCAGCCTGAGCCAGCGCGAGTCGAAGCGCTCGCCGCTGCGCCGGAACGGGCAACAGACCTTCGGCTTGCGAAGGGGAGCTCCAACGCCAGTCGCTGTGTTCCCGATTGAGCGTGATGGCCAGGGCACCGCGAACGTGCGCCACGAAGACGCTCTGGGGCCCGCTCGCGCGCCCGTGGAAGGTTCGAAGGAAGCAAACCCGCTGCGGCCGCAGACCCGTCTCCTCCAGAACCTCGCGCTCGGCGGCGGCACGAGCCGATTCTCCGGGCTCGACATGCCCACCGACGAAGCACCACTCCCCCTTGGACGAGCCGAAGGCTCGCTTCAAGAGGAGTACGGGGCCCTCATCGTCGTCTCGTAGGACGATGCACCCGATGCTGGCTCGAGGCTTCATGTCTGCCGCCCGCTGGATGGGACGCGGGAGCGTAGCACCGCCTACGGTGGCATCGTCACCAGGCGACGCTCCCACTTTCCCAGCCGGCCAGAACGTGAGCCAACGGCTCCAGCGCGTCGCACATGGCGCTCGTGATCCGATCCCGCACTTCGGCGTGCGGCCGCGGCCTATCGAAGCTCATGGTCTGCCTGTCCGCGGCACGGCTGCAGCCCTCTATTGGACCGCGGGCCCGAGGATCTGATGCGGGCGCCAGGATCCCGGGTGGAGCCGGATGAGTTGCTCGAGCTCCTCGGCCTGTGGCCAGGCGGAGAACCGAGGGAGCGCATCCTCGATCGGGAACCAGGCCGCCTTGGACTCGACGTTGACGTGCGCCCAGGGAGCAGGCTGAGAGTCCTCCCGGAGGCTCGAGACGATCACGACCGCCAGGCCATCGGCCGGCGACTGGTTCCAAAGGGGGGACGCGCATCGGCCGCAGAAGTGCCGGACGTTACCCAGGGGCGTCGTGAACTTCGATGGAGCGACGGAGGCTTGGGAGAGGCGGATCGCGGACGTCGGGATCAGAGCCACCGTCGTGAAGGCCGCACCGTGGATTCGCCGACAGAAGCCGCAGTGGCAACTGACGACAGGGCCGAGCGGCTCCTCGAGCTCGTAGTCGACGTTGCGGCAGTAGCAGTGGCCCCGGAGAGTCACTCGTCGTCCCGCCGCCCCTGCAACGCGCCGGTCAGCTGCAGCGTTCCGTCAGGCGCCGCTGGCGAGCGCGCTCGAAGACCAAGAAGAGGCAGACGCCCACAGCCAAGCAGCCGAAGAACATGCCGGTCATGATCCCCGAGACGCAAACCTGCACGAGGGCCTCGACCGGCGAGCCCGGGGATTCGGTGAAGGAGCGATAGACAACCGGCCCGAAGACGAACCCCATCAGCAAGCCGATGGTATCTTGGCGGCTCAACGGGGCCGGGGCACTGAGCAGGATGGCTGCACCCGCACAGAAGAAGAGCACCTGGGCAAGCTGCCCGCCCAGGCTCGAGAAGGGCGTATCGATCGGCCCCGCGGCGATCGCCGCCGGCAGCAGATGGCAGAGGAGAAGCACGCCGACCATCAAGAGGCCGAAGGATGCGCAAGAGACCGTAGCCCGCGTGTCTAGCTTGATCATGGATCAGCC
>JASJCN010000138.1 GCA_030065975.1 Myxococcota bacterium
CACCGCGACGCGACGAGCTCTCGTGGATCGCGCGGGCCACGACCTCCTTGCCGACGCCGCTCTCGCCCTGGATCAGCACGCTCACGTCGGTGTCCTTGATCTGCTCGAGGACGGCGCGGATGTCGTCCCACGCGGCGCCTTCGAGCAGCGGCCCCTCGAGCCCCGGGTCTGCCTTCTGCGCACTGCGTCGGCTGCGCGCGCGCTCGAGCACCTGCTCGAGGTCGTCCTCGTCGAAGGGCTTGTTCAGGTAGTCGAGGGCGCCGAGGCGCATGGCCTCGACGATGGTGCTGGCGGTGCCCACCACCGAGAGCATCACCACCGGGAGATCCGGGGCGAACTCGCGCATCCGGCGCAGCACCTCCAGACCGGCGAGCTCGGGCAGCATGACGTCGAGGAGCACCAGGTCCGGGGCCGCGCCCGCTTCGAGGAGCGCCAGGCCCCGGCGGCCGTCCTCGGCGGTGTCGGCATCCCAGCCGGCGGCGTCGAGGAAGCCGACGATCACCTCGCGCATGCCCTCGGAGTCGTCGACGACGAGGGCTCGGGGCCGACCCACAGCCGCGCTCACCGCGTGCTCCCTGCGGCTCGGGTCGAGCCCTGGGAAGCGGCCGGCGGGATCAGCGGCAGCCGGATCACGAATCGGGAACCTCCCTGCGCCCCGGGGCGCAGCTCCAAGTCCCCCCCATGTCTCCAGACGATACGCCGGCAGATGGCGAGTCCCAACCCGATGCCCTTGCCGGGTGTGGCGGCCGCCCCCCGCACGTAGGGCTCGAAGATCCGCTCGCGCTCGGCCACGGGGACGCCCGGGCCGCGGTCCTCCACCGCGATCTCGATGGCGTCCGGCGTCCGGCGGCTCGAGAGCGTGACGCTCTCACCCCGCCCGTGGGAGAAGGCGTTGGCCAGCAGGTTCGTGACCACCCGGCCGAGGGCCATGGCGTCGAAGCCGGCCTCCCCGGCCTCGGGTGCCAGGTCGAGCCGGAGCGGCTGTCCCTGGGAGAGCGCGATGGCCTCGAAGTCGGCGGCGATCTCCGTGAGCAGGCTCGCGAGGTCGCCGGGCTGGGCCTGGATCGCCCCCTCCCCCGCCGAGCCCTCGGGATGGACCGAGAGCAGGTCGTCCACCAGCTTCCCGAGGCGCCCGCTCGCGCGCTCCGCCTGGCGCAGGTAGCGACGCTGCTCGTCCGAGAGGTCGCCGTGGCGCTCGGAGAGGAGCAGCCGCAGGAAGCCCGAGATCACCACGATCGGCGTCTGCAGCTCGTGGCTGGCGGCGCTGAACAGCTCGGCCCGCTCACGCTCGAGGCGCCCGCGCTCCTCGCGCAGGCGGGCGACCTCGCGGCGCAGGGCATCGACCTCGGCCGGGTCCGTCCGGGGGAGCGGCGACTCCGGGAGCGACATCCCGCCGCCCTCGTGGACCTCGAAGGCGCCGCAGCCGAGCGGGCGGACCCGCACCCGGCGTCCCTGGCCGTCCAGGCGGACCAGCTCGCACTCGAGCGGCGTTCCCACGCTGCGGTTCAGCTCGCAGCCGGGCCAGTCGGGCATGCCGCGTCCGCCGTCCGCCACGAAGCTCCCGGGCGAGGAGCCGATCAGCTCGGTCCCGGCCCGCGCACCCACCAGATCCGCCAGGGCATCGTTGGCCCAGGTGATGCGGCCGTCCTGACACGTGAACAGGCCGACCGAGACGGCCTCTGCGAGGGACGTGGGCGTGCCGACATCGGCGAGGGACAAGGGGGGCGTCTCCCGGCGCATCTCGCGACCCGGGTCTCCCTGCTGGAGGCCCCGCGCCGGCGAGTTGATTCGAGAGGGATTCCCGGCATCCTGGGCTGCCGGAAACCCTCCGGTGGTATATCGCCGAGGCAAAGGACCCACTTGACCGTGACTTCCCGCCGCAAGCCCCCGTCTCCCGAGGCATCCGAGGGTGTCCCGTCCCGGATCCGGGAACTGGTGGCGGACCTGAACCGGCATCTGCGGCTGTATCACGTGGAAGACGCTCCGCTCATCAGTGACTCGGAGTACGACCGGAGGTTCCGGGAGCTCGAGGAGCTCGAACGGCAACATCCCGAGTGGGTGCTCCCGGACTCCCCCACCCGCCGGGTCGGGGCGCCTCCGGCCGAGGGCTTCACCACGGTCGAGCACCTGCGGCCGATGCTCTCCCTCGACAACGTGATGGACGCGGAGGGGATGCAGGGCTTCGACGAGCGCATCCGCCGGATGCTCGACCGCGAGGACCCGGTCGCGTTCCACGGCGAGCCCAAGCTCGACGGCGCGAGCCTCGAGCTGGTCTACCAGGGGGGCGCGCTCTCGGTGGCCGCCACGCGCGGAGATGGACGCGAGGGCGAGGACGTGACCGCCAACGCGCGGCAGATCCTGAGCGTTCCCCTCGAGCTCACCGGCGCCCCGGAGACGCTGTCGGTCTACGGCGAGGTGCTCCTCCCGATCAAGGCCTTCGAGCGGCTGAACCGCAACCGGGGCGAGCGCGGGCAGGAGCTCTTCGTGAACCCGCGCAACGCGGCCGCGGGCTCCCTGCGCCAGCTCCACGACGTCGACGTGGAGCGCCTGCGCTCCCTCGAGTTCCGAGCCTACGCCGTCGGGGTCGGACTCCCCGACGGCGTCGCCACCCAGCGCGAGGTGATGGCCTTCCTCGCCGAGCTCGGCTTCGTGACGAGCCCCGAGAGCCGCGTCTGCGCGAGCGTTGCGGAGGCCATCGCCTACCACGAGGAGCTCGGCGCGAAGCGGTCCGATCTGCCCGTCGAGATCGACGGCTCGGTCTTCAAGGTCGACTCCCTCGCGATCCAGCGAGATCTCGGCATGCTGTCGCGCTCGCCGCGCTGGGCCATCGCCTTCAAGTTCCCCGCGCACCAGGAGCACACGGTCGTCGAGGACATCTTCACGAGCGTGGGGCGCACGGGCGCGCTCACGCCGGTCGCGAAGCTGCGCCCGGTGTTCGTGGGAGGCGTGACCGTCTCGAACGCCTCGCTCCACAACCAGGACGAGGTCGATCGGAAGGACGTGCGCGTCGGCGACACGGTCGTGATCCAGCGGGCTGGCGACGTGATCCCCCAGGTCGTGAGCGTCGTGCTCGACCTGCGCCCGAAGCGCACGAAGCGCTGGGTCCTGCCCTCGCACTGCCCGGTCTGCGGCACCGAGGCGGTGCGCCCCGAAGGCGAGGCCGTCACCCGCTGCCCCAACCCCGCGTGTCCCGCCAAGCTGCGAAACCGGCTGCTCCACATCGCGGGCCGCGGGGCTCTCGACGTCGACGGACTCGGGGAGAAGCTCGTGGAGCAGCTCCTCGACCAGGGGCTGGTCGAGACGCCGCCGGACCTCTTTGCACTGACCCGCGAGAGCCTGCTCGGCCTCGAGCGCATGGGCGAGAAGTCCGCCGACAACCTGATCGCCGCGCTCGACAAGGCCCGCGACACCACCCTCCCCCGCTTCCTGATCGCCCTCGGCATCCCCGAGGTGGGCGCCGGCGTCGCCGAGCTCCTGGCGACGCGCTTCGGAGACCTCGAGCCGTTGATGGCCGCCGATGCGGAGACCCTGACCGCCATCGAGGGCGTGGGGCCGATCATCGCCGAGAAGGTGGCCAGCCACTTCGCCGACGAATCCGTCCGCAGCGAGATCGAACGCTTCCGCAGCCAGGGCGTGCGCTGGCCCGTCTCGGAGCCGCGCGATCCGAGCGCCGAGCCCGAGGGGCGCCTGGCGGGGCACGGCTTCGTGCTCACGGGAACCCTCCCGGGCCTGTCGCGCTCCGAGGCGAAGGCGCGCATCGAGGCCGCGGGCGGCAAGGTGATCTCGGCCGTCTCGAAGAAGACGAGCTTCGTGATCGCCGGCGAGTCCGCGGGGAGCAAGCTCCGCAAGGCCGAGGAGCTCGGCGTGCGCGTCCTCGACCTCGAGGGGCTCCTTGCACTGCTCGCGGGCGAGCTGCCACTCGAAGAGGAGGAGGCGGCCGAGGAGGCCGACGCGCCTTCCTGATCGGAGCCCGGTCTACACCACCCGCAGCTGCATCGTCGCCGAGGAGAGGGGGCTCGCGTCGCCGACGAGCACCGCCCGGAGCTCCTCGCGACCGAACTCCGGGTAGTAGGGGCGCCGCTCGACGCGCCAGCTCGCCTCCTCGGGCAGCTCGATCTCGAGGCCGGCGCCGTCGTGCAGGGGCACCCGCGCCTTGGTGCCGTCGAGGACGGGCTCGAGGCCGGGAGCCAGCGGCAGGTGGATGCGCGCGCTGCGCGCCGGCGCGTCCATCTCGTCGTGGATGCGGACGACCTTTGCGTCGACCTCGAAGCGGCGACGGTGCAGCACCTCCGGCGTGGCGTAGCCCGCACACACGGCCTCGAGGAAGCCGGGCGGATCGGCCTGCACGATGCCCACGTCGGGCCGCCCCCCGAAGCGGTGGCTCTGCCAGAACTCGGCCTGCTCGCGACCCTCCACCTCGATGGTCGCGTGGGAGCGGGTCGCCCGGGCGATGTCGCGACGCGTCCCCGGCTCGTACTCGCATACGCCCGTATCCGTGACGACGCGTTCGCCGTCGATGGACAGCTCGAAGGAGAGGGCATCGCAGTGGGAGTGCCCGGGCTGGTACTCGGGCGTCGGGCGATCGGCCGTGGCGATCAGCACGTAGGGACCGGCGGCGAGCCGGAAGATCGCCGTGTCCGGAAGCGCACCCTCGAGGCCCGGGCCGTCGGGTGAGACGCCGAGCGCTTCGGCGTAGGCGAAGACGTCGTCGGGCGCGTGGGCGATCCCGAAGGCCGAGTCGCCGAACAGGGCGATCTCGCCGTCCGGGTGCTGCCAGACGCTATGGGCGGCGACCATGCGGCCGGCCTGCTCGGCGAGCCGCGCCTGGAAGCCCGGGTCGAGCCGGCCCGGGACGACGCGTGCCGCGTTCAGGAGGTCGAGCACGTTCTCGAGCAGCAGGCCGTGATAGGTGGGGCAGCGCTCGTAGTGCCCTCCGTCGGGCAGGAACTGCTCGTCGAGCTCCACTGCCAGGCGCGTCTGCCAGCCGAGCCACTCGTCGGCCTTCGCGTGGTCCAGACACACGCCCGCGAAGACGAGCGCGAGCAGGTTCCACAGGTAGTGGTTGGCGAGCAGGTGGGTCTCGGGACGAGCGGCGATGGTGGCCACGCCCTCCGCGAGTGCCGCGCGCACGCGCTCGGTGTCGGCCTCCTCGGGGAGGAGACCGGGCGTCGTCAACAGCTTGATCCAGGCGAAGGTGCGCAGGCTCGTCGGGGCCGGATGCCAGCCGTCTCCCCCCTCGACGCTCGCGACCCAGTCGTTCAGGGCCGCGAGCAGGAGCTCCGGGCTCGCCCCTTTGCCCCGCGCCCAATCGAACTGGTGCAGGTGGAACGCGAACAGCCGGCCCGCCGAGCCCCCGCTCCAGTCGAACGCTCGGCCGAACGGCACCTCGGTGCCGATCAGCCGCAGGTGTCGACCGTCCCAGGCCGTGTGCGGCGTGGCGGGCAGCCACGGAACGGCGGGTTCCGGGACGCGGAGCCGCGGGGCGGGATCGCTCAGTCGCACGCGACGGGCACCGCGCCCGAGCGCCCAGCGGAGCTTTCCGAAGAGCTGGATCGGCTTCGTGTACCAGAGCGTGCGCGCGAGGCGGGGCAGCTGGCTCAACGGCACGGGCCGGGCTCCGGGGGGCATGCGATCGACCGCTTCAACTTCGTTCCTCGTCCACTTCGCCCTCTTCGTCCTCTGGACTCTCGGCGCCGGCTTCGCGGATCGAGAGCACACGAGCGTAGACGTCTCTTCGGGGCCAGCCAGCCTCGCCGGCCAGCCGGCGCGCCAGGTCCCGGGGCGACTCGTCGCCGGCGAGCCCCTCGGCGATCGCCGCGTCCAGCACGGCCGGGGAGTAGCGGGCCTCGGTCTCCGGGGCCCCCGCCACGACGAGCGTGACCTCGCCGCGAACCCCCGACGCGAGCTCGCGAGCCAGCTCGCCGAGCGAGCCGCGCCGGAGCTCCTCGTGGAGCTTCGTCAGCTCGCGCGCGACGCAGGCTTGCCGCTCGCCGAGAGCGCTCGACAGCTCGCCCAGCGTCTCGCCGAGGCGGACCGGCGACTCGAAGAGCACCAGGGTCTCGGGCCGCCCGGCGTAGCTCTCGAACAGCGCCTTGCGCGCGGCGGCGCGCCTCGGCGGGAAGCCGATGAAGGTGAAGCGCTCGGTGGGGAGGCCGCTCGAGACCAGCGCCGCGAGCGCCGCCGAGGGGCCGGGCACCGGCACGACGCGGTGGCCGGCCTCGATCGCGGCCGCGACCAGTCGCCCGCCCGGGTCGGAGACCAGCGGCGTTCCGGCGTCGCTCACGAGCACGACGCGGGCGTCGCCGGCGAGGCGCTCGAGCACCTCGCGGGTGCGCTTCGCCTCGTTGTGGCGCTGGAGGGAGACGGGCCGCCGGGCGATGCCGTGGCGGTCGAGCAGCACGCGGGTGCGGCGCGTGTCCTCGGCCAGCAGCGCGTCGCACTCGGCGAGCAGGCGCAGTGACCGCAGGGTCACGTCCTCGAGATTCCCGATCGGAGTCGCCACGAGATAGAGCTCGCCCATCCCTGTGCTCCCCCGACCCGCTAGCTTCGAGCGTGATCCCGCCCGCGGTCCCTCGGAGTGATCCCGTGTCCGATGGACCGTCCCCTCGCCGCGCCCTGGGCGCGATGGGCGAAGACCTGGCCGCTGCCTGGCTCTCGGCGGCAGGCTACCGAATCCTCGCCCGCAACGTGCGCGCGGGCGGCGTGGAGCTCGACCTCGTCGCGCGCCGCGGCCGCGTGCTGGCCATCGTCGAGGTCAAGACCCGAAGGAGTCGGCACCTCGGCCCACCCGAGCTCGCGGTCGATGCGCACAAGCGGGCTCGACTGGTTCGCGGAGCGCGCGCCTGGATCTACGAGCACCCGCAGCCGGGCGCACGGGTCCGCTTCGACGTGATCGCCGTCGAGCCCGATGCTGCCGGTGAGCTGCGCATCCGCCACCTGTGCGCTGCATTCGACCTCGGAGACCTGTGAAGATCGCGCCATGGACCGCCGCAGGTGGGGTCCCTACGGCGAAACAACGGTAGACTGCCGGCCATGTCCGAGATCCGGCGGGTCGACAAGCCCTGGGGCCACGAAGAGATCTGGGCCCACACGGATCGCTACGTGGGCAAGGTGCTCGTGATCGAGCCGGGGCACCGGCTCTCGCTGCAGCTCCACGAGACGAAGGACGAGACCATCTTCGTCCTCGAAGGCAGCCTGCGTCTGCACCTGGAGGACGACTCGGGCGAGGTCGTCGTCCGCGACCTTCCGGCCGGGAGCGCCCAGCGGATCCAGACCGGCCGGCGCCACCGCTTCGAGGCCGTGGAGCACGTCCGCCTGATCGAGGTCTCGACGCCCGAGCTCGACGACGTGGTGCGCCTCGAGGACGACTACGGGCGCACGGAATCGACCGGCACCGGAGGCTAGGCCTCGGCCTTGGTCTCCTCGCCCTCGGCCGCTTCGCCCTCTTCGGGCGCCTCGGCCACCGGCTCGGCGACCTCACCGGTCTCGCCCTCGGCGTCGACCGGAGCCGGCGCGGCGGCCAGCGCACTCTCGGGATCCTCGCCCCGGGCCAGCGCCTCGGCCTCCTCCTCGGAGATCAGGGCCGAGAGGTCCCGAAGCTTGGAGCGCAGCCGCGCCTTCTTGCCGCGCAGCTCGCGCAGGTAGTAGAGGCGCGAGCGACGCACGTGGCCGCGGCTCTTGATCTCGACCTTCTTCACGATGGGCGACTCCACCGGGAAGATGCGCTCGACGCCCACGCCGTAGGAGAGCTTGCGCACGGTGAAGGTCGCCGAGGAGCCGGCGCCGCGGCGGCGGATCACCACGCCCTCGAACACCTGGATGCGCTGCTTGTCGCCCTCGCGGATGTTCACGTGGACCCGCACGGTGTCGCCCGGCCGGAAGGGCGGCAGGTCGCGGCGGTGCAGCTCGCGCTCGATGATGTCGGTCCGGTTCATCGCTTCTCTCCTGACGGCGGCCGCTGCTCGAGCAGGTCGGGCCGCCGCTCCTGGGTCCGCTCCCGGGCCCGCTCCTCACGCCAGCGGGAGATCTTGCCATGGTCTCCCGACCGAAGCACCTCCGGGACCGATTGACCCCGGAACTGCGCCGGCCGCGTGTAGGACGGCCCTTCGAGCATGCCTTTCTCGAATGACTCCACGACCAGCGACTCCGGGTTCCCGATCACCCCCGGCACCAGCCGGGTGGTGGCCTCGATCAAGGCCATGGCGGGGACCTCCCCGCCCGAGAGCACGTAGTCGCCGATCGACAACTCCTGATCCACTGCGAGATCGATCGCGCGCTGATCGATCCCCTCGTAGCGCCCGCAGACCAGCACCAGGTGGCTCCTGCCGGCCAGGCTGCGGACTTCCTTCTGATCCAGACGTCGCCCCTGGGGCGAGAGCAACACGACGAAGGCGCCCCGCGCTTCGCGATCGGGCCCCTTCTCGCCGGCCAGCTCCTCGATCGCCCGCACCAGCGGCTCGGGCTTCATCACCATCCCGGGGCCGCCCCCGTAGGGCTCGTCGTCCACGCTCCGGTGCACGTCCTCGGTATAGCTGCGGAGATCGTGGGTCTCGATCGAGAGCGTGCCCGCCTCCCGGGCGGCCCCGAGCAGGCTGGTCTGGCGAAACGTCTCGAAGAGCTCCGGAAAGATCGTGATCACGTCGATCCGGAACACGCGCCTTCTCCTCTTCCATTCTCTCTTCGCTTCAAGGTCGGAGTCCTGGTCGTCGCGGGTGCGTCGCTCAGTCGTCGAGCAGGCCCGGCAGGGCCTCGATCGTGATGCGGCGGTGCGTGTCGTCGATCTCGTGGATGGCCGGGCCGGCCGTCGGGATCAGCCTCTGCCGCCCCGCCTCGTCCCGCACGACCAGCACGTCGTGGGGGCCGATGTCCCAGATCTCCGCCACGGACCCGACGAGGTCTCCCTCGCGGGTCGCGACCTCGAATCCGATCAGCTCGAACCAGTAGTGCTCGCCGGAAGACAGCTTCGGCAGCGCCTCGGGTGCCGCCAGCACCCACGCCCCGCGAAGCGCCTCGGCCGCGTCGCGATCGGAGACGCCGCGCAGCCGGATCCGGGCCTCACCAGGTCTCCCTCGTCCTCCTTCTTCGATCTCATGGTGCCGCGGGCTCGGGTCCTCGGGACCCCGCTCCGCACGGGCCAGCATCACGCTGGACAGGGACAGCAGGTTGCCCGGGTCATCTCCGCTGATGCGAACCCGGACGAATCCGCGCACTCCGTGGGCGCCCGTCACGCGTCCGAGCACGACGCGCTGGGCGCTCGGCGGCGTGCTAGTCGACGATCTCGAGCCTCGCGTCGCGTCCATGGCGGGAGGCTCCGAGTACGGCGCGCAGGGCCTTGGCCACCCGGCCCTGGCGGCCGATCACCCGACCGCGATCGTCGTCGTCGGTCTCCAGCTCGATCACGCCGTCGTCGCTGACCTTGGCCTTCACGTCCTCGGGCTCGGAGACGATGGCCTTGGCCAGGAACTCGACCAGCTCGGTGCTCTTGTTGGTCTCACCCATGATCAGGCCTGAGCCTCGGCCACGGGCGCCTCGGTTGCGGGCGCGGCGTCACCGGCCTTGCGGGCGCGGCGCATCAGGCCGCGGGCGGCGTCGGAGAGCTTTGCCCCCTGCTGCTGCCAGGCCTCGATGCGATCCCAGCGCAGCTTGATCTCGGCGGGCTTGGTCATCGGGTTGTAGGTCCCGAGGAACTCGAGCGCCCGGCCGTCGCGCTGCTTGCGCTCGTCGATGGCGATCAGTCGGTAGAAGGGGCGCTTCTTGGCGCCACCGCGCTGCAGGCGGATCTTGACCATGAATGGACTCCCAATTTGGGGGGTCAGAGGAAGGTGGCGGGGTCGGAGGAAGGGGTCGGGACAGGAACCGGACCCGGCCCGGTTCGTTTCAGGGGCGCGCCAGCTTGGGGCCCCCGGGAAAGGCGCCGTAGGGTAGGAAACACCCGCGGGGGAGGCAACGGCGACGCCAACCCCGGATCCGGCCTCGGGAAGCCCGTTCAGGCCCCTCCCTGGCGCCGCGCCTCCTTGTCCCGGGAGCAGTCCGGACAGGCGTACTGCTCCTGGTGAGGCCGGTGCAGCCGGTCGTAGCCGTCGTCGAGGGCGATGCGGCGCACGTGGGACGAGGAGCCGCCGCAGAAGTCGCAGCGGAGCTCTTCCTGGGGCTCATCGGGAGAGGCGGGGGCCATGGGCGCAGATTATCCCACCCTTAGCCGGATGCGCCGCGGTGCCTCGTCCCCGAGCTGCTGGCGCAGGCCCTCCAGGATCTCGGGCTGCCGCATCCGCAGCTCGTTGGCCCACGCGCTCGAGTCCGTCCGCACCTCGAGCACGCCGTCGCGCAGCCCGGCGGGCTCTGCATGCGCCGCGATCTCGGGCCCGACCGCCTCCGGCCAGACGCGCAGCAGACGCAGCCCATCCGCGACGGCGCCGTGGCCCAGGTCCGAGAGCACGCCGCCGATCTCGCCCGAGAGCGGGATCGGGTCGAGGCGCTTCTTCCGCCGTGCCAGCGCCCTACTCCTCGAAGGGGCGGAACAGGAGCCCCGTCGGCAGCTTCGGCATGAAGAAGGTGGACTTCTGCGGAAGGGTCTCGCCGGCCTCGGTGACCCGGAAGACGTCCTCCGGTCGCAACGCGTTCAGGTACAGCGCGACCTTGCCGCGTCCGGCGCGTACGTCGCGGGCGGTCTGCAGGGCGGACTTCGGGAACGAGACGGCGCCGTCGCGCACCGCCTCGGGCGAGAGCCCGAAGTGGCGGCCGATCACCTCCTCGTGGATCACCCGCACCGAGAGCTCGGCGTCGAGCGGGCGCGAGAAGATGCGCAGGGTGCCGCTGCCGTCGTCGGCGGCAAACGCGTGCCGTTCGCCGGAGTGAGGCGCGAGGTGCCGTTCGAGCGCCGCCGGGATCGCCTCGGCATCGGCGACCGTCGTCTGCTGCCGTTCCCAGCCGCCGCCCTCCGCGGTCTCGAGGGCGGCGAAGAAGGCTTCGTCCGGCGCCTCGCCTTCGAGGATCAGACGGTGGATCGGAAGCAGCAGGGTGCCCGGCGCGAACGCGTTGGCGAAGTAGGCCAGGATGAAGTCGTGGCCCCCGTCGCCCGCGCCGCCCTCGCGCAGCTCGTCGCGGTAGCCGAGGGCCGTCTCGTAGCGATGGTGCCCGTCCGCGATCACGACCGGCCGCTCCGCCAGGAACTCGCGGATCGCCGCCGCCGCGCCCTCGTCGGCGACGGGCGCGAGCTTGTTGAGGACGCCCGAGGTATCGGTGCCGACCACGGCATCGGGGCTCTCGAGCGCCGTCTCGAAGCACTCGGCCAGGGTGTCGTCCTTGTCCTCGTAGAGCATGAAGACGCTCGAGAGATTGGTCTTCGTCGCATGCAGGAGCTTGCGACGGTCCTTCTTCGGCCCAGCCAGGGTGCGCTCGTGGGGCCGCACGACCCGCGCCGAGTAGTCCTCGAGGGCGAGCGCCCCGAAGAAGCCGAGGCGCTCCATCCGAGTGCCGTCCGGCGCCTCGAACTGCTGGGAGAGCACCCAATAGCGGGGCGCGTCGTCCCGACGCAGGACGCCCGAGGCGAGCCAGTCGGCGAGGCGCTGGGCCACGTCGGCGTAGTCGGTCCCCGCCTCGTCGGCGGCATCGCGGGTCAGCACCAGGCGGATCGCGTTGTGCTCGTTGCGATCCCAGAGGCCCGCGCGGTCCTCGGGCGCGACGACGTCGTAGACGGGTGCGAGGACGTCGGAGAGCTCGACGCTCTTGGGCTCGTAGCGGAGGGCGCGGAAGGGGTGGACTCGGGTCACGGAATCGGGCTCCGGGTAGGGCGCTGGCAAGAGCGCGCGTCGAGGAGGAGATCGATGCGCGAGGCGGCGATCGCCCCCTCGCGAATCAGGGCCGGTCTTCCGCCGGTGCAGTCGAGCACGCTGCTCGGGGCTTGCCCGCCGGCCTCGCCCTCGCCCACCACGCGCAGCCAGGCGTCGCCAGCGGCGATGCGAAGGGCCTCGGCGCGCTCAGAGGCGGCCGGCTCGCCGCTCTTGTTCAGGCTGGTGGCGGTGAGCGGCCCGAGGCCGCGATCCCGAAGGCGCCGGGCCAGGGCTCCGGCCGTGGGGTCGGGCGAGCAGCGCAGGCCGAGGGAGCCAGCGGCGGACACCACACCCGGGGCCAGCCGACCCTCGAACGGCACCACCAGGGTCAGGGGGCCCGGCCAGAAGGCCTCGGCGAGGCGCCGCGCACTCTCGTCGAAGACGGCACCGAGGGCGATGGCGGCCGCCAGGTCGGGCACCAGCACCGAGAGCGGCTTGTCGGCGTCGCGACCCTTCCAGGCGAGCAGGCGCGACACGGCCGCGTCCGAGGACGCGTCGGCGCCCAGCCCCCAGACCGTCTCGGTCGGAAACGCCAGGAGCCCCGACGCGGCCAGGTGGTCGACGGCCGCTTCGAGAGGCAGTGCGCTCATGCGGCCTCCGCGCGCGGCCTTCGGGAGCGGGATCGACGCGGCGTCTTGGGAAGCACCGCTCATCGTTCGAGGGCGCGCATCCCGATGTCCCGCCGGAGCTGCTTGCCCTCGAAGGTGATGCGATCCGCCGCGCGGTATGCGCGCTCCCGGGCGCTCGCGATGTCGTCTCCCCGCGCCGTGACGCCGAGCACGCGCCCGCCGGCCGTCACGTATCCGTCGGCCTCGCGACGTGTGCCCGCGTGGAACACCACGACGTCGGGGTCCTCCTCGGCGGCCTCGAGCCCGCGGATCGGGAGGCCCTTGGGATAGGAGCGCGGATAGCCCTCGGAGGCGAGCACCACGCACACCGAGGCCCCCGCGACGTCGGGCGAGGCCCCGGTCGGGAGCTCTCCGCGCGCGGCGCCCGCAAGCAGGGGCACGAGATCGCTCTGCATCTGCACCATCAGTGGCTGGGTCTCGGGGTCGCCGAAGCGCACGTTGAACTCGACCACGCGCGGAGCGCCCGCCGGGTCGATCATCAGCCCCACGTAGAGCACGCCGACGTAGGGCCGCCCCTCGCCGCGCAGGCCCGAGAGCGTGGGGTGCACGATCTCCTCGAGCACCCGCTTCTCGACCGCCTCGCTCACCACGGGCGCGGGTACGTAGGCGCCCATGCCGCCGGTGTTCTCGCCCCGATCGCCGTCGAGCGCGCGCTTGTGGTCCTGGGCCGGGGCCAGGGTGACCACGCGCTCGCCGTCGCACAGGGCGTAGTAGGAGGCCTCCTCCCCGTGCATCCGCTCCTCGATCAGCACCCGATCCCCGGCGTCGCCGAAGCGGCGGCCGGCCATCGCCTCCTCGAGGGCGGCGTGGGCCTGGGCGGCGTCGTCGCAGACGGTCACACCCTTGCCGGCGGCGAGGCCGTCGGCCTTCACCACGCAGGAGCCGAGCTCGCTCGCGTGTCGCTTGGCGGCCGAGAGATCCTCGAAGGCCGCGAAGTGCGGCTGGGGGATGCCGTGACGCGCCATGAAGTCGCGCGCGTGCTGCTTGCTCGCCTCGAGCTGGGCACACGCCCGCGAGGGACCGAACACCGAAGCCCCCGCCTCCCGGAGCGCATCGGAGAGGCCGTCGGCCAGGGGGTCCTCGGGGCCGACCACGACCAGGTCGACCGACTCGCGCTGCACGCAGGCGACGAGCCCCTCGGTGTCGCCCACCGAGAGCTCGGGGAGCGGCTCGGAGACGGCCGCCATGGCGTCGCTGCCCGGTGCGGAGAGCACCCGCTCGACCTCGGGGCTCTGCGCGATCTTCCAGGCCAGCGCGTGTTCGCGGCCTCCGGATCCGATCACCAGCACTCGCATGGCCGGCAAGTTACCAGTTTCACCGACGGCCGCGCGGGCCGGCTGTGCCGGCTCAGGGCTCGATCGGGCCGAAGCTCCCGCCGGAGAGGAACTGCCGGACGGCCTCGTCCGGGCTCTCGCGCACGCTCTGCGGGTCGCCCGCCGCGGCCACGCGCCCGTGGATGAGCATCGCCATGTGGTCGGCCATGCGGAACGCCGCGGCGACGTCATGGGTGATGCACAGCACCGTCACGCCCAGGCGATCGCGCATCTGCAGGATCAGCTCGACGATGGTGTTCTTCATGATGGGGTCGAGCCCGGTGGTGGGCTCGTCCACCATCAGGAGCTCGGGCTCGTGGGCGATGGCGCGGGCCAGGGCCACGCGCTTGCGCATCCCGCCGGAGAGCTGCGCCGGGTAGAGGTGCTCGATGTCCTTGAGCCCCACCATCAGCAGGTGGTCCCGCACCCGCGAGGCGATCTCGGCGTCGCCGAGCCCGCGCACGTAGCGCAGAGCGAAGCCGACGTTCTCGGCCACCGTCATCGAGTCGAAGAGCGCGCCGAACTGGAAGAGCGCGCCGATCCGGAGCATCTGCTCGTTGTGCAGGCGCCCCGAGTGGGACACCTCCTGGCCGAACAGACAGGCCCGTCCCCGGTCCGGCTCCTCGAGCCCGAGCAAGAGACGCATGGCCGTGGTCTTTCCGCTGCCGCTCCCGCCCATCACGACGGTGATGCCGCCGGCGGGGACCTCGAGGTCGACGCCCTCGAGCACCGGCCGGTCGCCGAACGACTTCGTCACCCCCTCGAGCGACGCGTGGATCGGGGCTCCGTTCACGACGACGCCCCGGCCTCGCGCACGCGGCGCGGCAGCCTGCGCCCCACCCGCACGAGCAGCTCGTAGGCGAGGGTCCCGGCCGCGGCGGCCAGCTCCTCGACGCGCAGCACCCCCGACCCGTCGGCCGAGCGCCCGAACAGCACGACCTCGTCGCCCACCTCGACGTCGGCGGCCCCCACGTCGAGGGTCACGTAGTCCATCGAGACCCGTCCCGCGTAGGGCACACGCTCGCCGCCGACGAGGGCGAAGCCGCGGTTCGCGAGCGACCACGGGATGCCGTCGGCGTAGCCCACGGGCACGGTCGCGATCCGGCCGGCGCGCTCGGCGCGCCAGGTCCCGCCGTACCCGACCGGCTCGCCCGGCGAGACGCTCCGCAGGGTCGCCACGCGCGAGCGGACGCTCAGGGCCGGCCGCAGATCCGCCTCGCCGGCGCGATGGGGAGCGGGCGCTACGCCATAGAGCATGAGCCCCGGCCGCACGGCATTCACCGCCGCCGGCCAGACGCCCTCGAGCTCCTTCGCCTGGAACACGCCCGCCGAGTTGGCCACGTGGACGCTCGGCGGGGAGACGCCCGCCCGCTCGGCAGCGTCGAGCACCTCCCCGAAGCGGCGCAGCTGCTCCCTCGAGCTCTCGGGATCGGGATCGTCGGCGCTCGCGAGGTGGGTGAAGCAGCCGGCGAGTGCGAGCCCCGCCGTCTCGGCGATGCGCGACATCAGCGCGGGGGCGGAATCGGCCGGGCAGCCCATGCGCCGCATTCCGGTGTCGACCTCGACCTGGACCGACCGTCCGCCGGCCGCCGCAGCGGCCGCGCGCGCGAGCCAGGGAAGAGGCTCGGGGCCGTGGAGCACGGGCTCGACGTCGAGAGCGACCGCCCGCTCGGCCTCCTCCGGCGAGGCGACACCGCCGAGCCCGAGGATCGGCCCGTCGATGCCCGCGGCGCGAAGCTCCGCCGCCTCGTCGAGGGTCACCACGGCC
>JASJCN010000011.1 GCA_030065975.1 Myxococcota bacterium
GTCCGCGTCGCAGGCGTCGCCGTAGTGCTGGACGCCCGGGAGGACGGCATCGTCGTCCGCGCCGGCGTTCACGTCGGCCTGGTCGGCGTTGGCGACGCCCGTGCAGTTGTCTTCGGGGTCGGCCCGCAGGTCCCCGTCGCTGTCCGGCCCGACGCAGGACGCGAGCCAGGAGTCGATCCAGGCGTCGATCACGCCGGTGCCGAGGGGGTCCACCAGCGAAGTGGCCAGGGGGGGCATCCGGTCCGTGCCGAGATCGTGCATGCGCAGCGACAGGATCGAGAGGGAGGGGTCGCCCGGGAACAAGAGCTTGGCGCCGGGGACGCCGAGGTCGCTCTGGAGGGGGTCCATCGAGCAGGCCTCGAGCTGCGCCTCGGTCGCGGCGAAGCGGAGGTCCATCGTGGACTGAGCCGAGCCGTCGGGCTGGTGGCAGTGGGAGCAGTTTACGTCGAGATAGGCGCGGGCGCGTTCGTTCAGCACGCCCGACGGGTCCTCCCAGACCGGGTACTGCGGCAGCGCCCGGACGTCGCCCAGCGGCGCCGTGAAGAAGCCCATCGCCTCGAAGGCGAGCAGCTGCTCGCGACTCATCTGCTGGGTGCGCGGCCCCAGGCTCCGGCCGGCCGGGGCCGAGTGGCACTCGAAGCACTGGGTGGGGCCGGGGAGCAGCCAGTCCTGGCCGCCGACCACGATCTCGGTCGGCTCGGGGACGTAGGTGGCCTCGGACTCCGCGGCGTCCCAGGCGTACGTGTAGCCTCCCCACTCCCCGGAGTCGTGGCGTACCAGCAGCCGGGTCTCGACCCGCTCGTCACCGATCCGGAACTCCTTCATCAGCACGGAGCCGATCGGAAGATCCCAATCGTGATCGGGCAAGACGTCGATGGTCTCGCCGTCGGGAAGCGCGAGCCAGCGGAGCTTCTCCGACCCGTCGGACCAGAGCGGGACGTTGACGTCGTAGGGGATCATCGCCGGCACGGGCTGGGTCGGGTCGTCGGGATCGACGCATCCCGTCTCGGACAGCCGCCTCGGGAACTCGTCGGGCGTGGTGTCCTCGACGAGCCGGTACACGAGGTTCGCGAGCACGTAGAGCTCTCCGTCCTGCCCCTCTCCGAAGCCGAAGAGCTTGGGGCCGCCGACGAGCAGCGTCTCGAGGCTGTCGTCCGGCATCAGCGCCCACAGGTTGCCCAGCAGGTCGCCGTACACGTAGGCACCGGCGAGCTCGGGGAGCGCGGTGCCCCGATAGACGAAGCCTCCCATGACCGCCTGGCCGTCGCCCCCCATGGAGGCGTGGAGGTGGGTCGAGAGCGGCGGAATCGAGGGCGGAGCGCCCGCACAGCCCCCGGCCGCGATGCACTCGTCTCCCTCGAACCAGGGCCAACCGTAGTTGCCGCCATTCACGATCAGGTCGACCTCTTCCCACGTCTTCCATCCCACGTCGCCGACCCAGATGTCGCCCGTGAGGGAGTCCGTCGTGACGCGCCACGGCTGTCGGATCCCCCAGGCGAAGATCTCGGGGGCGCCGCCGCCCTGTGCGAAGGGGTTGCCGGGAGGAATCGTGTACGGCAGCGCGCCATCCACGTCGATCCGCGCGATCGAGCCGTAGAGGGAGTCGGTGTTCTGAGAGCGGAACAGCAGGCGCCCGTCCCCGCCGTCTCCCAGGCCGAGGTAGAGGAAGCCGTCGAGGCCGAAGGTCATCGCGCCGCCGTTGTGGAACACGTGGGGCTGCGTGAGCGCGAGGATGATCTCTTCCGAGTCGGGGTCGAAGCTCAGACCCCCGTCGTCCGAATGGAAGCGCGAGAACGTCGTGACGTAGGGGGATCCGCCTGGCGCGCTATAGGAGACGAAGACGTAGCCGTTGGTCTGGAAGTCCGGGTGGAACGCCATTCCATAGAGGCCCGACTCCTGTCCGTCCTCGATCTGGCTCCTGATGTTGAGGACGGTCGTCACCGTCGCCGAGCCGTCGGGGTTCTCGACGATCCGCCGGATGAGTCCCGAGTTCTGCGCGACCCAGAACACGTTCGGGTCGACGCTCGACTGGTGCAGCCCGACGGCACGCCCGAAGGTGGTGCCGTCGAAAGCCGGGTCCAGCGCGACGTGGACCGGGGCTTCCGCCCGAGGCGGGCTCGGCGGAGCCAGACAGGTCGGATTGTCGGGTCGCACCGCCGTTTGGGGAGGGGCGCAGTTCGAGGCGCCGAGCAGAGGGAAGAGCAGGAGGAGGACCAGCAGGCGGGGGCGAGCAGGGGGCATCCCTGGATGTTCGATCAGGGAGCGCCGTCCAGCAAGGCGCCGGATTGGCACCGCACACCCCTCCCGCTAGGCGTTCGCTCTCGGGCCGAACAGCACGCGCGCCCCGATCTCCCGGTGGTCGAGGCCTGCGGCGTGATCGATCTTGGCGATCCACGCCGGGCGCTCGAGCGTCGACTTCAGGATCGCGCTCTCGACCCCCCGGTGAGCGAGCGCTTCGGCGGTCGCGTCCCACCAGGGGCTGACGGCGCCCGAGAGCGGCTCGAGGATCAGGACGCGAGCGCCGCGCTCGATGCCCCGCTCGAGCTCCCGGAGCAGGCCCGCGCGGCTCGCGTCGTCGAGCTCGTTCAGCAGATAGCCGGCCACCGCGAGATCCCCGGCGCGCAGAGGAGGCAGGCCCGCGGGCAGCGTGGCGCGCCGGGTCCGGCCGGGCACGCCGAAGGCGCGAAACGTGTGGCGGGCCTCGCCGAGGAGCCAGCCCGAGCGGTCGATCCCGAGCACGGGCGGGGGGTCGGCGTGGGCGCGGGCCATCGCCACGCCACACGCGGCGGTTCCGCACCCGAGGTCGAGGATGCGCTGTGCGCCGAGCCGTTCGGCGCCGATGGCCAGCACGGCCTGATGGGTGGCGAGGAAGTGGAGCGGTGCGTAGTAGGTCGCGAACGCCGCACGCCGGGCCGGGCTCTCGGTGGCGCGCCGTCCGAGCTGCCCGGCTCGGCGCGACTCGACGTAGACCGACGAGACCGACTGCACGCCGCGCCGCACGTCGCGCACCGACAGGCCGCTGCGCGCAACGGCTCCCTCGATCCACGCATCGAGCTGCGCCGCGAGATCGCCCGTCAGGCGGAGCTCGTCGGGCGCCGCGGCCATGGCCTCAGCTCGGGTCGCTCGGTTCGATCGGGTCGATCGGTTCGAAGCGCACGACCTCGTCTTCGACGCGCAGGCTTCCGCGCGCTCCGACGAACTCGCTCTCGTCGATCCCGGCGAGCAGGTCGCGGTCGGCCGGCGTGTTCGCGACGAAGCGGCGCCCCGCGTCGGTGCGACCCAGGACGATGCCGCGGCTCGGCCCCGTGTGGTCGTACTCGACGGTGTAGGCCTCGACGCGACCCTCCCCACTCGGCGCCTCGTCGACCTCCACGGCCTCGCCCGGAGGCGCCGGTCGTGGGGCGCGCGGATCGCCGGGGCGCGGGATGCGCCCGTAGACGCCGGCCGCGTGCTTCGAGAAGTACATGCCGAGGGCGGTGACCAGCCCGGTCCCCCCGCTCTCGCGCAGCGTCTCGACCATTCGCGCGATGCCCGCCAGGCTGTAGGCGTTGCCCGGGCCACCGGCGAAGGCCAGGCCTCCGGTCTGGGTCAGCGGCCGCGAGTCGTCGGGCCCGATGCCGAGCGCCTCGCACGCGAGCTCCACCGCCACCGGGAAGCAGCTGTAGAGGTCGAAGGCGTCGACCTCGTCGGCGTCGATGCCCGCCTCGGCGAGGGCGCCCTCGATGGCGCGATGCTGGGAGGGGCAGCGAGACAGGTCTGCGCGTTCGCTCACGAACCACGGCTCCTCGGTGGCTTCGCCGCAGCCCCAGAGGTGCGTCCAGCGGTCCATGTCGATGCCGAGGGCACGCGCGCGCGATGCCGAGGTCACCACGACCGCCGCCGCCTGGTCGACCTCCATCACCGCGTTCATGTACTTGGTGTAGGGCGACGCGATCAGCCGGTTCGTCTCGCTCGGCGTCGCGATCTCCTCCGCCGTGTGCGCCGTCGGAAACCAGGCGTTCGGGTTGTCCGCGGCGACGCGTGCGAAGTGCTCGTAGAGCCGGCCGAGGGCGGCGCGGTGCTCGGCCACGCCGCGGCCCAGGCGGGCGCGCAGGGCGTGCTCGAACATCGGGTAGATGTTGCGCGGGAAGAAGAGGCCGTGGCGCACCTCGAGGTCGCTCGAGCCCGGCTTGTCCTCGCCCCAGTACTCGTGACCCGGCCCGGGGGGCGGGCCCTCCTTCGGCCAGGAGAGCTCGACCTCGGCCTTCCGGGCCAGCCGCCGCGAGCGGATCGCCTCGCCGCCGGCCACGAGCGCGGCGCCCACGTGTCCCTCGCGGATGCGCCGGGCCAGCTCGTTGATCACGCTCTGGGGCGTGTTGCCGCCCGCTGCCGTGTCGATGGGCCGGGCACGGCCGGTGCCGAGCCGTGCGCACAGCAGCGTGGCCGCGCTCGGGTAGCGCCAGCCGAGGACGTTCACGGCCACCACGTGATCCAGGGAGCCGAGCAGGTCGGCGCTGGCCTGGGCGTCGCGAATGGCCTCGTGGCTCGCGTCGGCCATCAGGCCGACGGCATCCGACGCTTTGCCCGGCTCGATCTCACGCTGGAGGGCCTGCCCGACCCCGACGACGACGATCTGCTGGTCTTCCGATTCCATGGCGCCGAACGGTAGCTCAGCCGTCGCTCCCCGACGGAGATCCGGCAACTGTCCGGCCCCTGGTGGCCGCTCGGCTAGCGCCAGGCGAAGACGGGCTGCTCGAAGTGGATCACCCGGGTGTCGCGGCCGTGGATCGCCACCTCGCGCAGCTGGAAGAGCAGGGCGGCCGTCGGCGCGTGGATCTGCGTTCCGACCAGCGGGATCGAGATCACCGGGCGATCGCTCTCGGGGATGCTGCGCAGCATCGGCACCTCGGGCCCGTCGAGCTCGGCGAGCGGAACGCGATAGACCTCGGCCACCTCCTCGGGGTTCGGGCGCAGACGGGCGTTCGCGCCGCCCCACACGACCAGGGGCGTGATCACGTAGCCCGAGCGGGTCGGGTAGTCGTCGAGCCGGCCGAGCACGGCGTCGGCGTCGAGCGCGAGGCCGACCTCTTCTTGGGTCTCGCGCAGCGCCGCCTCCTCGGGGGTCTCGCCGGGATCGAGGCGCCCGCCCGGAAGCGCCCACTGGCCGCTGTGCCTGCGCAGCCCCCGGGAGCGTCGGGTCAAGACGAAGCAGGGGCGCGACTGGGCGTCGGGAATCAGGGTGAGCGCGACGGCCGCGTGGCGGCGCCCCTCGAGGGGCTGGGAGACCTGCTCGAAGCCCGCCAGGTTCGCGGCGACGCGGTCGCGCAGATCCCCGAGGGCGTCGTGCGCTCCGCTGGCTTGGTCTCCCGGGCTCATGGCCAGGCCAGGATAGCGGGGCCTCCGGACGCCCCCGCAGCTACGCTCCGGCGCCGATGGAGCCCATGCAGACCGCCCGCCGCATCCTCGACGATGCGAAGCCCCGCCGGCTCCGCCTTCCGGAGCGCGGCATCGAGATCGGGCTGCTCGAGTGGGAGGGCGCGGGGCCGACGCTGCTGCTGCACCACGCCAACGGCTTCTGCAAGGGCACCCTCGGTCTGGTCGCCGACGCCCTGCGCAACGACCACCACGTCGTCGCCATGGACGCGCGCGGGCACGGCGACTCCTCCCACCCCGAAGGGCCGCTGGTCGCGACCTGGAACGATTTCGCCGATGACGTCGCCGCCGTGGCCAGGGCGCTCGCCGCGGAGCGTGGCGAGGAGCGCCTCGCATTCGGTGTCGGCCACTCCTTCGGTGGCACCGTCACGCTCGGAGCCAGCGCCCGACAACCGGGCCTCTTCGAGCGACTGGTGCTGATCGATCCCGTGGTACCGGTGCGGACCGGGTCGTCGGGCGAGCGCCCCGAGCACCTGGTGCGACTGATCGAGGGCGCCCGCAAGCGCCGACACGAGTGGCCTTCGCGCGAGGAGGCCCGCAGCTGGTTCGCCGAGCGCTCGCTCTTCGCCGACTGGCAGCCCGAGGCCCTCGACCTCTACGTGCTCGACGGTCTCCGGCCGTGCCCCGGCGGGGTCGTCCTCAAGTGCTCGGGAGAGGCCGAGGCCACGGTCTTCGAGAGCGGCGGGCGCACGGACCCGATGGCGTGGGCGCGGGCGTCGCCGGCGCCCTGCCGCGTGCTCTGGGCCTCCGGCGGGAACTTCCCGCGCGCGGTCCACGAGGCGCTGGCGGCGGAGATGTCCGCGGGAGAGGTGGTCACGGTGGATGCGGGGCACCTCGTTCCGATGGAGCGTCCCGACCTCGTGGTCGCGGAGATCCGCCGCTTCCCATAGCATCGTTCGCCGGTCCCGATGTCGTCGTCGGAGGCGATGTCGTCGTCGGAGGCGATGTCGTCGACGGAGCGAGTCCATCGACGGACCGCACGAACCCTCGCCCAGGAGCCGCGATTGTCCTCCCTCGAACACCCTACGGCCATCCGACCCGAGGAGCACGCGGAGTTCCGCGACGGCAAGATGGGCAAGGCCACGCTCTTCGAGTCCGAGCGCATCCTCGTCGGGCTGAACTGCTTCGAGCCCGGCCAGGATCACGCCCTCCACGCCCACGCCGGGATGGACAAGGTCTACCACGTGCTCGAAGGCGAAGGCGTCTTCCTGCTCGAGGGTCGCGAGATTCCGATGCACGCGGGGCTGATGCTGGTGGCGCCCGAGGGCGTGCCCCACGGCATCCGCAACAGCGGCGCCGAGCGCCTGGTGGTGCTCGCCGTGCTCGCACCCGGGCCCTCGGCATGAGCGACGAGTCCGCGCTCCCCCTGGCCGGGATCCGCGTCGTCGAGGCGGCACACTTCGTCGCCGTCCCGTCGGCGGGCGCATTGCTCGCCGACCTCGGTGCCGACGTGATCAAGATCGAGCAGCCGCCGCGGGGCGAGATGTATCGCCGCTCGCGCCCGCGCTACGGCGGCTACGACAGCGACTTCCCCGAGAACCCGGCCTTCCACATGGACAACCGGGGCAAGCGCTCGATCGTGCTCGACCTGACGAAGCCCGCCGAGCTCGACGCGCTGACCCGGCTGATCGGAACCGCCGACGTGTTCCTCACGAACCTGTTGCCCAAGCGTCGGGTGAAGTACGGGCTCGATCACGAGACGCTCCTGGCCCGGCATCCGCGGCTCATCGTGGGCGCGATCAACGGCTACGGCCTGGGGGGCGACGAGGCCGACCGGCCCGCCTTCGACTATGCGGCGTACTGGGCCCGCACGGGGCTGATGGACGCCATGCGCGACGAGGGCGTCGCCCCGTCGCTCCAGCGTCCGGGGGTGGGCGATCACGCGGCGGGCTCGAACCTCGTGGTCGCCGTGATGGCGGCGCTGCGCCTGCGCGACCAGAACGGCAAGGGGCGCTACGTCGAGACCTCGCTGCTGCAGACCGGCCTGCACGTCATGGGCAACGACGTCGCGCTCTCGCTGGTGACCGGAACGCCGGTGCGGCGCCACGACCGCACCCGGGCGCCGAACCCGCTCTGGAATAGCTACCCGGTGGCCGAGGATCGCTGGATCCTGCTCGTGATGATCGAGGCCGACCGCTACTGGGAGCCGCTGTGCAAGGCGATCGGCCGCGAGGACCTGCTCGCGGACGAGCGCTTCCAGGACGGCTTCGGCCGGGCCGAGAACGCGGAGGCCCTGATCGGCGAGCTCGAGGCGACCTTCCAGCAGGCGCCGCTCGAAGAGTGGAAGCCGCGGCTGAACGCGGCCGGCCTGATCTGGTCGCCCGTGCAGCGCCTGGACGAGACCATCGCGGACGATCAGGCCCGGGCCATGGGCTACTTCCAGGGCCTCGAGCACCCCGAGGCCGGCCCCTTCGAGACCGTGGGTCCGCCCCTTCGCATGACCGGCGTCGCGGTCGGGGCCACCGAGCCCATCTCCCCGGTCGATGCCGACCGCCGCGCCGTGCTGCGCGAGGCGGGCCTGAGCGAGGACGAGATCGACGCCCTGGGCTGACCCCTCGGCCCGGATTCCTGCTCGTTCGTGAGGGCCCCAGTCCCGGGATCGGGACGGGCTCCCCACCCCGCCCAAGGCCGCCGCTGAGACCGCCGGCGGACGCTGGCGACGACTGGGTGAGGCGACCTGGATCATCCGTTCCCAAACGGTGTCAACCCGGACCGCCTTTCCGCCGATGCGCGAGCCGTGAGTCGGCCCCTGCCCGCAGCTCTCCTCCTCGCTCTCGCCCTGGTCTGGATCGCCCCGATCGCGGGCGCTTCCGAGCCCGTGGAGCAGAGCGTCGCGGTGCTGCCGCCCCGGGCCTCCGAGATGCTGTCGAGCGTCGACCGTGGCATCCAGGAGTGGCTGGTCACGCGCTCCGCCGCAGCCGGGCTCTCGCCGCTCCAGCGTGGCGTGGTCGCCGCCGCCGTCGAGCGCGTTCGCGGGGAGCTCGAGCGCTCCGGCGCCTCGGGCGACGAGGTCCTGCTCGGCACCCACGCCGCCGCCCTGGCGCGGGAGAGCGGTGCGGCGCTGCTGCTCTTCAGCGACCTCCGCTACGACTCCGGCCAGATCGACGTACGCCTGCGGCTCCACGAAGGCGAGGGCGGCGCGGTCGTCGCAGGCTCGCGGGTCGAGGGCAAGCTCGGCGAGCTCGGGAGCCTCCTCCAGGAGGCCATGGACAGCGTGATCACCGTGGCCGGGCTCTCGCCCGGGAAGCCGGGAGCCGCCGAGCCGCGGCTCTCCGAGCTCGGCCGCTACGAACGCGCCGTGCGTCGGATCGAGGCGGGCGAGCTGGCCACGGGGTGGCGCGAGCTCTCCGGCATGGAGTCCGCGACGGCGGTCTCCCTGCGCAACGAGATCCGGGCGATCGGCAATCTCGACTCGACGCCCATCTCCGAGCGCTCGCGACTCGCGAGCGCCAGCGGCACCCAGGACAAGAGCTGGCTGCACGTGCGGCGGGCCATGGTCGAGGGCGACGACCCCGAGATGATGCTGGCGGGTGCCGACGCCGCGATGGCGCGCGAGGACCCGCAGCTCGCGAAGAAGCTCTATGGCGAGGCGCTCGCCATCGATCCGGACCACCGCGACGCCCACATCGGGATGGCTCGCGCGGCGGCCGAGGCCGGGGAGATCGAGGCGGCGCGTCCCGCGCTCGAGCGGGCCATCGCCCTCGATCCGAGCGACCCCGAGCCCTACGAGATGCTCGGCAGCCTCTCGGGCGTGGAGCCCGAGGAGCGCGCCGGCCACCTGCTGGCGGCCGGCGAGATCCGCAGCCAGCGTCTCGAGATCGAGCCCGCCGAGCGCAACTACCAGCAGGCGGGCGACCTCGAGCCGAGCGTGGTGGGTCGGGCGCAGCAGAACGTCGCCGCCTTCAACGAGCGCATGGGCCGTTACGAGAACGCGCTCCTCTCCTACGAGGATGCCGTGGCGGTGGGAGAGCCGGATCCCGACCTGATGGCCGGGCTCGGTCGTTCGCGCGAGCGCATGGGCGATCTCGAAGGGGCCGAGGAGGCCTACTCCGCGGCGCTCGCCATGGACGATACCCACGCGGCCTCGCTCCACGGCATGGGCTCGGTGATGAACCAGACCGGCCGGCCGGGCGAGGCGATCCCGCTCCTCGAGAAGGCCGTGGCCTCGCGGGACGAGATGGGCAAGGCGCGCCAGGACCTGGCCACGGCCTATCACTCGGCGGGCGATCCCGACGCGGCCCTCGCGACGCTCACCACGGGCGACGAAGAAGGCCCCGAGCGCGCCGATCTGCTGCGCCAGGCCGCGGAGATCCAGCAGGAGGAAGGGCGGCTCGACGAGGCGCGCATCACGCTGGAGGAGGCGAAGTCGATCGAGCCCTTCGATCCGCCGATCCACGCGGCGCTCGTCGAAGTGTACGAGGCCCAGGGCGACCCCGACGCCGCCAAGCGCGAGCGCATGCGCCTCGCGAGCCTGCAGGGCCGTGCGATCGCTCCCACCTCGCACGCCGATGGCCCGCTGGGCCGGAAGGCCGGGCCCGCCGTCGGCACGCCCAAGGACTTCGAGCGGCTCTTCGCGAGCTTCCCCGTCGAGAATCCCGAGTCGCGCAAGGAGATCCGCAAGGTCGCCTACCTGGGTCTGCGCTCGCAGCAGGACGGCGAGGCCCTCGCGCGCCGCTTGCTCTCGCCCTTCGCCGTCGACCTCGCGGCTCTCGACGAGGCGATCCTGAACGGGATCTTCACCCGTTACGAGGCGCAGCCGCCGCCGGACCCGTGGCCGGAGGTCGCCGTGGGCGCGACCGAGCGGCTCATCGAGTTCGGCACGGCGCGCGAGGACATCGCGCTCGTCAACGACGAGCTCGGCGTCGATGCCGCCTTCGTGGTGGAGCTCGAGCGCCAGTCCGACCCCACCGGGAGCCTGGTCGACGAGCGCTACGTGCTCCGCGTCCGCATGGTGGCCGGCAAGCGGCCCGAGAAGGTCGTGATCCGCGCCAATGAGCTCACCTTCCCCGCGGCGCCGCCCTTCCGGATCTGGAACCTCCTGGCGCTGGTGCCGCTGGCCCTCGTGCTCGCGCTGCTCTCGTATCCCTTCGTGCGGGGCTGGGGCACCGTCGTGGTCGAGCTCGACTGGGACCAGGGGCCCGACACCAAGGGCTTCTTCTCCATCGAGATCTCGAAGCGCCCCGGCCGCGTGAAGCCCCAGCGCGAGCAGGCCGGCAAGAGCAAGGCCTACCGCTACCAGAAGAAGACGAGCCCCTTCAAGCGCGGTGCGGCCAACATGGTGGGCCGCGAGACGACCTTCCGCTTCATCCCCGCCGGCCAGCGCTACGTGACCGTCCACGGCCTGCTCCTCGACGAGCTCAGCCGCGACGTCATCGGCAACTACCTCGAGGAGCGCCGCGTGAAGATCCCGCGCGGACGGCCCGAGCGGGTGTCCTTCGACTTCACCCGGCGCGACGCCTCTCTCGAGGTGCGGGTGGTGCTGCCCGAGGGCGCCGAGACGACGGAGATGCCGCAGCTCCCCGTGGCCCTGCGCGGACGCCCCGACACCCTGCGCTACATGCGCGACGGCTCGACCCTCTTTCGCGTGGGAGACGGCCAGCACGGCGTGCTCGTGGCCGAGTCGGATCGCGTCCACGACGTGGACGTGCTGGTGAGCGACCACCGCTCGGCGCTCGTCACGATCACCCTCGGCAGCGACGACACGGCGGCGTTCACGGGCTGTCCCGCCGCCGTCGAGCCCTACGTGCAGGGAAACGTCGCCGAGGCGAGCCGCGCCCTCGATCGCGCGGGGCAGACCGAGATCGCCAACCTGCTGCGCGCCCGCTTCCACGAGGAGCGCGGCGAGGCCGAGGAGGCGGCGCGCTACTACCAGGCGGCGGGCCACACCACCCAGGCCGCGGAGGTGGCCGCCGACGTCGTCGATCCGGAGCTCTCGGCCAGCCGCTTCGAGGAGGCCGGCGACTTCGGCCGGGCCGCGGAGAAGTACCAGGAGGCGGGCGACGTCCTGAAGGCCGCCGAGGCCCTCGAGGCCTCGTACGACTACGAGGGGGCCATCGAGGCCTACCGCAAGGCCGGCGCCGACGGCAAGGTGATCGAGCTGCTGGAGAAGACCGGCGGCTACTACGAGGCCGGCCAGCTCGCCGCCGCCGGGGGCGACGAGGAGCGCGCCATCCAGCTGCTCCAGCTCGTCGACCTGCGCGATCCCGACTACTCCCAGGCCTGCATGATCCTGGCGCGGATCTTCATGGGACGCGAGGAGTGGGACCTGGCCGTCCACAAGGCCGAGGAGGCGATCCAGGCGACCGGGGAGGGCGCCTCGCTGCAGCTCCACGAGCAGCTCGCCCGGGCGCTGGATCGATCCGGCCGCACCCAGGAGGCGATCACGACCTGGGAGACGATCCGCAAGCGCGACGCCCAGTATCCCGAGGCGGCCCAGCAGCTCGAGTACCTGCGCCAGCGTCTGGCCGATGCAGGCACCCGGGCCGATCCCGAGGCCGCGACCCACATCGGCGGCGCCTCCGACGCGACCGATGCGATGCCCGGAGCCGGCGGCGGCGCAGTGCCCGCGGCCGCCGAGGAGCGCTACGAGATCCTGGGAGAGCTCGGCCGCGGCGGCATGGGCATCGTCTTCAAGGCGAAGGACACGCGGCTCGGTCGGGTCGTCGCGCTGAAGCGCCTGCCCGACAACCTGCGGGACCATCCCACGGCCGTGCAGCTCTTCCTGCGCGAGGCCCGGGCGGCCGCGGCCCTGAACCACCCGAACATCGTCACGCTCTTCGACGCGGACCAGTCCTCCGACGGCAACTACTACCTGACCATGGAGATGCTCGAGGGTCTGCCCCTCGACCAGATCCTCGAGCGGCGCACGCGCCTCGGTGCCCGCGACACCCTGCGCCTGGCCACGCAAATCTCGACCGGGCTGCAGTTCGCCCACGAGAAGGGCGTGATCCACCGCGACATCAAGACCTCGAACCTCTTCTTCACCCAGGACAAGGTCGTGAAGATCATGGACTTCGGTCTCGCCAAGATGACCGAGGAGGTGCGCCGCGCGGCCACCGTGATCGGCGGCACGCCCTACTACATGGCCCCCGAGCAGTCCGAGGGGAAGGGCGTCGACCACCGTGCCGATCTCTACGCATTCGGCGTGACGCTCTTCGAGCTGCTGACGGGCAGCGTCCCCTTCAAGGAGGGCGACGTGGCGT
This sequence comes from Myxococcota bacterium, assembly GCA_030065975.1. Classification (GTDB taxonomy): domain Bacteria; phylum Myxococcota_A; class UBA9160; order UBA9160; family UBA6930; genus JASJCN01. Next base: position 12,615 of record JASJCN010000011.1, read on the forward strand.
ACCACCATCGGCACACGCCGCCGCCGGACCCCCGGGAGCTGGTTCCCGACCTCCCGGCCCCCGTGGCCGAGCTGGTGCTGCGACTGATGGAGAAGAAGCCCGAAGATCGCTTCGCGGCGACGGCCGAGCTGTCGGCCCGGCTGGCCGAGCTGATCCGCGCCGTCTGACCGGCCGCCGCCCGACCCGCCGCAGGGATCGGGCCCTCCGTCGCCGATGCCACGGGCCCGGAGTTGGCAAGCCCGGGTGCCGTCACTAGCTTCGGGCACTCCGACCGCTCCAGCGGAGATTCCCCCTCAGGGTCGTGGCGGTTCGGCCGATCCGGATCCAAGACCGTCGCAGAGGTGCAGCCGCTCATGTCGAACGAGGCCCGACCAGGGCACGCTTCCAGTTGCTCCGATGGAGCTCTCGACCCCGCCGTCCTCGACGAGCTGAAGCGACGCTGGCAGGCGGATCCGAAGTCGGTCCACGACAGCTGGGCGGCCCACTTCGAAGGGCGGGACCCCGCCCCCGTGGCCCTGCCCGACGGCGTGGCGGACGGCTCCCTCGCCAGCCCCCAGATGGCCGAGCGCTACGCGCGGGTCCTGCGGCTGATCCACTCGTTTCGCGCCCGCGGCCACCGCATCGCCCACACCGACCCGCTCTCCCAGACGCGGGCGTCCTACTTCCCGGAGCTCGACCCCGCCCACTACGGCCTCGGGGACGACGACCTCGACCGCGAGTTCTTCGCCGGGGATCTGCCGGGCGGCCCGATCCAGACCCTGCGTGCCATCCTCGAGCGCTTGCGCGCGACCTACTGCGGCACCTGCGGCATCGAGTTCACCCACATCCAGGATCCCGGCCGCCGCCAGTGGCTGATGCGCCGCATGGAGGAGGCCCGCAACGAGACGGTCTTCTCCGCCCGGGAGAAGAAGTGGATCCTCGAGCGCGTCGAGGCCGCCGAGCTCTTCGAGCGCTTCCTCCACACCAAGTTCCTCGGGCAGAAGCGCTTCAGCCTCGAAGGGGCCGAGGCGCTGATTCCGCTGCTCGACGCCATCGTCGAGGGCGCGCCCGATCGGGGCGTGCGCGAGCTGGTGATCGGGATGGCCCACCGCGGCCGCCTGAACGTGCTCTCGAACATCCTGGGCAAGTCCCTCGAGTCGATCTTCTCCGAGTTCGAGGACATGGAGCTCGACGAGAGCCCCTTCGGCTCGGGCGACGTCAAGTACCACAAGGGCTACTCGAACGACCGGCGGACGCGCTCGGGGGAGCGCGTGCACCTGACGCTGACGGCGAACCCGTCTCATCTCGAGGCGGTGGACCCCGTGGTCGTCGGGCGCTGCCGTGCCAAGCAGGTGCGCAGCGGCGATCCGCGGGGCATGCACACCGTCCCGGTGATCGTGCACGGCGACGCGGCCTTCGCCGGACAGGGCATGGTCTCCGAGGTGCTGAACCTCTCGCACCTGGTGGGGTACTCCACCGGCGGCACCATCCACGTCGTGGTGAACAACCAGATCGGCTTCACCACCACGCCCCAGGAAGCGCGCTCCACCCTCTACGCGACCGACGTCGCGAAGATGATCCAGGTGCCGATCTTCCACGTGAACGGCGACGACCCCGAGGCCGTGGTCCACTGCGTGAACCTGGCCTTCTCGTACCGCCAGCGCTTCGGCGACGACGTGGTGATCGACATGGTCTGCTACCGGCGGCACGGCCACAACGAGGGCGACGAGCCCGCCTTCACCCAGCCGATCCTCTACTCGAAGATCCGCTCGATGGAGGGGCTGCGGAAGCAGTACGCCGAGCGCCTGGTGAACGACGGGTCGCTCAGCCGCGAAGAGGTGATGCGTCTCCAGGAGGACCTGCAGGCCCAGCTGCAGCAGGCCCTCGAGGTGATCAAGACGAAGCCGCCCGCACCGGACGAGCCCTACGAGCCGCGCGGCCCCTGGACGGGCTACTCGCGCGTCGACGGCGGCGAGGACGTCGACACCGGCGTCCCGCGCGAGCGCCTCGCGCAGATCTCCGAGGCGATCGCGAGCGTTCCGCCGGACTTCACCGTGCATCCCAAGCTCCAGATCCTGCTCGACAAGCGCCGCAAGGTGGTCGCCGACGGGGGGCCGATCGACTGGGCGACCGCCGAGGCGCTCGCCTTCGGCAGCCTGCTCGTGGAGGGGACGCCCGTGCGGCTGTCCGGCCAGGACAGCTCGCGGGGCACCTTCAACCAGCGCCACGCGGTGCTGGTGGATCAGCAGACCGGCTCGGAGTTCGCGCCCCTGGATCACATCTCCGAGACCCAGGCCCGCTTCGAGGTCTACGACAGCCACCTCTCCGAGGCGGCGGTGCTGGGCTTCGAGTACGGCTACAGCCTCGCCGACCCGACGACGCTGACCCTCTGGGAGGCCCAGTTCGGCGACTTCGCCAACGGCGCCCAGGTGATCATCGACCAGTTCATCACCTCGGCCCACGTGAAGTGGAAGCGGATGAGCGGCCTGGTGATGCTGCTGCCCCATGGCTACGAGGGACAGGGTCCGGAGCACTCGAGCTGCCGCATCGAGCGCTTCCTGCAGCTCTGCGCCGAGGACAACATGCAGGTCGCCAACTGCACGACGCCGGCCCAGTTCTTCCACCTGCTCCGCCGCCAGATGCGCCGCAGCTTCCGCGCGCCGCTGGTGGTGGCGACGCCGAAGAGCCTGCTGCGCGCGCCCTTCGCGACCTCGACCACCGAGTGCCTCGAGTCCGGCCGCTTCGAGCCGGTGATCGACGACGCGACGATCGAGGCGCCCGAGCGGGTGCGCCGGGTGCTGCTGTGCACCGGCAAGGTCTACTACGACCTGGTGGCCCACCGCGAGAAGCGCGAGACGAAGGACGACGTCGCGATCGTGCGGGTGGAGCAGCTCTATCCCTGGCCCGAGCCGAGCCTGGCCCACCTGATGGAGCGCTACGGGAACGCCGAGCGCGTGACCTGGGTGCAGGAGGAGCCGGCGAACATGGGCGCCTGGACCTTCGTCTCGACGCGCATCCAGAGCGTGATCCCGGGCGGCGCCCAGACCGCCTATGCCGGTCGGCCCGCGAGCGCCAGCCCGGCGGTGGGCTCCCTGCGCATCCACCGCCACGAGCAGACGGCGCTGGTGGTGGCGGCCTTCCAGGGCCTCGCCTAGCCGCCTCGCTCTTGCTCTCGCTCAGCGCGGGCCGGGCAGGCTCTCGCGGTAGCGGCGCTCGAGCTCACGGATGTGCGCGACGAGGCTCTCGATCTGCGCGTCGCTGAGGTCGGGGTTGGGGAGCATCACCGAGCTTCCGCCGTACAGCTCGGCCCCGTTGCGGATCATCAGGCGCAGGTCGGCGTCCTCGTTGCCGATGCCGTTGCCGTCGGGGTCCCACGCCTTGCCCTTCCAGGTGAGGTGCGGGCGCGGGCTGAGCGCACGCGCCAGGGGGCCCTTGCCATCGCCGGTCTCCCCGTGGCAGCCCGCACAGCGGGACAGGAAGAGCTCCTCGCCGAGGAGCGGCGCCTCCGCGGGAGGAGACTCGGCGCCCGCGGGCAAGGCGAGCAGCGTGAGCCCGAAGGCCAGGGCGGCCGTGCGCCGCGCCGCGCGGTTCACGACCCCACGCTCGCGGGCTCGAGGTCGAGCAGCCGCCGCAGGCTCTCGGCGTCGGTGATCTCGACGCGCCCGCGGGCGAGGCGGATCCAGCCCTCGCGCTCGAAGCGCTTGAGGTGCTTCGACACCGCCTCGCGGGTGGCGCCCAGCAGCGTCCCGATCTCTTCCTGGGGCAGGTGCAGGCCGATCGCGACGCCGCTCGTCGAGCCTCTCCCGTGGTCCTTGGCCAGCTCGAGCAGCCGCTTCGCGAGCCGGCTCGGGAGGTCGCGGAGCAGCGAGTCCTCGATGAGCCCGAAGGCCAGCCGCAGCCGCTGGCACAGGAGCAGGGCGATCGCCCGGTAGAGGCCCGGGTCCTGCTCCAGCAGCGCCTTGAACTCGCGCCGGGGCACCAGCAGGAGCTCGGTGTCTCCCTTGGCCCGGCTGCCGTGGGTCCGCGGCAGGTCGTCGAGGAGCGAGATCTCGCCGAACCACTCACCCGGGCCCAGGTAGGTCAGCACGACCTCCCGCCCGTCCGCTCCGTGGGCCACGACCGCCAGCTGGCCCGAGACGACCCCCCAGAACCCCTCGATCGGGCTGTCCACCCGGAAGACCCAGTCGCCGTCCGAGAAGCGCTTGCGAACCGCCTTTCCCCGCAGGGTCTCGACGATGGGCGGGGGCAGGGCCTGGCGCATGTCCTCGTGGGAGAGGAGCTGGCTCATTTCGGCTTTTTCTCTCCGAGTGTGAACGGGTTCGCAGTCGGGGCCGGGGCCACCCCATACGCTGCATCCATCACAGGAAAGGAAATCACATGAGCTCCCTGGCCACCCACGATTCCCCCGCTTTCTCGAGTTCTGCTGCGAAGCCCGTCACCCGCCCCGGCATCTCGCCCGAGGAGCAGGCCGTCCGCGAGGACCTGGCCGCCGCCTACCGGCTGGTGGCGCTCCACGGCTGGGACGACCTGATCTTCACCCACCTCTCGGTGCGGGTCCCGGGCACGAACCACTTCCTGATCAACCCCTACGGGCTGCTCTTCGAGGAGATCACGGCCTCGAGCCTGGTGAAGATCGACGTGGACGGCAACGCCGTCGAGGAGAGCCCCTACGGCGTGAACCCCGCCGGCTTCGTGATCCACAGCGCGCTGCACATGGCGCGCGAGGACGCCCACTGCGTGATGCACCTGCACACCGTGCAGGGCCAGGCGGTGGCGGCCCAGCAGCACGGCCTGCTGCCCATCACCCAGACCGCCATGGAGCTCACCGGGGACGTCGCCTATCACGACTTCGAGGGCATCGCGACCGACCCCGCCGAGCGCGAGCGGCTGGTCGCGGACATGGGCGACAAGCACACGATGATCCTGCGCAACCACGGCACGCTCACCGTGGGCGAGACCGTCTCCGACGCCTGGATGCGGCTCTACGTGCTCGAGCGCGCCTGCGAGGCGCAGATCGCGGCGCTGGCCGGCGGCACGCCGCTGAATCCCGCACCGGAGGGCACGGCGGAGAAGACGGCCGCGATCGCCAACGCCGGGCTCACGGCCGTCGGCCGGGCCCTGGCCTGGCCCGCGCTGCGTCGCAAGCTCGATCGCGTCGACCCGAGCTACCGCGACTAGCCGGGCTCGAGCGTCGGGGCCGGAGGGGCCACTCGCTACTCTCGAAGTCATGAGCTTCGACTGGAGCGTGGTGGCCCTGGCCGTCGCGGCGGTGATGGTGGTCGTCGGCGTGGTGGGCACCGTCCTGCCCGTGCTGCCCGGCTCGATGCTGGTGCTGGCCGGTCTCGTGCTCGCGGCCTGGGCCGAGGGCTTCGAGTACGTCGGCGCCATCACGATCGGCCTGCTCGTCGTCCTCACGGGCCTGACCTTTCTCGTGGACCTCGCGGCGACGGCGCTCGGAGCGCGCCAGTTCGGCTCGAGCGGCCGCGCCGTGCTGGGGGCCTCGCTGGGCATGCTCGTGGGCCTCTTCTTCGGCCTCCCCGGCCTCCTGCTCGGGCCCTTCCTCGGCGCCGTGATCGGCGAGTACTCCGTACAGCGCAGCCTCGAGCGCGCGGGCCGCGCGGGAGTCGGAGCCTGGGTCGGCTTCCTGCTCGGGAGCGTCGGCAAGCTCGTCCTGTGCTTCTGCATGATCGGCTTGTTCGCCGGGAGCCGCTTCCTCTGAGCGCCGCCGCCTCCCTGATCGGCCGGCAGCTCGACGTGCTCATGGCCCGGGACGGGAACGGCCGCCTCGACCACGTACGCGGTCCGAAGTCCCACCACGTCGTGCCCCGTCTGTTCCTCGGCCGCTCGGCCGAGGGCAACGTGTTCGCCTTCGGCGCGGACGTTCCTGCGGAGACCGCCCTGCGACTCGAGACCGCGCTGCGCGCCGAGCCGCTACTCGCGAAGCCCGACGCCGAGTCGCCCCCGCAGTGCCGGGACGCCGTGCGCCAGGGGCTCGGCTCGATCGAGGCGGAGTGGCGCGGGCCGGCCTACGTGCTGCCGGAGGGCCTCGCCGCGGACCCTCGCGCGCGTCTGATCGGCCCGGACGACTTCGAAGCGTGTCGCCCCGACTTCGCCTGGGTGGAGGCCGAGTTCCCGGACATCCAGCCCGTGGCGATGGCGTTCGAGGAGGGCCGCCCGGTGGCCGTCTGTCACTCTCCCCGAGGCCTGACCCGCCTCGCCGCCGAGGCCGGCGTCGAGACGCTCGAGCCCTGCCGGCGACGCGGCCTCGCGCGCGCGGTCGTGGCCTGCTGGGCCCGCGCCGTGCAGCAGAGCGGCCGCAACGCGCTCTACAGCACCTCGTGGGACAATCTCGCCTCCCAGGCCGTGGCGCGGAGCCTCGGCGCCCGGCTCTACGGCGAGGACTGGCACGTCCGTTAGGCGCGCAGCGACGCTCGGCGACGTCGCCGCCAGGCGAGCGCACTCAGCAGGACGACGGGCTCGAGGCCCAGGAGCCCGCAGGCCGGGCCGGTCGTGCTGCCCAGGCTGAAGTCGATCGCCTCGAAGGAGCCACTCAGGACGCCCGAGGCGGGGAATACGCCCGCGGTCACCCAGATCAGGCCTTCGCGCGCCACCAGGTCCCAGACGAAGGGGTTCGCCGATCCGAAGGGATCCGTCTGGCAGAGGTCGTCGACGAAGCCGCCCAGCGGCATGGGATTGACGGTGTTGCGCAGGATCGCGTCCTCGTAGAAGGGGCTTCCGCCGGGGAGGTCCTCGAGCACGCGCAGGCCGCACTGGCCCTCGGTCGCGAACTTGATGCCGCCCTGGCTCTCGACGCGGTAGAAGGCCTGGCTCGTGGGCAGCGTCTGCCGCTCGGCGATCAGGAAGCTCCCGTCGGGCTGGGGCACGACGTCGAGCTCCATCAGTCCGGCCCGGAAGGCCGGGACCAGCGCGCGCTCGCCGTCGACGTGCAGCTGGTGGGGCAGGAACACGAGGTTCGCCTGCTGGACCGGATCCAGGATCGAGAAGGTCGGCAGGCAGCCCGCCGGAACGCAGCCCGGCCCGCTGGTCAGGAACTCGCCCTCGACCTCGGGGAGCAGGGGGTCGGTCACGTCGACGACGAAGACGCCGTCCACCGCGGCCACGTAGGCGAGGGTGCGGCCCTGGCGGACACCGAGCTCGACCGCCAGCACCGCGCGCTCGAAGGGCGGAGAGACCGTGAAGTCGGCCGTCAGGATCTCGGCCAGCTCCACCACGTTCGCGGGGTCGGTCTTGTCGTAGCTGCGCAGTCCGCTGAAGTGGTCGGCGACGAAGAGCTCGTCGCTCCCTTCGACCTGCGCGATCTCGACGGCGAAGCCCGGCGTGTCGAAGCGGTCCAGGAACACGGGGGCCCGCGGGTCGCTCACGTCGGCGCGGATCACGCCGCAGGTGCCGGCGGCGATCCAGAGCGTGTCCCCCTCGACCAGCAGCTCCTGCAGGTTGAAGCCGTCGGGACACAGCGCGGCGTCGGGCAGCAGCGTCGTGAGCTCGACCGGGTTCGCGACGTCACTCGTGTCGAAGACGACGAGCCCGGCGTCCTGGCTCGCGATCCAGGCCACGTTGCCCGAGTCGACCACCTCGATGGCCTCGGGCCAGTCGCCGGTCGGGGTCTCGCCGAAGAAGATCGGCTCGACGCCCTCGCGTTCGAAGGCGCCGATGTCGCAGCGGCCGGTCAGCGGCGCATTGCGCAGCACGCCGCGCTGATCGACGAGGCCGCAGGCCTCGGGCGCCGAGCCCGCCACGAGGGCGTTGCCCGCGTCGATCGCGGGGCTCCCGAAGAGCAGGGCGTGGGTGAGGGTCGGTCCGCCGTTGTCGGCCAGCGGGCCGATCAGCGCCGGCAGGCCCGAGAGGTCGCCCGGCCCGCTGCCGGGGCAGCTGCCGTCGGAGTCGAGGTTGAAGCCGAGCGAGAGCAGGTTGCCGCCGCCGCAGTCGGCCGGCGTGTTGGCGTCGAGCAGGGTGTTCGTCAGCGCGATCACCTGCTCGATGGCGTCGAGGGCGCCGCTGCCGGCCCCGGCCACGTTGCCCGTGAGCGTGACGTTCACCAGCGCGATGATGCCCTGGGAGCCGATCCCGCCCCCGTTGGTGGCCGTGTTGCCGCTGAAGGTCGAGTCGTTGATGGAGCCGAAGCCGTTGGGCGCCGCCCCGCCGCCGCTGTCCGCGGCCACGTTCGCGCTGAAGAGGCTTCCCGAGACGAACAGGCCCCCGACGCCGGCGAGACCGCCCCCGGAGTTCCCGGCCTGATTGCCGACGAAGCTCGAGTCGAAGATCAGCGCCGGGCCGTCGCTGTCGATCCCGCCGCCCCTCGCGCTGGCCACGTTGCCCTGGAAGGTGCTGTCCCGCAGCTCGCCCACGGCACCGTTGGATGCGTTGGCGATCCCGCCTCCGGAGCCGTTGGTGAAGTTGGAATCGAACAGGGAGTCGCGGACCTCGAGGAGCGCCTGGTTCTCGATGCCGCCGCCGTCGCCGAAGGTGAGGAGATCGGCCCGGTTCCGCAGGAAACGGCCGTCCTCGACGATCGTGATTCCGGCGCCCGAGGCATCGGTTCGGGTGGAGATGCCCGCTCCCGACCCGGCGGCGTTGTCCGCGAAGGTGGCGTCGAGGATCTCGACGTCGGCGGCGAAGGTCGCGAGGCCTCCGCCCGTCGTCGATGCCGTGTTGTTCGTGAAGTCGCTCTCGAGGAGGCGGGAGAGGGCGCGACCGGGGTCGTCGAGCGAGATGCCGCCGCCCACGTCGGCCGAGTTGGTGTCGAACAGCGTGCGCTCGACGAGGATCGGCGTCTGCGCCTGGAGCGCCCCGCCGTTTCCGCCCGAGGCGTTCAGCGACAGGGTCGAGTCGAAGATGCGGAGCTCGCTGCCCGGGATGGAGCGGATCCCGCCGGCGTCACCGGGCCCTCCGGAGTTCCCGCTCGCGAAGTTCGCCGTGACCTGGGACTCGATCAGGGTCAGGCACCCCTCGTTCTCGATGCCCCCCACGGATTCGGCCGTGTTGTTCTCGACGCTCACGCGAGTGAGCGTCACGTCGGCGTTGCCCACGCGCATTCCGCCGCCCGGCTCGCCGAAGCCGTCGCCTCCGGTGATCACGAGATCCACGAGCTCGACGCGGATCTTGCTGGTGACGCCGTCGATGTCGAAGACGCGGCTGTCGCCCGAGGCATCGATCCGCACCGCGTCGCCCGGGTTCGGGAGGACGCCCACCAGGCTCACGGGCGCGCCGACGTCGAGGGCGGTGCCGCCGAGGTCGTAGTCGCCGGCCGGGATCAGGACCGTGCGGGCGCCGCCCGCGGCGGACTCCTCGATCGCGGCGCGCAGGGTGCAGGTGCCCGTGATCGACGCGCAGATGCCGTCGCCTGGATTGCTCTCCGGCAGGTCCCCGAAGTCGTTCACGACGAGCGGCTGGGACGTCCCCACGAACGCCGCGAAGAAGAGGTTGTCGTCGCCCGAGGGGCTCAGGGTGTCGACCTGGACCTGGGTGTCGCCGTCGGCGAGCAGCCCGGAGAGGTCGTAGCGCTCGTCGTCGGTCCGGGTGTCGCCCGCGGGCAAGGCCGTCGGGTTCGGATTGAGCGGCGAGTCGCCGATGCCGCCCACGCTGAGCCGCGTGCCCGCGAAGGGCGGGCCCAGGGCGTCGTCCTCGCCACCGGCCGAGCTCGAGAGCAGGGTCCCGCCGACGCGCAGCTCGACCCGGTCGTCGCCGGGCGGGCAGCCCGGGCTCTGGCAGCTCGAGCCGATCCCGAGATGCAGCTCGGCGAGGGCCCCCGGCGCGTTCAGGTCGAGGGGCGCCTCGACGTCGAAGGTCAGCGTGTCGCCGTCCTGCACCTGGTGACCCACCTGCAGGACGATGCTGCGCGGCTCGGTGAGATCGGGTCGCTCGAACACCACCGCGAGCACCGTGCCCTCGATGTCCTGGGTCGCGCCGCCCTCGGCGACCGGAATCCCGATGGGCCCTGCCGGCGCCGCGTCGATGCGCGAGCGCACCAGGTCGGTCACGTCGGCCGCCACGTTGTTGAACTCGAGCCCTCCGGTCGACGGGCGGGCGATCAGGGAGACGTCGAAGTCGACCGGCGTGCCCTGCACGCTGATCGATCCATCGGGGATGACCGCGCCCGGGACTCCCGCGGCGACCAGGTACGCGGCGCGGACCCGAGACGCCGCGGTCGGCTTCTCGACGGTCACCGTGCCGACGCCGAGGACGGTGCCGAGCCCGTTGACGGAGAGATCCACGAACCCCTGGAAGCGCCCCAGCTCCTGGCTCAGGGAGTCTCCGGGCGGGGGCGTCGTCGTGCCGATCACGAACAGGTCGCCCGGGGCGCCGAAGGGGCCCTCGGTCTGGTCGGGCTCGCCCGGGATGTCGCGGATCTGCTCGAGGAACTGGCCGCCCTGGCTGATCGTCCAGTTCGGCTCTCCCAGGTTGCAGACGCCGGGGAAGGCGGCGTTCTCGAGGCACACCTGGAAGCCGGCGACGCCGCCCGAGACCGTGGCGATCAGCTGGCTGGGCGTGGCGTCGAATCCGAGGCCGACGAAGGTGAGCGCCGAGTTGTCGCCGCTCGCAGGGCCGAGCAGGTCGACGGAGGTGCCGCCGACCGTGAGCGTCAGCTGCCAGTCGACGAGGTTGGCGGTGACGACGTCGCCCAGGGTGCCGTCGGTCTCGATGAAGCCCGTCACGGTGCCGCTGCCGATCGTGCGATCGACGTCGTAGACGATGGCCGCCGCGGGGACACTCGCCGCGAGCCAGAGCGCCACCGCGAGCCACGGCAGGCAGATCCGCGCAGGGATCCCGCCGGATCGACCGGGGTGCAGTCCCCGCGCCTCGCGCTTCGCTGCGCTGGCGATCGCAGCCTTCGATGCGTCCATCCGCTCCATTCCTCTGCCGCCAGGCACCGTGAGGAGGTAGTGTGCGCGCGCTGGGCGTCCGTGTCATCTACGAAGCGCCCGTTTGCGTAGATGTCCTTCTGGTAGAGTCGCATGCGTGATTCCCCCTCGAGCGGTGTTTCGACCGTGGGCGAGCCGAGGGCGGAGAGGGTCTTGGATCGACATGTTGCACCTTTGCTTCCGGTACCCGAGGGCTCGCCGGGTGCGGCGGTTCGCCGCGGCTGCCGCCGTGTTGCTCGTCGCCGCTGCCGGGATCGGGCCGGCCGCGCCCGCCCGGGCCAGCGTCGAGTCCGAGCTCTCCTTCCACCGCGGGGTGATCGCCTACGCCGAGGGGCGCCTCGACGAGGCCGTCGCGGAGTTCGAGCGGGTGCTCGTCGACGAGCCCGACGACGCCGCCACCCATCAGTACCTGGGCCTGATCGCCGTCGAGCAGGCGGACTTCGAGCGCGCCATCGCGAGCTATCGCCGGGCCGTCGAGCTCACGCCCGACGATCCGGAGCTGCGCCTCGAGCTGGGCTCGGCGCTGCTCGAGGCCGGCCGCAACGACGAGGCGAGCGAGCTGCTGGATCCCCTGGTCGCGGCGGATCCCTCCCTGGCGCGCGGCCAGCTGCTCGCGGGCATCGCGAGCTACCGGCTGCGCCGCTACGCCGAGAGCGCGGAGAGGCTCGAAGAGGCGACCCGGCTCGACCCCGGGCTCTCCCGCGAGGCGCGTTACTACACCGGCCTCGTCTACGCCTATCTCGGCAACGTGCCCGCCGCGTCCGATGCGTTCGCCGCGGTCCAGGATCAGTCGCCGCTGCACCCGCTCGGACAGTCCGCCGCCGAGCTCGGCCGCGAGATGGAGCCCTACCGAGGCGGAAGGCCCTGGGAGCTGGCCCTCACCCTCGGGACCGAGTACGACTCGAACCCGCTCGTGGTGGGGAGCCTCGTCCCGCGCGAGGACGACGTGCGCGGCGTCGCGAGCCTGCGCACGAGCTTCCGCGCCATCGGCACCGAGCGCTACGAGCTGAGCGCCGGCTACGACGCCTACGTGAGCCTGCACGCCGAGGAGGACGCCGTCGACGTCCAGACCCACCTGGGTTGGCTGGCGGGCTCGGCGCTCGTCGGCCCGGTGCGCGCGAGCCTCCGCTACGACTACTCCTACACCTTCCTCGACCTGACCAACAAGTTCCAGTCGGTGCATCGCGTGACGCCGCGCCTCCTGTGGAGCCAGTCGCGCTACACGGCCACGGAGCTCGGCTACCAGTTCCTCGACTTCGAGTACTACCGGCCCAACTTCGACCCGGTGCTCGATCAGGACGGCAACCGCCACGTGGCGAGCGCCGGCCAGTTCCTCTTCCCGGGCAACTGGATCGAGTTCGTGCGGGTGGGCGTCGCCTACGACCACAACGAGTCGCGCGGGGCCGAGTTCCGCTACGACGGCTACGAGGTGAACCTGCGCGCCGGCCTGCGCCTGCCCTTCCAGTTCCGTGTCACCGCCGACTACGGCTACACCCGGCGGGAGTACGACGAGAAGAGCTTCTTCGACCCGTCCCGGAAACGGGACGACGATGTGCATCGCGTGAGCATCCAGGTCGCACGTCCGCTCACGGAGGCCCTGGAGCTCACGCTCTACGGCTTCTACCGCAACAACGGCTCGAACGTGGCCGTGTACGACTACGATCGAGCGATCGTCGGCACGTACCTTAGCTACCGCTTCTAGGCACCCACATGAGACCCGAAATCCGCGATTCCCTCTGCGACGAGAAGCCCATGCGCAACTTCCCCCTGCTCCTGATCCTGTGTCTGGCCTGGCTCGCGGCCCCGGCCGCCGGCGAGGCCCTGCTCAGCGCCGTGGCCGGCGACGCCACCGTGAACGGCGTGCCCGCGGAGCTGCAGACGCCCGTCGACCCCGGCAACACCCTCGTGACCGGTCCCGAGTCGAGCTGCTCCGTCCTGGTCGACAAGAAGTCGCTCATCCAGGTGTGCGGCCGCGCCGCGCTCAAGCTGCGCGAGGACGACGACGCCCAGGTCGTGGTGCTCGAGGAAGGCTCCGCCCGCGCCGTGGTGGGCCCGCGGACGAGCGCCCGGCCCCTCGAGATCCACACGCCGCTCGCCGTGGCCCAGATCCTCGGAACGATCATCGACTCGGCCGTGAACCGGGACACCGGAACGGTCGTCTTCGCCCTGGAGGAGGGGAGCGCGCGCGTCTCCTTCGCCGACCCCACGATCGATCCGATCGTCCTGAACGCCGGCGAGCAGGTGACGATCCGACCGGGCGAGCCGCCCGAGGTCGGGCCGATCAAGATGGCCGAGCTGCTGAAGGAGGTGGAGTGCCTCGATCAGCTGCTGCCCGAGGCCGAGATCCGTCCGCTGCGCCTCGCGGCGCTCGATAAGAGCGCCGACCAGCGCTTCAGCCGCTCCCTCGACCGCATTGCACGCGCCGACATCCCGATCGTGCCGCCGGCTCCCGTGGGCTCGGGTCCGGAAGGCCTGCCGATCTTCCCGCTCGGCCCGGACGATCCCACCTTCGGCGCGGTCCCGCCGCGCGACAACGAGTGCCTCGTCAACTGCGACCCGAACGTGCTGAAGCGCCTCGTCCCCGACGATCCGGCACCGGACGTTCCGCCTGCGCGCGTGCCGGCCCCGCCGCCGACCGGACGCTTCCCGGCTCCGCCGCCCTGCGTGCAGCTGCCTGGCACCTTCTGCAACTTCCCGTGAGCCGCGGAAGCTCTGCACGGGTCTCTCTACACGCAGCTCCGAGGCCAAAGAGCCGCGTGGTGTCCACATCTGCAGAGCTTCCTTAGAGCACGCCGGAGAACACGAAGTTCGCCCAGGTGAGCGGGCGCTTCAGGCCGAGGCGCGAGTCCCGGGCGATGCGCTCGAGCTTTGCTCGACGCAGCGCCTCGGCTCCCCGGAACACGTCGGTCGGCAGATCGCCGGCGCCGAGCGCCTGGTAGAAGCCGGACATCATCGCCTGGGTCACGCGGTCGTTGCTGCGCCACAAGCTCGTCACGAGCGAGCCCGCGCCGGCGGCGCGGAAGGCGAAGCGCAGCCCCTGGAGCTCCTGGCCGCGCTGACGCGACCCGGTTCCCGAGTCGCATGCCGAGAGCACGACGAGGCGGGCCGTGCGCAGGTCGAGCTTGGTCACCTCGGAAGAGGTGAGGATCCCGTTGCTCCCGTCGCGGCCCGGGCCGTCGTTGGCGCGCGCCAGCACGATCCCAGAGAGCAGCAGGGGGTCGAGCGCCGTCTGCTCTCCGGGCGAGACCGATCGATCCGCTCGGTCCGATCGACCGGGCACTGCCTGACAGCCGCCTTCGAGGCTCGCGAAGTAGCCGTGGGTCGCGAGGTGGACGAGGTCGGGCCCCTTCGCGAGCGCCCGCCGCAGGCCCTCCTTGCTGGCCTCGTTGCCGAGCAGCAGCCGCGCCTGACCCAGCCGCTCGGCGACGTCACGCGCTTCGGCCTCGGTGCCGGGGAGCGGGTCGAAGGGCGGGAGCCGGCAGGGGCCGGAGCCGGTCAGCACCACCGGCCCCTTGCCCGACGCCGCGCCGAAGTCGGGGGCACCGAGGACGAGGGCGTCGCCGAGCGCCGCGCCCCCACCCGCGGCGTCGCCGTCGGCGAGCTCGTGGATCGAGGTGAGATAGCCGACGACCACGCGCTCGAGCAGGTAGCTCCCGGGGGCCTCGGGGTCGGGGAGGGCGCCGAAGGGGACGCCCCAGAGCCCGGCATCCGGAACCACGAGCCAGCGGTCGACTCCGCCGAGGGCGGAGCGCGCGGGTGCGAGCAGCCGCTTCGCGAGGTCGGCGCGGGCCGCCTCGGCGTCGTTCTGGCTGGCGCGCATCGCTTCGCCGAATCGCGCGGCCGACTGCAGGATCGGGGCGGCGGCCCCGAGCCGCAGCGCCCGCACCTCGCAGCCACCGCCCCGCACCACGAAGCCCACGTAGCGGGGCGTCGACTCGAGGGAGCCGCGGGCGGTGTGGTCGTACTCGACCAGCTCGTAGAGGGATGCGTCCGCCGGGAGCCGCTCGCAGGCCCGGGCCACGACCCTCGCCGCGGAGCCGGCCGCACGAGGCGGGGCGACACCGGCGGCCGCGGCCTTCGCCTCGAGCGCGTCGATCTCCCGAGCCAGGCGCCGCGCGCGCGACGGGTCGGCGTCGAGCAGGCTCGCCGCATAACGCTCGCGCTTGCCCACCAACTCGTCGAGCAGCGCCGAGCCCTCGCCGCGTCCGGTGCGCGCGCGCGCCTGGCTCTCGGCGATGCTGCGAACCACCGAGTCGCGATGGGGCAGGAGCGCTTCGTAGACCTCTCCGGGCCGGTCGTCGGGGAGCGAGAGCAGCACGCCGATCACGGCCTGGGAGCGATCCGCCAGGGCGCGGCGCTGGCGATCCGACATCGCGCCGAAGGAGCGCTCGAGGTGCAGCGCCAGCACGCGGCCGGCCTCGAGCGCCTCGCTCCTGGCGGCGCCCGGCCGTCCCCGGGCGAGCTCCACCCGCGCGAGCTCGGTCCGGTACTGGGCGAGGAGGGGATGGTCGTCTCCGAGCCCCTCTGCCAGCTGCCCGGTCGCCCGGCGGATCTCCCCGGCGGCGTCCGCGAGGCGTCCGCGCCGGCCCAGCACGCGCGCGCGCTCGAGGCGCGTGAGCGAGGTCTCCGGGTGGACGGCGCCGAGGGCCTGCTCCTGAGCCGCGAGGGTGCGCGCGTAGAGCGACTCGGCCTTCGAGAGCTCGCCGAGGTCGGCGTGCATGCGCGCCAGGTTGCGCAGCGCCGGAGCGACCCCGGCGTGACGATCGGAGAGCGCGCCCGAGAGGCGCTCGACCGCCTGGGCGTAGGCGGCGAGGCTCTTCGCATCGGGCTGCACGCCCCACCGCGCGCGTCCTCGATTCAGGGCGACGCGGAGCGTCTCGGGGTGCTCGGGGCCGTAGGCTTCGACCAGGATGGCCGAGGCTTCCCGGAAGGCCGCGTCGCCTGCAGACCAGTCGTCGAAGTCGGCGCGCAGGACGCCGAGCGCATTCCAGGTCTCCGCCAGCGCCGGGTCGTCCGCGTCGAGGATCTGCTTGCGGATCGCGAGCGCCTCGTCGTAGCTCGCCCGGGCCGCCGGGTAGTTGGCGCTCTGGCGCTGGGCGTCGCCCAGCAGCTGCAGAGCCGCCGCCGTCTGCACGTGCTTCGCCCCGAGGCTCGCGCGATGGAGCTCGACGGCTCGCTCGAGGGTGGCCGCGGCGCGCGCGGTGCGTCCCACCCGGAGGTCGACGTCGCCGCGGGCGAGGGCCAGCTCGCCCGCCACGCCCGCGGGCAGGCGCTCGGCGTCGAGCGCCGCCAGCAGCTCGTCGGCGAAGCCCAGATCCCCCACGCGCGCGACCAGCCGCGCCATGCGGATGCGGATGTCGGCGTCGCCGCTCTGGGTGGCGGCACCGGCGGCGTCCTGTGCTGCGGCCAGGGCCTTCGCACCGTGGCCCTCGGCCCAGGCGATGGTGGCGACCAGCTCCTGGCTCTCGGCGATGCGACGCGGATCGAGCTCGCCGCGCGCGAGCCGCGCGGCCCGATCCGCTTCGGCGCGCGCCTCGTCGAGGCGGCCCGCCTCGTAGTGGTCGCGCGCCGCGCGGTAGCGGTCGGCGAAGTCGGATCCGCCCGCCGGCTTCGACGCCAGCGCCTCGCAGGCGGCGAGCCGCCGCACCTCGCGGGCCAGGGCGGGGGCGGGCCGCTTGGGTGGGCCCGCGCGTCCGGGCTTCGCCACGGCCCCGCCGCAGAGCTCGGCGCGGCGGCCTGCGGCCATCGCGACGAAGGGGTGCCCGGCACCGAGCGCCTCGGCGAGGGCCGCCTCCGCCTCGGGGAGCGCGGCGCAGGCGGCCTCGGCGTCGGCGGCCGCGCAGGCGTCGGCCGCGCGGCGGACGACCTCGGCGGGATCGGCAGCGGCCGCGCTCGCGAGAGCGGCCACGCAGAGGGCCACGACGAGCGGTCGTGTGGCGCGCGGTCGGCGCACGGACGAGACCGGCGAAGTCGGCTGACTACTCGACGGGGCCCAGATTCACGAACTCGACGCGGCGGTTGCGCTGGCGCCCGTCGCCCGAGTCGTTGGAGGCGACCGGCGCGTCCTCGCCCTCGCCCACGGCCTGGAGTCGCTCGGGGGCGACGCCCTGGTCGATCAGGAAGTTGCGGACCGCCTCGGCCCGGCGCACCGAGAGGGCCTGGTTGTACTCGGCACCGCCCACGCTGTCGGTGTGTCCCTCGATCCGGAAGCGGAAGGGCTCGAGCGACTCGTCCTTCAGGGCCCCAGCCGCATTGGACAGCAGGGTGCGTCCCTCGGCGGTGAGCGTGGCGGAGTCGGACTCGAAGTAGATCGGCAGACGGGCGCGCGTGGGGCGTCGGATCGCCCGGTTCGGGGCCAGGGCATCGGCGATGTCGCCCGACTCGATGGCGCTCGGGTTCGCGCGGGTGAAGTCGGTGACGCCCACCTCGTCGTCCGCGGCGGCGGCCACGGGCAGGGCCAGACAGGCGGCCAGGGCCAGCATGGGGATTCGGATCTTCATGGCGTTCCTCCTGATGCGCTCCCAGGCTGAGCGTACCAAGAGGGAGTACCCGAAGGGACGCGGGGGGGCCTGTGAGATTCGACACCCCCGAGCCCGTCGTCCCGGCTGGGGACGGCCCTACTCGAGGTGGCTGCGCAGCATCCAGGCGTTCTTCTCGTGGACGTCGATCCGGCGCACGGCCAGGTCCTCGGAGGCGTCGTCGCCCGCCTCGCCGGCGGCGGCGCGGACGGCCCGGGCGGCCTCGGCCACCGTGGCCTGGTCGGCCACGAGGTCCTGCACCATGTCGGTCGCCTTCGGGGTGCTCGTCGACTCCTTGATGCTCGAGAGGCCCTGGAACTCCGAGTAGCTCCCCGGCGCCCGGTATCCGAGCGAGCGGATGCGCTCGGCGATCTCGTCGACGGCGAGGGCCAGCTCGCTGTAGTGGGTCTCGAAGAGCGTGTGGAGCGTCGTGAACATCGGCCCCGTCACGTTCCAGTGGTAGTTGTGGGTCTTCAGATACAGCGTGTAGCTGTCGGCCAGAAGCTTCTCGAGCGCCTTGGCCACGGGCTCGCGGTCGGACATGGGTTCCTCCTGATTCGCCTGCGGTGGATAACCATTGTCGCTCCCACCGCTCATCAGTCAAAGCGAAAGGATTTCTCACTTCGATCACTTGATCCGATCAGCAGGTCGTGTGCTTCCGCACTCCGGAGGGCTTCGGGCCTGCCGTACAAAGGGCATCGAAGGAGAGACCCCGTTGAGCCACAACCCGGTATCGATCGTGCTGCTTCCCGTCGCCCTCGCAGCCCTCACCCTCGTCCTGCTGCTTCTCGCCATGTGGGTCGAACCGGGAGCCCTCGATGTCCGACCCCACTACTTGCCCGCGAGCGAACGGGTGGTGCCGATGCCCTTCGTCCTTCCCTCAGCCGCTCCAGGCCAGATCGTCTAGGGCCTCGGAGTCGACCAGCTCGAGCAGGCCCTCGTGCTTGCGGATCCAGCCCTCGCGGGTCCAGCGGCCGAGCTCCCGATTCACCTCCTCGCGCGTCGCGTAGACCAGGCGCGCGAGCAGAGTCTGGGAGAGGGGCTCGGTGAGCAGGATCCCCTCCTCGGTGGCCTCGCCGATCTCCTCGGCGAGGCCCAGCAGCATCTTCGCGAGGCGTGCCCGCATGGGGAGGAAGAAGCTGTCCTCGAGCTGCTCGGTCAGCTTGCGGGTGCGCTCGGACAGGTAGCCGAGGAGCGCCACGGCGAGGGAAGGGCGCCGGCGCACCAGGTCGCGGAAGTCGCGGGCGTCGACCGCCGAGAGGACCGACGCCTCGGTGGCGACGATGGTGGCCGTGCGCCTTGCGTCGGTGAAGAGCGCGATCTCGCCGAACACGTCGCCCGGGGCCAATCGCCGCAGCACCAGATCCTTGCCTTGGGTCGAGGTCACGACGACGTGGACGCCGCCGGACTCGATCCAGAAGAAGCGCGCCGCCGGGTCGCCCCGGTGGAAGATCTCCTGGCCTCGCTTGACCTCGACCTTGGACGCGATGGAGCGGATCGCCTCGACGTCCTCGGCCGAGAAGCGGTCGAAGAAGGTCGTCACGGGCCCAGTCTAGCCCGGCCGGCGTGTTTTTCCGGCGTCGTGTGAGGGACTTCACGGGGTCTCGGGGCCCCTCCGGCATAGATTGAGGTCGTTCCCCAGATCCAAGAAGCTCCTCAGGAGCCAGACCCAAGGAGCTCCGCAGGAGCCAGACCGGAAGGAGGTCCCCATGAGCAAGTCCGAAGCATCCAGCCGGCCCGACGGCCGGGCCCCGTCCGGCCCCTGCGTGACCGAGCTCGGCTCGGGCGTCTTCGTCGGAACCGCCGGACGAAACGGCGTGGTCCTGCTCGGCGCCGGCGGTGCCGTGAGTGGCGTTCCCGCGGAAGAGGGCGACCTCGAGAGCTCGGGGATCCACCGCTTCGACCTGACCCGGATCCGGCGCGAAGACACCGGCGCCCGGGAGGTTCCGGCCGGCGCCAGCGTCTGGGTGGAGCCCGGCAGCGCCGGCTAGCCGAGACCCTTGCCGAGGCCGGACGCGCCCGGCCCCGGCCTCTGCTACGCCTTCGAGCCATGCCGAAGGCCTCCTCCGCCGACGTCGAGCTCGACTACGAGATCCACGGTCCGTCCGACGGAGAGCCCCTGCTGCTGATCCGCGGGCTCGGCACCCAGCGCATCCAGTGGCCCGACGGGTTCCTGCAGGCGCTGCAGGCCCGGGGCTTCCAGCCGGTGAGCTTCGACAACCGGGACGTCGGGCGCTCGACCTGGCTCGACCAGCACCCGGTTCCGGTGCCCGCGGAGGTGATCGCCACCCGCGTTTCGGGCCAGCCCGCCTCCGTTCCCTACCACCTGGAGGACATGGCGCGCGACTGCGTCGCCGTGCTCGATGCGGCCGGGATCGATCGGGCCCACGTGTTCGGCATGTCCCTGGGCGGCATGATCGCGCAGCTCGTGGCGCTGCATCACGCCGAGCGGACGAAGAGCCTGACGTCGCTCATGTCCACCACCGGCGCGGCGGATCTTCCGGGCCCGTCGCCCGAGGCGGCCGCCGCTCTCACCGAGGAGACCGAGCGCGAGCGGGGCCCCTACATCGAGCAGTGGGTGCGGGCCTCGCGGGTGTTCGCGGGTGGGGGCTTCCCCTTCGACGAAGCGGCGTGCCGGGAGATGGCCGGCCGCATCTACGACCGCGCCTTCCATCCCGAGGGCACGGGACGCCAGTTCGCGGCCGTGCTGGCGGGCGACAGCCGTCGCGAGCAGCTGGCCGCGATCACCCGGCCGAGCCTCGTGATCCACGGGGCCGACGACCCGCTGATTCCCCTGGCCGCGGGAGAGGACACCGCGCGCTCGATTCCGGGCGCAGAGCTCCTCGTGATCCCCGGCATGGGACACGATCTTCCGCCGGGTGTCTGGGAGCCCATCGCGGAGGCCACGGCACGCATGGCCAGCCTGGCTCGCTAGAACCGGGCTCGCTAGCGAAACCGGGCTCGTCGGGGTAAAACCAGCTTTCGCGCCCCGAGGATCCCGTGAGTTCCGCAGTGAAGCCCCCCGCGTCCGGCCCCTCCGCCGACGCGACGACCGTGTCCTTCCCGGGTGCCGAGCGCCCCGCCCGGACCCGCAGCGTCGACTCCCACGGCGTGCGCATCGCCGTCTACGAGTGGGGCGACGCCGATGCGCCGCCGCTCCTGCTCGTCCACGGCGGCTTCGACTTCGCCGGAACCTTCGACGTCTTCGCGCCCATCCTCGCGCGCGCCGGCCATCGCGTGGTCTCCTGGGATCATCGAGGTCACGGCGACTCCGAGCACACCGCGCTCTACAGCTGGGACGCCGACGTCCGCGACCTGCTCACGGTGCTCGACTCGATCACCCAGGAGCCCCTGCCGGTGATCGGCCACTCGAAAGGCGGTGGGCTCGTCACCCAGCTGATCCAGGCGCTTCCCCACCGCTTCACGCGCTTCGTGAACATCGACGGCGTGCCCACACCGCGCCGGCACCCCGACGTGGCCGACCGCGAGCGCACGCGGATGCTCGCGAAGGAGCTGTCGGGCTGGCTCGATCACCGCCGCGAGGGCCCGAGCCGGGTGCGCAAGGCCGGCACCCTCGACGAGCTGGCGGAGCGGCGACGCCGGATGAACCCGCGGCTCCCCCTCGAGTGGCTCCGCTACCTGGTGCCCATCGGCGCGCGACGCGACGAGGACGGCTGGCGCTGGAAGCTCGACCCGGTGATGCGCTTCGGCGGCTTCGGGCCCTGGCGCCCGGAGTGGGGCCTCGCGCGTCTGCCCGGACTCTCGGTGCCGATGCTCGGGGTGATCGGCCTCGAGGAGGAGCCCATGGGATGGGGCGGCCGCGCCGAGGACATCGAGCCGTGGGCGCCGCGGGGCTCGGAGCTCCAGTTCCTGGAGGGCGTCGGGCACTTCGCGCACATCGAGGAGCCCGAGCGCGTGGCCCGGCTGTCGCTGGACTTCCTCTCGTGAGCGAGGCGGGCGTCGTCACCCGACGCATCCGCGCCGGCAAGCTCGAGCTCGCGCTGCACACCCTGCGCGAGGGCTCGGGGCGCGCGCTGCTCTGGCTGCACGGGCTCGGTGAGCGCTCGCCCGACGCGTTGCCCGAGCTGGCCTCGGGCTGGCCGGGCCCCGTCTACGCCCTGGACTTCACCGGCCACGGAGACTCCGAGGTACCCGCCGGAGGCGGCTACAGCGCCGAGCTCCTGATGGGGGACGTGGACGCGGCCCTGCACACCCTCGGCGAGGCCACCCTGCTCGGGCGCGGGCTCGGTGCCTATGCGGCGCTGCTGATCGCCGGGGGCCGCCCGACGCGCGTCCGCGGCGCCATCCTGTGCGACGGGCACGGCATCACCGGCGGGGGACCCGAGCCCGGGGGCTCGATGCCCATCGGGCTCCTGTCCGGGGAGGGGACGGCGCCGGATCCCTTCGCGCTGGTCGAGCTCTCCCGCGACCCGCGGCCCCCGGACTACGCGACGACCTTCGTGCGCCAGGCCAACGAGCTCTCCGGGCTCTCCCGGCCGATCACCGTCTGCTGCCGGGAGCGGCCCGAGTGGCTGCGTGCGGTGGAGGGCGAGCCAGGCGTCGAGCGCGCCGAGCCCGAAGAGGCCCTCGCCTACTACGCCGGGCTCTGATCGGCGGTAGCATGGCGCCGGGGAAGGAGCCCGGGTGCCATGGCGAGGACGAGTCTCAGAGGGCCGGAGGCCGCGGCGGCCGGCATGTCGGTGGCGGCCACCGCCGCGATCGCTCCCGAGCGGATGGCGCTCTGGTCGCCGCACGGAGATCGCAGCTTCGATGCGCTGAACGCGCGCGCGAACCAGCTGGCGCGCGCCCTGCGCAAGGCGGGCCTCGCCCCGGGAGACGCGGTGGCCCTGGTGTGCGCCAACCGCCCCGAGTTCGTCGAGGTCCTGGCCGCCTGTCAGCGCGGCGGCTTCCGCATCACGCCGATCAACTGGCATCTCACCGGCGAGGAGATCGGCTACATCGTCGACGACTGCGAGGCGAAGGCGCTGTTCGCCGACGCGCGCTTTGCCGGGGCCTGCGCCGAGGGCGCGAGCCAGGCTCCGGCCTGCAAGCATCGCTTCGCCATCGCGGGAGCCATCCCCGGCTTCGAAGACTACGAGTCCTTCCTCGAGGGCGAGGACGCAGACGACCTGACGGACCCTGTGCTCGGCGGCAGCATGCTCTATACCTCGGGCACCACCGGCCGACCCAAGGGCGTGTACCGCAAGAAGGCCGGGGTCTCGCGGCTCACCGCGCCGATGCTCGCGAGCGCGTCCTTCGACGCCGACCGCGATCAGGCCCTGTGCACGGGTCCGCTCTACCACGCGGCCCCGCTGGCCCTGAACCTCCAGTTCCCGTTGGCCGCCGGGGTCGGGGTGCGGCTCATGGACAAGTGGGATGCGCACGGGACGCTGGCCCTGATCCAGGATCACGGGATCACCCACACGCACATGGTGCCCACCATGTTCCACCGCCTGCTGCAGCTCGCCGACGACGTGCGTGGCGCCGTCGACACGCGCAGCCTGCGCTGGGTGCTGCACGGAGCGGCGCCGTGCCCCGTGCACGTGAAGAAGAGCATGATCGACTGGCTCGGCCCGGTGCTCTTCGAGTACTACGCCGCGACCGAGGGCGGCGCGTTCTTCATCGGCTCCGAGGAGTGGCTGAAGAAGCCCGGGAGCGTGGGCTCCACGAGCCTGGCCGAGGGCGTCCGGCTCGTCTCGGAGGCGGGCGAGGACGTGGCCGAGGGGGAGATCGGCACGGTCTACTTCAAGGCCCCCCAGGTGGGACGCTTCGAGTACTTCAAGGCCCGGGAGAAGACGGCGTCGGCGTATCTCGACGACCACTTCACCATGGGCGACATGGGCTACGTGGACGAGGACGGCTACCTCTTCCTCACCGGGCGCAGCGCCGAGCTGATCCTGTCGGGCGGGGTCAACGTCTATCCGGCCGAGGTCGATGCGGCCCTCTTGATGCACGATGCCGTGGCGGACGTGTGCACCGTCGGCATTCCCGACGAGGAGTGGGGTGAGGAGGTCCGCTCGGTTGTCCAGCCCGCGGCCGGAGTGGAGCCGTCGGACGCGTTGGCCGCGGAGCTGCTGGCTCACGCGCGTGCGCATCTGGCCGGCTACAAGTGCCCCCGACGGATCGATTTCGCAGACGACCTGCCGCGCCTCGACAGCGGCAAGATCCAGCGCCGCAAGGTCCGCGACCGCTACCTGCAGGGCTAGCGTCCCCCGTCGACCGTCGCGCATCCGAGCTAGACTCCGCCCCGGCAGGTCGGAGGTCGATGGATGGATCTGAGCTACGGCGCGGAGTACGAGCAGTACCGCGGCGAAGTCGCCGCCTTCTTGAAGGCGAACTGGCCCCTCGAGGGCGACGAGGCGGGCCTCTCCCACGCGGAGCAGGCCCTCGTGTTCCGCAAGCGCGCGATCGAGGCGGGGTTCCTGGCCCGCTCGATCCCGAAGGCCTACGGCGGCTCCGAGCAGCCGGCCGACGCCCTGCGCGGGCAGATCATCCGCGAGGAGTTCGGCAAGGCCCACGCGCCCGGCGACGCCCGGGGCATCGGCACCATGATGCTCGTGCCGACGCTGCTCGATCGCGGCGAGGAGTGGCAGAAGCAGAAGTGGGTCGGCCCGACGGTGCTCGGCGAGACGACCTGGTGCCAGGGCTACAGCGAGCCGGGCTCGGGCAGCGACCTCGCATCGCTCAAGACGCGCGGCGAGCTCGTCGGCGACGGCTGGGTGATCAACGGCCAGAAGATCTGGACCAGCGGCGCCCACCGCGCGGACTACATGTTCTGCCTCGTCCGCACCGAGCCCGAAGCCCAGAAGCACGCCGGCATCTCCTACCTGCTGATCGACATGAAGCAGCCCGGCATCGACGTGCGGCCGCTCAAGATGATGACCGGCACCTCGGAGTTCAACGAGGTGTTCCTCAACGACGTGAAGACGCCCAAGGACTGGATCGTGGGGAAGCGCGGCGAGGGCTGGCTGGTCTCGCGAACGACGCTGAAGCACGAGCGCAACTCGATCGGCGACGCCTCGGCCACCGAGGCACTATTCAAGGGGCTGCTCGACCTCGCGCGGCGCAGCAAGCGCGGCGGCCAGCCGGCGATCGAGGACCCGGCGGTGCGGCAGCGGCTCGGTGAGATCGAGGGCTACATGCTCTCGCACAAGTACTCGGGCTATCGCCAGCTCTCCGCCCAGCTCAAGGGCGAGAACCCCGGGCTGATCGCGACGATGAACAAGCTCAACTCCACCAACATCGCCCATCGCATCGCGAAGCTCGCCCTCGACCTGCTCGGGGACGACGGGATGCTCGATCCCCAGGGCCAGGGCGCCCTGATGGGCATGGCGCCCAAGGGCGCGCCGGGCTGGCTCAGCCAGTACATGTCGTCCCTCGGCGTCGCCATCGCCGGCGGCACGGCGAACATCCAGCGCAACGTGATCGGCGAGCGGGGGCTCGGCCTGCCCCGCGACATGGCCGTCCAGAGGAGCAAGTAGTGGACTTCGGACTGACCGAGGAGCAGCAGCTGCTCCAGCAGACGGTGGCCGGCTTCCTCGAGAACGAGTGTCCGCCGGTGCGGGTCCGCGAGATCTTCGAGAGCGAAGATGGCTTCGACGAGACCCTCTGGAAGGGAATGCTCGAGCTCGGCCTCGGTGGCCTGGCGATTCCCGAGGAGTACGGCGGCGCCGGCCTCGAGATCCTGGATCTCGCCCTGGTGGCCGAGACCCTGGGCGCGGCCGCGACGCCGGGACCGTTCCTGGGGCACGCCCTCGCGGGCCTCGCCATCGCCGCCGGCGGGAGCGATGCGCAGAAGCAGCGCTGGCTCCCGGCCCTCGCCACGGGCGACCGCCTCGGCAGCGTCGCCCTCGTCGGTGAGGACGGGGGCTGGCTGCCGGAGGAGTGGAGCCTCGCGCCGGGTGCCGCTCTCACCGGGAAGCAGCGCTTCGTCCCCTTCGCCCACCAGGCGGATCTGATCGTCGTCGGCACGGCAGGCGGCGGGCTCAGCGTGGTCGAGCGCGGCGCGCCGGGCCTCGAGGTGAGCGCCTATCCCGGCGTCGACCGGACCCGCCGGGTCTGTGAGGTCGGCTTCTCCTCGACGCCGGCCGAGGCGCTCGAGTCCGGCGCGGGTGCGGCCGATCGCTTGCGCGACGCCGGGCTCGTGCTGCTCGCGGCCGACGCTCTCGGCGGAGCCAGCCGCTGCGTCGAGATGTCGGTCGAGTACGCCAAGACCCGCGAGCAGTTCGGCGTGAAGATCGGGAGCTTCCAGGCCCTGAAGCACCAGCTGGCGGACATGGCGGTCGAGGTCGAGCCGTGCCGGGGGCTCGTCTGGTACGCGGCGCACGCCATGGACCACGTGCCCGAGGAGGCCGCCCATGCGGCCGCCGTGGCGAAGGCCCACCTCACCGACCGCTTCATGCAGGTCGGGCGCGACACGGTCGAGGCCCACGGCGGCATCGGCTTCACCTGGGAGAGCGACGTCCAGGTCTGGTTCAAGCGCGCGATGTTCGACCGCGCCTTCCTGGGCCAGCCCGCCGTCCACCGGGAGCGCGCCGCAGCCGACTGGTAAGCGGGCGGAGTGGGCGGCTCAGCGCGAAGCGCTGCTTCCAGGGATGTCAGCCAGGCTGCGGGGGGCGCGCCAGAGCCCGGAGCGCCGGCACGTCGGCGTCCTGCACGGCTCCGCTGTGGAGCAGCGCGTGCGATGCCCACGCCAGGCTCGGGCCCAGCTCCGCCTGGGACACGTGCCCGGCGTCGAGCATGGCCTCGAGGTAGGTGTCGGCCAGGGCCTGGCGCAGGGCGAGACGCTCGGCCGAGCGCGTCCTCCGCGAGCTCTGGTAGCGAAGCAGCACGAGGCTCCGCGCGACGTCCAGGGCCGGGTGGGCGAGATGGGCGTTGACCCAGTCGACCAGCACCGGGCCGCGGGCCGACAGGATGACGTTGCCGGGATGCAGGTCGCCGTGGTTGGTGGCCGCTCCGTCGGGCAGCGCGTCGACGATGGGGAGGGCCTCTTCGCGAAGGCCTGGATCGGCGGCAGCGAGGCTCTTGCGCAGCGTGTCGAGCGCGCGGGGGAGGCTCGCCGGGGCCGCCGCGTGGAGCGCCCGGTGGATCTCGGCCAGCCGCACGCCCACCTCTCGCACCGCGGCACCTCCCCGGGCCAGCTCGGAGAGCAGGGTCGGCCCCTCGATGCGCTCGAGCACGATGCCGGGCCGGCCTTCCAGGGTGACCTCGTCGCGTACCTCGGGCGCGGGCAGGCCCGCAGCGTGCACGGCACGGGTTCGCTCCGCCTCCACGTGCGCGGCGTAGGCGTACTCGGGGCGAAAGAGCTTCAGCACCGCGTCGCGACCCCAGGCGAAGATCTCGGCGCTGGCCGCTGCGGCCAGCAGCTCGCCCTTCACCGGGCCTCGACCCGCAGGCTACGCAGGCGCGAGAGGGCGGCGGCGATCTCGAAGCGCCGCGGGCGCGCCAGATCGCCGCGCGCGCCCAGGGCATCGAGCCCGTCCTCGTCGAGCAGCGCATCGAGCGCGTCGAGAACCTCCGGGACGTCGCGCCCCGGCTCCATGATCCGCCGCGCTGCAAAGGCCAGGGCGTGGCCGATGGCCCGGGTCTGGCTCGGGTCCACCAGCTGCTCGAGGGCCCGCAGGTCGACGCGCTCGGTCCCGAAGCCGAGCTCGAAGAGGCCGCGCACCTCGACGTGCACGTCGCGGCGGCCCTTGCTCGGGTCGACGCTCGCCGCGACCGGCACCCGGGGAATCGAGGGCCGCAGCGGCCGCCGGGCGTCGCTCTCGCGATTCGTGGCCGTCCGGCTCGCGATCTCCCGGGCGGCCCGGGTCACGTCGCGCGGGACGTACTCGGCCATCTCGATCACGGTGTCGGCCACGTCGAAGTAGTCGCCCGAGCCGCCCATCACGAGCACCGTCGATACGCCTTGCCCTTCCCAGAGCTCGCGCACCCGGTCCACGAAGGGCGTGATCGGCTCCCGATCGCGCGCGACCAACGCCTGCATCCGGGCGTCGCGCACCATGAAGTTCGTGGCGGAGGTGTCCTCGTCGATCAGCAGGGCCGAGGCACCCGCCTCGATGGCCTCGACGATCCCCGCGGCCTGGCTCGTGCTGCCGCTCGCGTCGTCGCTGTCGAAGCTCCGGGTCGAGCGTCCGCCCGGGAGGTCCGCGATGAAGCCGTGGATGTCGCAGCCGACGACCCGGCGTCCGTCCTCGGCCCGCACCTTGACCGCCGAGCCCAGGGTCGCGACCTGCTCCCGGCCGTCACCGGGGACGTGGGGGTGGATGCCGCGCTCGATGGCGCGGAGCAGCGTCGACTTCCCGTGGTAGCCGCCGCCGACGATCAACGTCACGCCTTCGCGGATGCCGAGGCCCGCGACGCGAGAGGTGCCGTCCACGGTGCAGGGCAGCTCGAGCTCGACGCGCAGGCTCTCGGGCGCCCGGAGTCGCACGGCGCCCTCGCGCATGGGCGCTTCGCTCGCGCCGCTCTGGCGGGGCAGCAGCGAGCCGTCGGCCAGGAAGGCGACGAGCCCGTGCTCGGCCAGCTGCGACTGCAGGGCGCGGTGGTTCTGGGCGCAGTCGAGGAAGCCCTCGGTCTCCGCCTGGCGATCGCCCTCGCACAGGCCCTCCCGGGCCAGGCGGGGCAGGTCGTCGCGGAGCAGGCCCAGGGCTTCGCGCCCGAGCACGCGCCGGCCGGCGGCGGGGAGGCCCACGGCGAGGCGCGCCTCGACCCACTCGCCGGTCGCCTTCGCGGCGGTGCGCTCGAGCACCGGCTGCCCCCCGGCGTCGATCGAGACCTCGCCGCTCTTGCCCGAGCCCCGCGTCCCCGGGCGCAGCGCGCGCGCGGCGCGGCGCACCCGTCGCGCCAGCAGGTCCTCGAAGGCCACGCGGCGCACGTCGCCGCGGAACGTCTCGGCGCGAAAGCCCGTCTCCCCGAGCGGGAGTCGCACCCGCATGCGCGAGGGAGCCGCGAAGGGGTCGCCCTGGACGTGGTCGACGAACAGCTCGACGGAGCCGATGCGATGGCTCCCGCGCAGGTCCTGATACGCCTTGTAGCCGCGGCCGTCGATCCGCCGCAAGATGGCGGCCAGCTCCTCCTCGTCGCGCATCGCACCAAGGTAGCCGGGAAGGTTGGCCAGCGAGGGTGGCAGGGAAGCTGGCGGGGCGTGCGCGAGTCGGATCAGTCGCGCGGGCGGGCGAGCCACCAGAGGACGAGGGCGACCGCTGCGGGCGCCGCCTGGATCCACAGGATGCGTCCGCTCACCGTCGCCGCCCCGAACACGCCGGCCACCACGACGCAGGCGAGGAAGAAGACGCCGGTGGCGAAGCCCTCGCGGCCCCGGGCCAGGCTGAAGACCAGGCCGGCCGAAAGGAACCCGTTGTAGAGGCCCTGGTTGGCCGCGAGGCCGGCCGACTCCCGGGCGAACTCGGGGGTCGTGCCGAACACGTCCATACCGACGGACGTCTGCCAGAGGAACATCTCGAGCACGAGGAAGCCCAGGTGCTGCAGCGCCACGGTGATCGCCGCGATCGCGGCTGCGAGCCTCACTCCCCCACCGCCGGGAAGGCGCCGGTGCGCAGGAAGGCCGAGACCAGCCGCGCGGCGCTCTGCGACCGCATGATGAACGTGTGCGTGGCGTGCACCGTCGCAAAGTCACTCATCCCTTCGAGCTTCGCACTCTCGAGGGAGACCGTGCCATCACTCCGGCCCGGGACCAGCATCGCGCCGAGCGGATGCCGGACCTTGGTGCCGGCGATCACCCCGAGCTCGAAGTCCGGCGGCGGGAGCTGGTTGGGGAGGCTCCCGGGGTCGGTACCGAGCTCGCGGACGTTGGGGCCGAACAGCCGGCGCAGGACCCAGCTGCGCGACACGAGATCGGCGAGCTCGCTGCCCCCGTTCGGGGGTGCCAACATCACCACGCGCCCGAGGTTCCCCGGCCTGCGCTCGGCGAGGTACGCGCGCGTCAGGATCCCGCCCATCGAGTGGGTGACGAAGTGGAGCTTCTCGGCGCGGGTGCAGCAGGCCGAGAGCTCGCCGTGCAGCGTGTCGACGAGCTCGGGCACGGCCTCGCGAGTCGACCGGTAGCCCAGGTTGTGGACGAGGTATCCCTCCTCCGAGAGCGCCCGCTCGAGGTGGCGCATGGCGAAGGGGCTGCGGCCGAGGCCGTGAAGCAGCACCACGGTCTCGGGTTCGGCGAGTCGGCTCTCCGTCGCGATCGCTGGCGCCGGGAGGGTCACGGCCGCAACCACGAGCCAGAGGGCGAGGAGGCCGTCAGCGTGCCGGCGCATCGGGCTCCTCGGGCTCGACCCAGGCCGTCATGCCGCGCACCTCGACCACCCGGACGCGGCGGCCCCGCTCGAGCGCCGAGCCGCTCGACGAGCGCGCGGTCCACATCTCGCCTGCCACCTGCACCGTCCCGCTGTCCTCGGCGGCCTGCCCGACTACGTCGCTCACCACGACGCCGATCTCCCCGGCGATGCCCTGGGCGCCGAGGCCCGTCTTGCGGCCCGGGATCAGGAAGTCGGCGACGCGCTCGACCGCGGCTCCGGCGGCGACCACTCCCGCACCGGCGAGGAGGGCCACGATGACGGCCACGGCCAGGGTGACCAGGAGGATCACGCCGAGGAGGCTGAGGAGAAGATCGAGCATGCAGGTTCGCCGTGTGGAAGCTGGCGACAGGGTAGCAGCTGGCCTCTCGAGGGATTCGGTGGCGGCCGGCTGCTAGTCGAAGAGCCCGAGCTGGTCGTCGGACGTTCCCGGCCGACGGAAGCCCGCGGTGCTCAGGATCGGGCCGTCCGAACGCAGGCCCGCCCGGCGTCGTGCCAGGTCGAAGAGGGACTGCACCTGGTCGGCGAAGAAGCCGGTGCCGCGCTGACGGATCTTGAAGCGCGCGTCGTAGAGGCGACCGCCGCGCATGGCCTTGACCCGGTTCATGATCTTGGCGCGACGCTCGGGGTAGTGGCGCTCGAGCCAGTCGTCGAAGATCGCACCCAGCCCTTCGGGCAGCCGCAGCACGACCAGGCTCGCGTAGCCGGCGCCCGCGCTGGCAGCGGCCTCGAGGATGGCCGGGATCTCGTGGTCGTTCAGGCCCGGAATCACCGGCGCCACCATCACACCGACGGGGATGCCGGCGCTCGCCAGCGCCTCGACGGCCGAGAGGCGCTTGCCCGGCACCGAGGCGCCCGGCTCCATCCGATGCTGCAGCGTGGCGTCGAGGGTGGTGACGGAGAGCGAGACCGAGACGGCCTGATGCTCGGCGAGCTCGGTGAGGACGTCCACGTCGCGGGCGACGAGGCGGCTCTTGGTCACGATGGTCACCGGGTTGCGGTACTCGGCCAGCACCTGGAGGCAACGCCGGGTGATCTCGAGCTTCCGCTCGGCGGGCTGATAACAGTCGGTCACACCGGAGAACGCGAGCACCTGTGGACGCCAGGAGCGCGCCGAGAGCTTCTGGCGCAGCAGCTCGGGCGCGCGCTCCTTGACCAGGATGCGCGTCTCGAAGTCGCGCCCCGCGGAGAAGCCCAGGTACTCGTGGGTGGGGCGCGCGTAGCAGTAGACGCAGGCGTGCTCGCAGCCCCGGTAGGGATTGACGCTCGCGTCGAACGAGATGTCCGGGCTCGTGTTGGTGGCGACGATGGTGCGCGAGGGGTCGCGCAAGAGCTCGACGCGCCGCTCGGGGTCGGAGAGCCCCTTGCTCCGGTCGGCCCCGGCCCGCCCCTCGTCGGGCTGGCCTTCGGCGTCGGTGCACTCGTAGTGGAGGGGCTCGAACCGGTTGGGGGGATCGTGGGGAACGCCTGCTGCCCGCATGAGGCGAAAATAAGGCGAAAGTCGATCCTTGGCAAGAGCGGGCTCTCCGCCGTCAGCGGCTCAGCCAGCGGCGCAGCGCCGGCCGCGCACGCTCGTCGAAGGCCAGCAGCAGGTCGAACTCCTCGAGGGCCTGCTTCACCGCGCGGGCGCCGGTCGCCACCGGGTTCTGGCGGAAGAAGCGCGCGACGTCGCGGCGGTGGGCCGCGGTGCGGAGGGCGGGCAGGGCGTCGATCGGACGGGTCACGAGCATGGGGGGCATGCGCTTCTTGAGGGCCGTCCAGCGGGCCTTCATGAACTCCCAGGTCCGCTCCCGGGCCGCCTCGTTGCCGAGCAGGCGCGTCAGCAGGATCGCCACGTCCTGGGTGCCGACCCGCTCGTCGAGGAGCAGGGCGAGGCTGCGCTCCATCTCCTTCGGCTGGCGGAAGTCGGCCACCGCCATCAGGAAGCGGCGCTGCTCCTGGGGCGTCTTGGCCGCGTCGGCCTCGGCCAGGAAGCGATCGAACAGCGCGGCGTCGCCACGTCGCGCACCGAGCGCCACGACGGTGTCGGCGAGGTTGGGGTCGAGGGAGGCGCGGTCGTCCAGATAGGCGCGGCAGCGCGTCGCCGCCTGCTCGGAGGCGTCGTCGTCCTCGGACACGAGACCGACGAGCGCGAGCAACGCCGCCCGGCGCAGCCGCACCTCGTCGTCCTCCTTCGCGGCGCGGTCGAAGCCCAGGCTGCGCAGCTCGGGGCCGAAGACGCCCGCGATGTGTCCGCGGAGCTTCTTCGCCGACTCCTCACCGAGGGCGACCCGGGCGGAGCGCACGGCGCTCGCCAGGGGCCCGCGCAGGCTCACCAGCACGTCCGGGTCGCGTTCGCCGCCGCAGGCCATCGCGAGGTCGAGGAAGGTGTCGAGGCCGGCACGCCCGGCCCGCGTGGCCGCCCACTGGTGTCCCACGAGTCCCATCCGCTCGACCGGCGTGAGCGCGCCCAGGTTGGCCGAGAGCGCCGCGATCTCGGCCTCGTCGTGGAGCGGCCGGAAGAAGCCTCCCTCGTCGGCGTTGCCGTAGATGGTCTTCGGCGCCTTGGATCCGAGCGGGATGGTGCCGCGGCTCGCGGTGAGGAGCCGGCGCTCGGCGCGGGTCCGGCGGCCGCCGGTCCCGATGCGTCCGACCCACGGAATCGGCCAGCGCTGGTCGGTGGCGGGTTGATCGCCCGTTCGATCGCCCAGGCGGAAGCGCGACTGGTCGTAGCGCAGCACCGTCTCGCCCGCGCGAGTCCCGCGGCGCAGACGCAGGAGCGGAAAGCCCGACTGCTCGATCCACGGCCGCACGATCGACTCGACGTCCTGCTTGGAGACCTTGGACAGCGCGCTCCAGAGGTCCGCCGCCACGGTGTTCGACTCCTGGTGCTCCCGGATGTACGCGCGCACGCCGGCGCGGAAGGTCTCGGCACCGAGGTAGCGCTCGATCATGCGCACCACCGAGGCGCCCTTCTCGTAGGTGATCAGGTCGAAGTTCTCGGTGGCTTCCTGGGCCGTTCGCACCGTGTTGTAGATCGGGTGCGTGTTCTCGAGCGCGTCCATGCCGAGCGCGGCCGAGCGGTAGTGCTGGAAGTCGTTCCACATCTTCCACTCGGGGCGCCAGGCATCCACGACGTGGAACGCCATCCAGGTGGCGAAGGCCTCGTTCAGCCACAGGTCGTCCCACCAGGCCATGGTGACGAGATCGCCGTACCACATGTGCGCGAGCTCGTGGCACACGACCTCGGCGACCCGCTTCTTCTCCTGCAGCGTGGCCGTCTCCGGGTCGACGAGCAGCAGGGTCTCGCGGAAGAACACGGCGCCCGCGTTCTCCATCGCGCCGGCCTCGAAGTCGGGCACGGCCACCAGGTCGAGCTTGGCGTAGGGGTAGGGCAGGTCGAAGTAGCGCTCGAGGCGAGCCAGGGTCTCGCGGGCGGTCTCGAGGGCGAAGGCGGTGAGGTCGGACTTCCCGGGCACGTGCCAGACGCGGATCTCGGTGTCGCCGCAGTGGGTCGCGGCCGACGCTTCGAGCTCTCCCACGCCGAGGGCGAGCAGGTACGTCGAGAGCTTCGGCGTGCGCTCGAAGTGGACCGTCTTCTGCCCGCCCGCCAGGGGCTCGACCTTCTGCACCGGCTGGTTCGAGAGGAC
The DNA here is from genome assembly GCA_030065975.1 of Myxococcota bacterium. Classification (GTDB taxonomy): domain Bacteria; phylum Myxococcota_A; class UBA9160; order UBA9160; family UBA6930; genus JASJCN01. The sequence goes on from JASJCN010000011.1 coordinate 45,929, forward strand.
GGTGTGCGCCTTTGCGGTGGTGACCGCGAGCTTGAAGCGCGCCTTCATGGCGGGCTCGTCGAAGCAGGGGAAGAAGCGCCTCGCGTCCGCGGCCTCGAGCTGGGTGAAGGCGTAGCGGCGCGAGCCCGAGGTGGCGGCGTAGAGGCCGCGCAGGTCGCGCCGCAGCTTGCCGCGAAAGCCCATCTCGAGAGTGGCCTCGCCGGCCGGGATCGACTGGGGCAGTACGATCCGCAGGGCCTCGCGCTCGGGGTGCGCCTCGATGCGGCCCTTGAAGCTGCCTCCCGGGTAGCGCACGACGGCGCGGGCCACGCGGAGATCCGCCGAGTGGATCCACAGATCCCGGCGGCGGCGGTCGAGGGTGAGATGGTGGGCCACGCGGCCCTCGAATCGCTCGGTCTTCGCCGGGTCGACCGTCAGCGTCACGTCGACGTCGAGCGGACGCACGTCCTTGGGCAGGCGATAGGGACGGATCTTCGGGGGGGCGGCCGCGGCCTTCTTGCTCGCCGCCTTCTTGCTGGCGGCGGCCTTCTTGCCCGCCGCCTTCTTCCGCGAGGTCGCCTTCTTGCTCGCCGCCTTCTTCCGCGAGGTCACCTTCTTGCTCGCGACCTTCTTCATGGAGGCACCGCTCCGGGCCGTGGTCTTCTTGCGGCGGGCCGTGGCCTTCCGCTTTCCCGCGACCTTCGTACCCTTCTTGCGCTGCGCCAAGATCCGCCTCCTTGCCTGGGACGCTCGCTCTCGGGGCCCGCCCCGAGGGCGCCGTAGGGTAGCGGCGCCGGCGGGGCCCGGCCGGGCCGGCTTGACTCCCGTCCACGGGGCGCTTGAATCGCCCCCCAGACCCGCGAATCCCGCGCTCTGGAGGTGAAGCTTGTTCGACACACCGAGGGCCGCCGCGCTCGCCGCACTGCTGGGATTGCTCGGGTGCGAGGCCGGACACGATCCGACCGCCGGCGCTGCCCCCGAGGCGGAGCGCCCGGGGCTGGCGGGTCCGGAGGCGCCGGCTGGGCCCCCGTCGCCGCAGGAAGGGGCGAAGGACACGGCGGAGGCGCCGCTGCCGACGATCCCGGAGCTGGACGGCATCAACTCGCGGGGCGCCTTCGATACCGACGGCTCCGGACGCTTCGTACCGAGCCGCGCCGCGGTCGAGTTCTTCGAGTACAACCTGGGCCTCGCCGAGGACGCGCCGGTCGCCGACGTGCGGCTCCACCTCGAGGCGGCGATCCGTCGCGAGCTGGCCGAGCCCGAGCCCGCCCTCGCGCTGCTCGACCGCTACCTCGTCTATCGCGAGGAGCTCCACGCCACCGACCTCGACGGGCTCGAGCTCTCCGACCGGCTCGACCGCGTCCATGCCCTGCGACGACAGCACTTCCCGCCCGAGCTGGCCGACGCGCTCTTCGCCGCCGAGGAGGGTCGCGCGCGCTTCGAGATCGAGTGGCGCCGCATCGCCGAGGATCCGTCGTTGACGGACGTGGAGCGCGAGCGGCGCCTCGAAGAGCACGAGCAGCAGCTGCCGGGCCCCGTCCGCCTGCGACGCAAGCTCGCCCGTGTGGCGCTCCAGGTCGAGCGCGAAGAGGCGGAGCTGCGCGCCGAGGGGGTGAGCGAGGAGGAGATCCGCGCCCGCCGCAACGAGCGCTACGGCGCGACGGCGACGGAGCGGCTGGAGCAGCTGCGAGCGACCCGTGCGGCGTGGGACGCGCGGGTCGCCCGCTACCGGGAGGCCCGCACCGCCTTGCTCGCCGAGCTCGAAGGCCGGGGTGCGGCCGAGCGCGAGCGCGCGCTCGAGGCCCTGCGCAACGAGCACTTCGAGCCTTCGGAGCTCGACCGCCTCCGCGCCGTCGAGGCCGCGGAAGACGCGGAGACTCCCTAGGCCCAGCTCCAGAGTGGGCGAGTCGGCTACGTGGCCCCAGCCACGTTACGATGGAGAACAGCGGACTGCTATGAGCGGTCGCAATGCACCGATGGTCCGCGCCACCGACTTGAGGATCCAACCGCAGCTGAGGAGGCGAGCGATGCCGATCGCGGCATTCGGGTACGCACGAGATCAACTGTACAGACGTCATCGTGGCGCGTAGTGGGTTGGGGCCATGAGGCGAGGATGGGCCTACGGCAGTGTCTGACCTGCAGCGCAAGCGCCTGGCGTCGGCGTATCTCGAGTACAGGCGGTCCGGCCTCACCGCTGCTGCCTTGCTGCGCACCACGCCGTTGCGCGCCTACACCGGGCCGCTTGGGTTTCTCGGTGCGTCCGTTCTTGGCTTCGTTTCGGGGGCGCCGTGGGTGGGGTGGCTGTCGCTCGGGTGTCTCTGCGGCGTCGTGGTCGGAGCGATCGGGAACGCACGCCGCGTTGCGGCTGCCTGGCCGCACATAGACTCGTTCCTGGACTGGGCGGAAGTCGAGCGGCGCGCCTCGGAGTAGCCCGGTGGCGTTCGGTTGCCCGGTGCCGGACTCGCGGGGTCGGCGCACACATGGGGGCGCGGCGAGATCTCCCGGAAGTCGCTGCTGCGCGCAGCGCGCATCCGACCTGGAGCGTTGGGATCGCCGATCCAAGAGCCGTCAGCCGGTGTCACTTCCCTGCACGCGACCAGGAGAATCATGCAGGATTCGATGAGCGGGGTCTCTCGTGCTCTGAGGAGCACCTTTCTCCTCGCCTACGCGATCGGACTCTACGTCCTGATCGCGCTCTCTCCGCTGGCCCATGATCCGTATGCGCCGAGCAGCGTCGGGACGGTGGTGCGCTTGGTGAACCCCCACTTCCTGCTCTTGATCGCTGCCGGCGGCCCGCTGATCGTGGCGACTGTGTGGGCTCGCCGCCGACACGAGCTCAGCTCGTTTGCTCTCGGGTTGGGGGTTCTTGCACTCGAGGCGTCCGCCGTGGCGCTCGTCCTGGTCTTGCTCCACATCTTCGTCTTCGACTTCCTGTTCCTCCCCAATCCGTGTCCAGCGGCGGCTGCCCCAGGCGATGAGGTCAGACTGGCCTTGAGCTGCCCTCAGACTGGGAGTCCAGCGAGTCCGCTATTCGGGATCGCTCTCGGCGGACTGATCGCCATGTCCGCCCGCCTGGTTCGGAGGTTCTCGGTCGCGCCGAGCGGAGCCAGCTTGCGGGCGACTTAGTCAAGGGCGGTGCTCGGCGGCGGCTCGGGCGCCACCCAGATGGGCGACGTCCAGGCCCGCTCCTGGATCGTGGTCGGGACGCGCGGATCGCTGCAGGCGTCGGGTCGCTCGCCTTCGGGAAGGGCCTGACATCGCCAGCGGGTCCAGCGGCAGGTTGGTGCCTCGATCACCCGGGCGTAGTAGACGGCGGCCTGGGCCGGGTCGAAGGACGGGTCGACCCAGGTCGCGCACAGCGAGTCGCCGCCGGCGGGCTCGATGCGGCAGTCCTCCGCGGCTTCCGCGGGCGCGTCGGGGTTTCGCACCACGTCCGACACCTGCTGGTGGAACGCGCCGTCCTCGCCGTGCCAGCCCTTCACGATCTGGATGCGCTCGAGTGCGGCCGAGCGCGGGTCGCGGCGCGCGTGCACCGCGAAGCGCACGGCGCTCCCGGCTCCGGCCTTCGTCTCGACGCGCCCGCCCATGGGCACGCCCTCGGCGTAGCCCCGCGCGACCCGGTCGCCCTGGCTGCACCAGTCCTCGGGAAGGCCTTTGCCGGCGAAGAGGCGGGGCGCGATGCGGGTCCCGCTCGTGGCGAAGACCTCTCGGCGCGCCAGCGCGTCGAAGATCGCGTCGCGGGTGTTCTCCTCGGCCCATACGCCGGCCAGCCCGCCGGCGCTGCGGAACGGGACGGGCCTCCTGCTCTCTCCCACGTGGAGCAGCTTCGTCGTGTCGCTCGAGAAGCTCGGCAGCGCGCTCGACTCCTCGACGGCGCCGGGGTTCCCGAGATGGGTGTCGGTGCTGCCGATGAAGCCGAAGACGTAGGGGTTGACGCCGATGCGCTCCTCCTCGCGCAGGCCTTCGATCAGCGCATAGCGCACGTAGTCGAGGCGCGAGATGCAGCCGCGGCCGCGTTGCGCCCCCGAGCCCGTTCCCTCCTCGCAATCCTCGAGGGGCAGGCCGGGCAGGTCGCGCACCTTTCCGAAGTCGCAGAGCTCGTCCGGGCCCCCGAGTACGCCGTAGAGGCCGTTGCGGCACTCCGACTCGCCCTTGTACTGCACCATCTCCACCACGGGCTCGAGGCCCGCGCGCAGCTTTGCCTGGGCGCGCTGCTCCTCGATGGGCAGGTCGCGGTAGGGAACCTGGAAGAGCTGTCCGTTCGAGAGGTTCGGGTTGTGGGGGATCGCCAGGGCGTCGCAGGCGGAGTCGACGTCGAGACACTGGCTGCGGAGCTTCCTCCAGAACTCGAGCTCGGTCGGAGTGTCGATCCAAGAGATCGGAAGCTCGGGGACGACCTCGTTCCGGAAGATCACGTTGCGGTGGATCTTGGTCGAAGCGGGCGAGCGGCTGTACTCGTAGCCGTGCAGGGTGGTGAACGAGCACGCGGGAGTGCGGTCGTACCATCGCTCGGTGGCTTCCTGGTTGAGACGCCACGCCGTGAGCGTCTCCTCCCGACAGCGCGCGGAGTCCTCGCCGCAGATCTCCTCGTTGCGGCCGCTGAGCGAGACCGCTCCGGCGAGCTGCTGGCGGAAGCCGCGGAGGCCGAGGATGCGCCCGAGCCAGCTCGGCTGCTCGCCGCGGAAGATGCGGCACGAGCGGCTGTCGTAGGCGGGCGAAAGCTCGTCCTGACAGATCCGCACCTCTCCCAGCCACTCGCCGTGGTCGGTGACCGCGGCGAAGTCGAGGGGGCGCTCGAGCTGCATCGTGCCGGACGGGCTTCCGTCTGCGCCGTGGGGTGGGAGGCCGATCGGCTCTCCCCTCGCGAAGCGGTAGGCGTCGTCGGGGGTGACGCGCACGCCCTGGACCCAGGCATCCATCGAGAACCCGGTGTGCACGTGCAGGTCGCCGAAGAGCGGGCGGCGCAGGGGATCCCGGCTCTCGCACGCTGCGCGCGGGGCCGGGGCCATGTCCGTCGCCGCGGGCTTCGAGTCCGGCGTCCACGGCTCCTTGCCCGGGTCGAGGCTGCAGGCGAGCAGCGCCGGGAGGAGCAGGATCGAGAGCCGCTTGCTCAAGGCGATTCCTCCATTCCGAGGAAGCCCCGAACCCGCTCCTTCACGAAGTTCCAGCGCAGCGCGGACAGGCTGCGCTCGATCTCCTCCTGACTCTGGAACGGGATCTCGACGGTTCCGGGCTCGGGCTCCTCGCCTCCGGGCAGGATCAGTCCCTCGCGGTCCAGACTGAAGAGGAAGAGATAGAGCGGGCGCAGGGCCGCCGAGAACACCCAGAGGTTGTCGCGCGCGATGTCGACCTCTTCTCTCGGGTCCTGTTCCACGTTGTAGAGCAGCGGCGTCCACAGGCGACGCCAGGCGCGATCGCCCGGAGCCGGATCGTCTCCGACCAGGAACAGCTTGAAGCGACGCCACTTGGTGGCGATCAGGGTCCGGCCGGAGAAGAACAGCACGCTCTCCCGCGCCGACTCCTCGCTCTCGCCCAGGAGCAGGGCCGACTGGTCGACGCCGTCGATCTCGCGGTCGTCGGGGAGCTCGGCCCCGGCGAGGGTCGCCAGAGTCGGGAAGAGATCGAGGATGGAGACGATCTCGTTGGTCGCTGTGCCGGCGGGAACCCGGTCCGGCCAGCGCGCGAGCATCGGCGTACGCACGGAGCCCTCGAACGCGCTGCCCAGGTAGCCCCGGAAGGGCCCCGCGAACGAGCCCTGGGGATGGTGGGCGGAGTCGGGCCCGTTGTCGCTCAGGTAGAGCACCAGGGTCTCGCGGGAGAGGTCCGCCGCATCGATCGCGTCCATCACCTGACCCACGCGATGATCGTGCTCGACGATGACGTCGGCGAAGGGCCCGTTCCCCGAGCGGCCCGCGAAGTCGGGATGCGGCAGGTAGGGGTGATGCGGGAGCGACCACGCGACGAACAGGAAGAAGGGCCGCTCTCCCGCGGCATTCTCCCGGATGTAGCGCGTGGCCTTCTCGGCGATGCGCTCGTCGACGAGGGGGCGGTTGGCCGTCGTGTAGGGCTCGACGGCGACGGGAGGCTCGCCCCGGCGCCCCTCCATGAGCTGCGGGTCCGGGAAGCGGGTCGGGTCGAAGCCCGGCTTCTCGCGATAGGTCGCGATGTTGGTCGAGAAGGGGAAGCCCCACCAGACGTCGAAGCCCTGGTCGGTCGGGTATCGGCCCTCCGAATCCCCGAGGTGCCACTTGCCGAAGATCGCCGTGTCGTACCCCGCAGCCGAGAGCGACTCCGCAACGGTGACCTCCCAGGGTGAGAGTCCGCCCGGCAGGCCGGGTATGCCCGCCCTCCAGGTTCCGGATCGCACGGGCAGGCGCCCCGTCATCAGTGCCGAACGCGAAGGGGTGCACTCGAGCTCGACGTTGAAGTTGGTGAAGCGCAGGCCTTGGGCCGCGATCTCGTCCAGGCGGGGCGTGGGGGCTCCCCGAAGTACGCCGCCGCCGTACGCGCCGATCTCGCCGTAGCCCAGGTTGTCGCTGAGCATCAGCACGATGTTCGGTCGCGAGTCCGCCGCGCGCGCGACGCCGGCGAAGAGCAACGCCAGGAAAGCCAGGGAGGCGAGGGCGAGGACCCCGACGCGGTGTCGAACGTGACTCATTCCGGCCCCTCCATCGATCACGGGTCATCGGTCACAGGTCATCGGTCATCGGCTGTGCCGATTCCCGCCCGTCGCGCCTATTCTACAAGCGGCGAATCTCTCCGCGAAGGAGCCTCTCGTGAGTGACGGATCCGACCGGGGTCGCGTCGATGGACCCGCGGGCCAGGAGCTCTGGCGTCGCGCCGATGCGGTGTTGCCCGGTGGCGCCGTGTACCTGTCGCGTTCGGCGCGCTTCGCCGGCGACGACGTGCAGCCGGGCTTCATCGCGGAGGCCTCCGGCTGTCGCGTCACCGACGTCGACGGTCGCCGCTACATCGACTTCCTGTGCGCCAACGGGCCGATCCTGCTCGGGTACCGCCATCCGGAGGTGGAGGAGGCGGTGCGGCGACAGGCGGAGCGTGCCGACTCGGCGAGCTTCTTCCCGCCGGCCCTGGTCGACCTCGCGGACCTGCTCGTCGAGAAGACGCCGGGCATGGCCTGGGCCGTCCCCGCGAAGAACGGCTCGGACGTGATCGGCCTGGCCGGGCGCGTGGCGCGCGTCGCGACCGGGCGCGAGACCCTGGTCGTGTTCGATCGCGCGTACCACGGCTTCGACCCGGAGTTCGCGCTTTCTCCGGCCGGCGTTCCGGCCGCCTCGGTCTCGAAGCTCGTGCGCGTTCCCTGGAACGACCTCGACGCCTTCGACCGCGCCATGAGCTCGTGCCAAGACGATCTCGCAGGCTTCGTCCTGAACCCCCTCGATCAGTTCCCCCTGCGTGACACCGCCCCCCCGTCGCCCGGGCTGCTCGACGCGATCTCCGCCATGCGGGAGCGGACGGGGGCCGTGCTGGTGATCGACGACGTGCGGGCCGGCCTGCGACTCGCCGAGGGGCCCTCCCACCGCGCCCTCGGCATCGAGCCCGACCTCGTCTGCCTGGGCAAGTCGCTCGGGAACGGGCACCCGGTCTCGGCCCTGCTCGGGACCGAGGCGCTGCGCGCGGCGGCTCGCCAGATCAACTTCACCGCGACCTACTTCTTCACGGCCGCGGCCCTGCGCGGGGCCGAGCGCACCTTGCAGGTCTACCACCGCGACGGCGCGTTCCACGCGCTGTGGCGTGCGGGCGAGCGCCTGCGCGAGGGGCTGCTCGCCGCCGCGGCGAAGTCCGGCCACCGCATCCGCTACACCGGCCCGCCCTCGATGCCGACCCTGCTCTTCGAGGACGACGCGAAGCTCGAGCGGGGGCGTCGCTTCTCTCGCGAAGCCGCGCTGCGCGGCGCGATCTTCCACCCCACGCTGAACTGGTTCCTCTCGGCCGCCCACGACGACGCGGCCATCGACGAGGCCATCGGGATCGCGGAGGCCGCCTTCGACGCGACGCCCGTCGAGTAGGCGCCGGCCCGCCGCTTTGGCGAGACTCCGCTCATGGCCCCTCGCGCGTCTGCCTCGTCCCTGATCGGCCGTGAGCCCGACCTCGCGCGGATTCGCGGGCGGCTTCGCGAGCATCGGCTGGTCACGCTCACCGGGCCGGGCGGCATCGGCAAGACCCGGCTCGCCGAGCAGGTGGAGGCCGACGTCGAGCGCCTCTTCCCCGGCGCCACGCGACGCCTCGAGCTGGCCCGGCTCGACGCCGAGACCGCGAGCCTCGACGCCGTGGCGGGCCTGCTGGACGCGCCGTCCTTCGACGCATGGCTCAACGGGATCGACGATCAGCCCGGGCTCGTCGTGCTCGACAACTGCGAGGAGCGCATCGAGCTGGCGGCCGAGGTGGCGTCGCGGCTGGTGGCGCGGTGCCCCGGTACGACGCTGCTCGCGACCAGCCGCGAGCCCCTCGCGCTGCCCTTCGAGGCCGTGCTGACCGTCGGCCCGATCGAGCTTCCCGCGCCGGGCGACGAGGCGGCCTCGGCCTCCGTGCGTCTCTTCCTCGCCCGGGCCGAGGCCGCGGGTGCCGAGCCGCCGTCGAGCGCCGACGAGCTCGAGGCCATCGCCACCCTGTGTCGGAGGCTCGACGGGGTTCCGCTCGCGATCGAGCTGGCGGCGTCCCGCAGCCACGCGATGACGCCGCGCGAGATGCTCGACCGTCTCGACCAGCGCCTCGACCTGCTCTCGCGTCGGCGCGAGACCGGCCCCTCGCGCCACCGGAGCCTGCGCGCCACCCTCGATGGCTCCACGGCCCAGCTCGAGCCCGAGGCGCATGCGCTCTTCACGCACCTGGCCGCCTTCGTCGGGAGCTTCAGCGCCGAGCAGGCCCAGGCCGTCGCTCGCCCCGACGCGGAGCCCCTGGCCGTTCTCGACGGGCTGCGCGATCTGGTCGATCGCTCCCTGGTCGTGGTCGAGCAGCGTCGCGGCGCCACCCGCTACCGCCTGCTCGAAACCGTTCGCGAGTACGCCCTCGAGGAGCTCTTTTCGGCGGGCGGGTTCGACGCGAGCCAGGAACGACTCGTCGATCACACCCTCGAGAGCGTTCTCGCCATCCCGACGGGCGCGGCGAACCGCTGGAACGGTGGTGAGCTGCTCGCGCTCCTCGACGCCTATCCCCATCTGCGCTCCGGGCTCGCGTGGTGTCTCGAGCACGACGAGACCCCGGATCGCGCCCATGGCCTCTTGATGATGTGCTGGGGCGTGGTCCACCAGGGACACGCGGCAGAGATCCGCGACCTCGGAGAAGCGGTGCTCGCGTACTGGCCCGATCCCTCGGAGCCCGGCTGGCCGGAGTCGGCATCGACGGTGGCGACGGCGAAGCTCCTGCTCGGAGACGAGCCCGGAGCGTTGCGCCTTGCCGAGGACGCGATCTCCCAGGCCGGCGAAGTCGGCATGGCACCGGTGACGGCGCGGCGCGCGCTGGCCCTTGCGCACCGGCTCGGCGGACGCGACGCCGAGAGTCGCGCATGCTTCGAGGAGACGGTCCGGGTCGCGCGGACCCTCGGGCTCTCCGCCTTCGCGATCGAGTCCGAGGTGTTCGCGGCGCTGCTCGATCCCGATCGCGAAGCGGGCATCGCGCGCTGCCGCACCGCGCTCGAAGAGGCGAGGCGATCGCAGGCCCCGCTGCTCGAGGCCTGGGCGCGAATCGTCGAGGGCTATCTGCTGCTCGTCTCGGACCGCGCCCACGCCAGGCCCGTGATCGAGGACGCGCTCGAGCGCAGCCGACGGCTCGCGTATCCCTGGGGCATGGGGGCGGCGCTTCGCACCCTGGCGCTCGCGCAGTGGCTCGAGGGGCGGGCGGACGCGGCCGCGCGCAGCCTGGACGCAGCGATCCTCCAGTTCGCCTCGCGCAGCGAGTGCGCCGAGCTCGGCCTCTGCCTCCGCGTCGCCGGCGCCATCCTGCGTGGGGCCGGGCGAGACGAGGCGGCCGGGCGCGTCGAGGCGGGGGCCTCGGGTCTCGTCGGGCTCTCCATCCTGAGTGGACTCGAAGGGGAGCTGCTGCCCGACCCGCCCGTGGGCGCCGCGCCCTTGGGCTCCGCGGACGGCATCGCGCTCGGGCTCGCGCGCGCGGAGCTGCAGCGGGTCGGCGCTTCCGAACCTGAGCCCAGGGGCGCGCCCGAAGCCGCTCCGGAGGTGACGGCCGAGACGCCGGCCGGCCAGCTCGTCTGCGAGGGCGCCACCTGGCAGCTCGGCTATCGCGGACAGCGCATCCGCCTGAAGGACTCGAAGGGTCTGCGCGACCTGGCCCGCCTGCTCTCCGACCCCGGTCGCGAGGTGCACTGCTTCGAGCTCGCCGGTACGCCCGGCCTCGAAGGCGACGCCGGCCCGGTGCTCGACGAGCAGGCGCGCCGCGAGTACCAGCTGCGCGTGCTCTCCCTCGAGTCGGAGCTCGACGAGGCCACCGAGGCCCACGACCCGGGCCGCGCGGAGCGGGCGCGCGCCGAGCTCGAGGCGCTGCAGGAGCAGCTGGCCCAGGCCTTCGGCCTCGGCGGTCGCGATCGCCCTCAGGGCGAGGCGCGGGAGCGGGCCCGCTCGGCCGTCGCCCACCGCATCCGCGCCACGATCCGCCGCATCGGCGAGCAGCACCCGGAGCTCTCGCGCCACCTGAAGAACGCCGTACGCACGGGCAGCACCTGCTCCTATCAGCCCGAGCAGCCGGTCGAGTGGGAGATCCGCGCCTGACCGGACGGCCCCGAGGCGCGCCGATTCCATGGCCACGCCCGGCTCAAGCCCCCTCGCCGATCGGTCGAAACGCCCAGGGCCCGGGTCCGTCTGTGCGGGACCCGTCGGCCGAGGAGCTCGCCATGTTCCGACTCAAGCTCGTGATGGTCTTCCTGGGTGGAATCGTCGCCTTCCTGGGCTTCCAGGAGCGGACGCTCAGCGAAGGCGCGACGCAAGAGCCGCTCGCGGTGACCCTCGAGGATCTCGAGTCCGGCCAGGTGCCGACCAACCCCCATCTCGAGGTCGGGGAGCACTGGCGCACCAACGCGGAGATCGTGTTCCGCTACGAGCAGCCGGCCGGCGAGCCCGAAGGGCAGCCGAGCCCCAAGGCCAAGGTCGACTACGCCTACTACCCGATCTTCTCCGACTCCCTTCCCGGAGTGAACAACCTCGCCAACCTGACCAAGCTCTACGGCGGTGCCGACAAGATCCCGGAGAGCCAGCTCCCCGAGGTGGGCGACTTCGCCGTGATCGTGAAGACGAAGCGCTTCAAGACGGTCGCCCAGATCCCGACGCCGGGCTGGGAGCGCCTGCCCCCGGTGCGCGGGCTCGTGATCAACCGCATCGAGAGCCTGCGCAGCGACGAGGCCGCCCTGGTGCAGCAGGGCTTCCCGGCGGTGGACCTCACCAAGGTGCTGATCCTCGAAGAGGGCCGCGAGCCGGCCTCCGCCACCCGCGCGATGAGCATGATGGGCGGGGGCGCCGGCCTGTCGCTGCTGGGCGTCGGCTCCCTGTTCGTTCGCCGGCGTAGCTAAGCCCCCGTTCCGGTTCGGGTTCCGGCTCTCCCGCCGGGCCTCACGATGTGGGTTGTGGCTCGAAGAGTGGGTCCGTTTGCTCCGAAGTCCTTGTTTTGGTTCGCGAATCCCAGCTCAGGCGATTCCTCGAGGGCCCGGGGGCCTGGCAGACGTCGAAGAAGCGCCTCCTGGAGTCGACGACGTGATCGCGCATCGGGGCGGACCCATTCTTCGCGCCACGACTCACGATGTGAGGGGTGGGCTCACGCCTTCCGGGTGAACGCCCGGGAGCCGATCCCCGAACGAGGGATCCCGCGACTCCGGGCACCACCCGGAGATCGCCATGACCCTCGCCCGAACCGACGCCCCCTTCGACGAACGCCTGATCGGCGCCGCCACTGGAGCCCTCGAGCTCTTCGGCGTCTACCTCGGGCGCCGACTGGGCCTCTACGAGCGGCTGCTCGAGAAGGGCCCCGCGAGCGCCCCCGATCTCGCGGCCGCCGCCGGGATCCATCCCCGCTACGCACGGGAGTGGCTGGAGCAGCAGGCGGTGGCGGGCTGGCTCGCTGTGGAGGGCGCCGACTGCCCGGCCGACGCGCGCCGCTACCGCATCGAGCCCGAGCAGGCCGCCGCTCTGGTCGACCCGGAGCATGCCTCCCACCTGGCCCCCCTTTCCGAGATGGTGGTCGGCATCGCGAAGGTGCTCGACGACGTGGTCGACGCGTACCGGAGCGGCGGCGGCGTCCCCTACGCGCGCTACGGCCACGACTTCCGCTGCGGCCAGGGAGGCATCAACCGGCCCGCGTTCCTGAACGATCTGGTTCGCGACTGGATCCCGGCCGTGCCGGCCGTCCACGCGAGGCTCTCGTCCGAGACGCCGGCCCGGGTGCTGGACCTCGGCTGCGGCGTGGGCTGGTCGGCCATGGGGATCGCCGAGGGCTTCGAGCACACCGAGGTGGTGGGGATCGACTCCGACGCCGCCTCGATCGAGGCGGCGCAGCGTCACGCGCGCGAACGCGGGGCCGACGTGCGCTTCGTCTGCGACGACGGGGCCGCGCTCTCGCGAGAGCAGCGCTTCGACGTGGCCTTCCTGATGGAGATGCTGCACGACTGCTCGCAGCCCGTCGCCGTGCTGCGCGCGGTGCGCGAGTGCCTTGCGCCGGGAGGCCACGTGATCGTCGCCGACGAGAAGGTCGCGCCCCGCTTCGAGGCGCCGGGCGACGATCTCGAGCGCATGCTCTACGGCTGGAGCACGGTGCACTGCCTGCCGGCCGCCATGGCCGAGCAGCCCTCGGCGGCGATCGGGACGGTGATCCGCGAGGACACGCTCCGGGAGCTGGCGGCGGAGGCCGGCTTCGGCCGGGTCGAGGTGGCCGACGTGGATGCGGGCTTCTTCCGCATCTACCACCTGCAGGTCTAGGGGTGCTGGTTGCGGTACTCGACTTCACGCGCGCCGAGGCAGCAGCGCGGGGGAGGCCTGCAGTGCATACTCCCGGCGTGAGGGGATCCCACGGATGACAAGGCTCCGGACGTGAAGCTGCGGGTCGCCGTCGTCGGAGCCGGCATCGGGCTCATGCACCTGATCGCGTACCGCGCGCTCGCCGAGCAGTGGGAGATCGTCGGTGTGGTCGACGTCGACGAGGAGCGCCGCGAGAAGGCAGCGGCGGGCTTCGGGACCCGGCCGCTCGCGAGTCTCGACGAGGCCCTCGCACTGCCGGATCTCGACGTGGTGGACGTCTGCACGCCGCCCCATCTGCATCTCCCGATGATCCGGCAGGCCCTCGACGCGGGCGTGCACGTGATCTGCGAGAAGCCGCTGGTGGGCTCACTGCACGACTGCGACGAGGTCGCGCGCCTGGAGGCCGGCGCCAAGGGCCGCCTCATGCCCATCTTCCAGTACCGCTTCGGCGGCGGCATCCAGAAGCTCCTGCACCTGAAGCGCAAGGGCGTGCTGGGCCGGGCCTTCCTGGCCAGCTCCGAGACGGCCTGGCGGCGGGGAGCCGACTACTACGCGGTTCCGTGGCGGGGCAAGTGGCAGAGCGAGCGCGGCGGCTGCCTGCTTTCCCACGCGATCCACAACCACGATCTGGTGACCTGCGTGATGGGCCCGGTGGAGAGCGTCTTCGCACACACGACCACGCGGGTGAACGAGGTCGAGACCGAGGACACGGCCGCGGTGAGCCTGCGCTTCGCCGACGGGTCGCTCGGGAGCTTCGCCGTGACCCTGGGCGCGGCCAGCGAGATCTCGCGCCTGCGCTACCTGTTCGACGGCGTGACCGTGCAGAGCGGAGACGGTCCCTACGACACCGGCTCCGAGCCCTGGAGCTTCGAGCCGCGCTCGGCCGAGTGGGACGACCGCATGAAGGCCGCGCTCGCGGACTTCGTCCCCGGGCCCGACCTCTTCGAGGGGCAGTTCCTGGCCGGACACCGAGCGCTCGTCGAGGACGCTCCGTTGCCGGTCACCGTCGACGACGCGCGCGCCTCCCTCGAGCTGGTGACGGCGCTCTACGCGTCTGCGGCGACGGGCCAGGCGGTCTCGCTCCCCATCGCGAAGGAGAGCCCCTGGTATCGAAGCTGGGTGCCCGACGAAGCGCTGGCGGGAGCGTCTTGAGCGGGCCGCCGCCGTTTCCGGGCGCGATCGGCGCCTCGCATCTGCGCGTCTACCAGAGCGAGGCTCCCGACGGCCTGTGCGGGGGCACCCCGCACGTCCACTTCGTGTGCACCGAGGCGTACTGGGTGGTGCGCGGGCGGGGCCGGGTGCAGACGCTCTCGGCCGAGGGCTTCCGGGAGACGCCGCTCGAGCCGGGAAGCTTCGTGTGGTTCACGCCGGGCACGATCCACCGGCTGATCAACGAGAGCGGCGACCTCGAGATCCTGGTGCTGATGCAGAACGCCGGGCTCCCCGAGGCCGGGGACATGGTGATCACCTTCCCCGAGGCCGAGCTCCACGACGTCGAGGCCTACCGCGGCCGTCACGTGCTCTCCGGCACGGAGGCGACCACCGCGGGGAGCGGCGAAGCGGCGCGCGTGCGTCGCGATCTCGGGGTCGAGGGCTTCCTGCGCCTGCGCGCGGACGTCGAGAGCGTGGGGCTTCCGGCCCTCACGGACTTCTACCGCCAGGCCGCGGCGCTGGTGCGGCCCGAGATCTCGCGCTGGCGAGCGCTCTGGGAGAGCGGGCCGCGCGCGGCGGCCCACCGCACGGGCGAGCAGCTCGACGCCCTCGAAGGGGGCGACGTCGCGCACCTGCTCGACGCGAGTCTGCATCACCACGACCCGCCGCCGGACGAACGTCGGATGGGCTGCTGCGGCACGCTCGGGGTCTACGTCGCACCCACGGACTGAGCGCACCGCCAGCTCGTAGTCGTCGAACCCGAATCGCCGGACCCGAGTCGCCGAACCCGAATCGCCGGAACGGAATCGCCGAAAGCGCCCTGCATCGCGCGTTTCGACCGGTATGATGCGCCCATGGAGCAGACGCGCGAGCACTGGTCGGGTCGACTCGGTTTCACCCTGGCGGCGGTGGGCTCCGCCGTGGGCCTCGGCAACATGTGGCGCTTCTCGTACATGGCGGCCGAGAACGGGGGCGCCGCCTTCGTCATGCTCTACGTGGTGATGACCCTGCTCGTGGGCCTCCCCGTGATGCTCGCGGAGCTCACGCTGGGCCGCGGCTCGGGCAAGAGCCCGATCCAGGCCCTGGTGCACTACGGCGGCAACGCCTGGAAGCCGCTCGGTGCCCTGTTCGTGATGGCTGGCGTCGTCATCCTCGCGTACTACAGCGTGATTGCGGGCTGGACCGTTCGCTACACGGTCGACGCCGCGCTCACGGGCTTCCCGACCGAGGCGGGCGATCGCTTCGGGGCCATCGCGAGTGGCATCCCCGCGCTGTGCTGGCACCTGGTGTTCATGGCAGTGACGATCGTCGTGGTGTCGGGGGGCATCCGCGCCGGCATCGAGCGCGCCGCCCTGATCCTGATGCCGGTGCTCGGCTTCCTCGTGATCGCGCTCGCGATCTACGCCGCGACGCTCGAGGGCTCCGGCGCCGGCTACGCCTACTACTTCCAGACCGACTTCGCGGCCATCTGGCAGACCGACGTGCTGCGAGATGCGGCCGGGCAGGCCTTCTTCAGCCTGAGCCTCGGCATGGGCGCGATCCTCACCTACGCGAGCTACCTCGATCGCAACACCGACCTGCCGGCGGAGTCGGTCACCATCGCGATCTCGGACTTCGGGGTCGCCTTCCTCGCGGGCATGGTCGTGTTCCCCCTGATCTTCGCCCTGGGCCTCCAGGAGGACGTGGGCGCCAGCACCCTGGGCGCACTCTTCATCACGCTCCCCAAGGCCTTCGCGAGCATGGGGCCTGCCGGCAACTGGATCGGCATCGCCTTCTTCGTGGCTCTCGTGGTCGGCGGGCTGACCAGCGCCATCTCGCTGCTCGAGGTGGTGGTCTCCTCGGCCATCGACGCGACCGGGACCAGCCGCGGGAAGGCCGCCTGGATCTGCGGCGGGCTGATCGCGCTGCTCGGCGTACCGTCGGCGCTGTCTCTCGACGTGCTCGGCCTGATGGACCAGATCGGCGGCAACCTGTTCCTGATCTTCGGTGGGCTCCTGCTCTCGGTCTTCGTCGGCTGGGTGATGCCCGACGCCATGGACGAGGCGTCCGAGGGCTCCCGCTTCGGCGGCCTGCTCTTCGGCTGGAAGACGCTTCTGCGCTTCGTCGTCCCGGTGATCCTGGCCGCGGTGCTGTGGTTCTCGCTGCTCGACACCGCCGAGATGGTGCAGGGCCTGATCGCCGGCTAGTCGGCCGACTCGTCGTCGGCTTCGGCCGCCTCCTCGCCCTCGTTTTCGGCCTCGCGCGCCGGGTCGTAGCCTGCCGGGTACGAGCGGCCGTAGCCCCAGCGCCAGCCGGCCGGGACGATCGGGTGGCCGCCCACGCGCACGCCCAGCCGCATCAGGGTTCCGAGCACGCCTCCCTTGCGCTCGGCGATGCACTCGCCGAAGCGGACATCGGCCACGCGTCGCTGCG
>JASJCN010000139.1 GCA_030065975.1 Myxococcota bacterium
ACCCCGAGCTTTCCCGGGTCGGCGTGATGCTCGTGACGTCGAAGGCCGAGCGCGATCTCAAGATCGAGGGCCTCGAGCTCGGTGCCGACGACTACGTGACCATGCCCTTCCACCCGCGCGAGCTCCTGGCCCGGACGCGCGCGCTGATCCGCACGCGGGTGCTGAGCCAGCAGCTCGAGGAGCGTGGGGACTCGCTGGCACGAGCGCTGGCCGAGCTGGGCGAGACCCAGGCGCAGCTCGTGCATCGGGAGAAGATGGCGTCCCTCGGCCAGTTCGTGGCGGGGATCGCGCACGAGCTCAACAACCCGCTCAACTTCGTGCAGGGCAACCTGCACTTCCTGGCGCGCCACGCCCGCTCCATGCTCGAGGCGATCGCGCGCTACGAGGAGATGATGCGCGAGCTCGGTGCCGACACCTCGCGCATCGACGCCACTCGCGCGGAGCTGCGGCTGGACGACGTGGGCGAGGACCTGGACTCGCTCCTCGAAGGCTGTACCGAAGGCATCGTGCGCTCCACCACCCTGGTGGCGGATCTCAAGAGCTTCTCGCGCCTGGACCGGCCGGACGCGTCCATGGCGAACCTGCTGGACGGGCTGCGTTCGACCCTGAGCGTGCTGCGCGACCGCCTCCGCGGCATCGACGTACAGCTCGAGCTCGAGGAGCTGCCCCTCGTCGAGTGCATCGCGGGTCAGGTGAACCAGGTGTTCATGAACCTCATCTCGAACGCCGCGGACGCCGTCGGCGAGTCGGGCGTGATCCGAATCCGCAGCGGGCAGGTGGACGACGATCACGTGTTCGTCGAGATCGAGGACGATGGCTGCGGAATCGAGCCGGAGAACCTGGAGCGGCTCTTCGAGCCCTTCTTCACCACCAAGGACGTGGGCCACGGAACGGGGCTGGGCCTCTCCATCTCCTATGGGGTGATTTCCCGACACGGAGGTCAGCTCATCGTTCGGAGCGAGCCCGGGGAAGGCGCGGTTTTCCGGGTGGAGTTGCCGACTCGTTCGTCCGAAGAGAGACGCGAAGCGCTCGCGCGAGGGGACGTCCCCGCGGGCCTGGAGGATCCAGTCGAGCGATGATCGCGCTGCCGACCATTCTGGCGGTGGACGACGAAGTCCGCGGAACCGAGCTCCTCTGCCGCACCCTGGCAGAGGTGGGAACGGTCCTCGTCGCGAACTCGGTGTCCGAGGCCTGCGCGCAGCTCGAGACGAATCGGGTCGACCTCGTCGTGACCGACCAGCGGATGCCCGGCGGCACCGGCGTGGACCTGCTCGAGAAGGTCGCGACGATGGACCCCGCGGTCGGGCGCATCCTGCTCACCGCCTACGCCGACCAGGAGGCGACGGTCGGCGCGATCAACCGGGGACAGGTGCACGCCTACCTCCACAAGCCGTGCATGCCCGAGCAGCTGCTCGTGACGGCGCGAACGATCCTCGAGCGCGTCCGCCTCTGGCGCGAGAACCAGCAGCTGCTCGACGAGGCGTCGGAGCACGCCCGCACTCTCGAAGCCACGCTCGCGGAGCTACGCGATGCGCAGGATCGCATGGTGCACGCCGAAAGGCTCTCGGCGATCGGCCGCATGACGGCGATGGTGGTGCACGACCTGCGCGGCCCGATCTCCCTGATCCGAAGCGCCGCCGGTGAGCTCACCGAGGCTCCCGACACCCTCGGTGAGGAGGCGATTCGCGAAGTCGGCGAGAGCGTGCGCACCGAGAGCGATCGCCTGGAGCGCCTGTGTGCCGAGCTGCTGGACACGACCCGCCACAGCGATGCCAGCTCACCGATGGAGCCCGCGCCGCTCGACGACGTCGTCTCCCAGGCCGTGACCTTCTTCACTCGCGATGCCGTGCACCAGGGCGTCGAAGTCGATCTCCAGCTCCGCTCGGATCGGTCCCTGCCCATGCGCGAGGAGGCCCTGCGTCGCGCCCTCGGCAACCTCGTGTGCAACGCCCTCGAGGTGATGCCCGAGGGCGGCCTGCTTCGCGTCCGCACCGAGGCGGACGAGGACGGCGCGCGCATCATCGTCACCGACTCGGGGCCGGGCGTGCCCGACTCGATCCGCGATCAGGTCTTCGAGCCCTTCGTCACGGCCGGCAAGCCCTCGGGCATCGGCCTGGGCCTCGCCATCGTGAAGAAGGTGGTCGAGGACCACGGCGGACGCATCTCGCTCAGCAAGCCGCCCGGCGGCGGCGCGAGCTTCGAGATCCGGCTCCCAGCGAGCTGACGGCCCCCCGCCCCGCGCGAAGGCTCGAGTCGGCGGCTAGGTGCTGACCAGGCCGGCGCCAAGGGCGGGCCGCGGAGCCGGGGTGGGCAGCTGGGCCAGGCGCTGCTCGACGCAGGAGCGGCACATGCCGTGGCTCACCGGTGCGTTCGCACTCGCCGAGGCGGCGGATCCGACGAGCGGCTGATGGCACCAGGCACAGACTCCCATGCCCTAGAAGTGGGAGGATCACCCGCCCGTGTGTCACGAAAACCGGCGAGAATCAGCCGAAAGCCCTCGAAGGGGAGCCCCCGCAGGGGCAAAGCGGCTCCCGTGGACGGGGAACGCTCCTGCCGTTATCCCCCTCCGGGGCAGGCGGGCCCGAACCCTTCGTTCCGGGCCCACGCGACTCCTCGGGCGACCGGCATGCCAGCGCCGGTGAGGGAAGGACCGATGCGCATCCTGGTGGTGAACAGCGGAAGCTCGAGCCTCAAGCTCGACTGGATCGAGACCCCGGGCGGGGCCCGCCACGCGGCCCGGGTCGAGCGGCTCGGCACTGCCGAGGCGACGCTTCGCGTGGACGCCGGCGCACCCCAGCCGATTTCCGCGCCCGACGCGGAGGGCGCCCTGGCAGCCGCCCTGCCCGCGCTCCAGGCGGCGATCGGCGACGCGGGGATCGATGCCGTCGGGCATCGAGTGGTGCACGGCGGTGAGGAGTTCGTGCGCGCGACACCCGTGGACGACGCGGTCCTGGCCCGCATCGAGGCGCTCTCGCCGCTGGCTCCCCTGCACAATCCGCCCGCGCTCGCGCTGCTACGCGCCGCGCGCGCGGCGCTTCCGGACCTCCCGCACCTGGCCGTCTTCGACACCGCGTTCCACGCGACGCTTCCGCGCCGGGCCCGCCACTACGCCCTGCCCCAGGCGCTGGCCGAGGACGCGGGACTGCGACGCTACGGCTTCCACGGCACGAGCCACGCCTGGGTCGCGCGCCAGGTCGGCGAGCACCTGGGCGAAGACCCGCGCGCGCTCCGCATCGTGAGCCTGCACCTCGGGAGCGGCTGCAGCGCAACCGCCATCGAGGCCGGACGCTCGGTGGAGACGAGCATGGGCCTCACGCCGCTCGAAGGGCTCGTGATGGGCACCCGCAGCGGCGACGTCGACCCGGGCGCGCTGATCGCCCTGCTGCGACGCGATGGCGTCGACGTCGACGGCCTCGAGACGCTGCTGAACCGCGAATCGGGGCTCGCCGGGCTCTCCGGTGTGGGAAGCGACCTGCGCGACATCGAGGCGCGTGCCGCCGAGGGAGACGCCGCCTGCCAGCTCGCGCTCCACGTCTTCTGCCACCGCGCGCGAAAGTACGTGGGCGCCTACGCGGCCGTGATGGGCGGCATGGACGTGCTCGCCTTCACCGGCGGCATCGGGCAGAACAGCGCGCTCGTGCGACACAGCGTGGCGTCGCGCCTCGAGTTCCTGGGCGCGCGACTCGACGAGGCACGCAACCGTGAAGCGCGGGTCGATCGAAGCGAGCCCGTCGCCGAGCTGTCCCAGCCCCACAGCCGGGTGCGCATCCTGGCCGTCGCCGCCGACGAGGCGATGGCCATCGCGCAGGAGTGCCGGCTCGCGCTGGCCGAGGGCGCCGGCGACGCCCGCGAGCTGCCCATCGCGATCTCCGCACGCCACGTCCATCTGACCCAGGAGGCGGTGAATGCCCTCTTCGGAGCCGGTCACGTCCTCGAGCCCAGCAAGAACCTCAGCCAGCCGGGTCAGTTCGCCGCGAAGGAGCGCGTGACCCTGGTGGGCCCGAAGTCGCGCCTCGAGAACGTGCGGGTGGTCGGGCCCACGCGCGGCCACTGCCAGGTCGAGATCTCGCGCACCGACGAGTTCCAGCTCGGCATCGACGCGCCGATCCGCTGCTCGGGCGACATCGAGGGAACCCCGGGGCTCCTGATCGAGGGGCCCGCGGGCGAATGGGTGCTCGAGGAGGGCGTGATCTGCGCCCAGCGTCACATCCACATGACCCCCGACGACGCCGTCGCGTTCGGCGTCGGGCACAAGGACCTGGTGGACGTGGCCGTGGACGGCGATGGGCGCGACCTCGTGTTTCGCGACGTCGTGGTCCGGGTGAAGGACAGCTACCGGCTCGAGATGCACGTCGACACCGACGAGGGGAACGCGGCCGAGCTCGCCCGCGACAGCGAGGCGGTGCTCGTCGAGACGGAGGCTCTCGCCCGCATCGTGCGGACCCCGGGGCACGGGGAGTAAGCGGGCAAAGGGGCTACCCTGGCCGCGCGGCTCCCACCTCCGCGCCCACGGAGATCCCATGATCGGCTACGTCACTCTCGGAACGAAGGACCTCGCCCGTGCCGAGACCTTCTACACCGGACTCCTGAAGGAGCTCGGCGCCTCCAAGCTGATGGAAGACGAGCGGATGCGCTTCTTCGGCGTCCCGGGGCAGGCGCCCCTGCTGGCGGTCTGTACGCCCTACGACGGGAGCGAGGCCTCTGCGGGCAACGGGACGATGGTGGCGCTCACCGCGCAGTCCCCGGAGCAGGTCGACCAGCTGTACGCGCGAGCCATCGAGCTCGGCGCCACGGACGAGGGCGCTCCCGGCGACCGCGGCGGCAACTTCTATGGCGGCTACTTCCGCGATCCCGACGGCAACAAGCTCGTCGCGTTCTACATGAACTTCGGTGGCTGACCCGAAGGAGGAGACGGGATGATCGAAGGTGGATGCTACTGCGGGGCGTTGCGCTTCCAGGTGGAGGGCGACCCGCTCTTCCAGGGACAGTGCCACTGCCGCGAATGCCAGTACATCTCGGGCGGCTCGCCGAACGTGGTGATGGCCTTCCCCGAGCCGGGCTTCCGGTGGACGAAGGGCGACCCCAAGCCCTTCCAACGCAGTGATCTCGATACGCCGGTGACCCGGGAGTTCTGCGCCGATTGCGGAACCCACCTGGTGTCGAAGGCTCCCGGCATGCCGGGCACCGTGATCCTGAAGCCCGGGACCTTCGACGACCCGAGCGTCTTCGCCGGCCCGCAGATGGCCATCTACACCTGCGACAAGCAGTCCTTCCATCACATCCCGGAAGGCATCGCGACCTTCGAACGGACGCCGGGAGGCTGATCGCTGCTGCACACCCGGAGGGAGCGCACACTCCCTCCGGGAACGTGCAGAGCGAGTGTGGCCTCAGGCCACCTCGTCCGGGATGTCGCCCCCGGAGCGCAGGATGTGGGCGAAGGCGCGGCAGGCGTCGCTCACGGTGAAGACACCGACCAGCTTCTCCTGCTTCACCACCAGGGCGGAGCCCAGACGCTCCTCGGCCATCTGGTCGAGCACCTCGTCCAGGGGCGTCCGGGTCTCGACCACGTAGGGGTCGCGGACCATCACGTCCTCGACGAAGAGCTCCTCCTCGGGCGGGAGCCCGAGGCCGGGATCGAGGGCGCGCTTGATGTCGCGATCGGAGAGGATCCCGACGAGCTCGCCGTTGCGCGAGACGGGCAGATGTCGGACGTCGCGCTCGTGCATCATGTGGCGGGCGCGGAGCAGCGCCGCGTCCGCATCGATCGTGTACGGAAACGGCGTCATCACGGCCGCGATGTGAGGGATGCGCTTCAATGGGGCCTCCTCGGGCACGAGCCCTTCCGCGCCCGCCTTGCTCCGTGCAAGGGGCGTTCCGCCCTAGGATCGCCGTTCCGCGCCTCTCGTGCCCCCATGCCGGGGCGGACCTCTACACTGATCTGGGGACCGGGCACAGAACGGGACCGGGCGCCTTGGGACGGCGCCGCGGGCCGCCGATACACCCGGGGAGAGGAGCCGCCATGAGACGAGCCCACCGCGGCGCCCTGCTGCTGCTGATCCTGGCCCTGGGAGGCGCCCTCCCGGCCGTCGCCGATCGCAGCATCGAGGTCTATCGCGCCCAGATGCGCACCGCGGACGAGCTCCTGCCCCTGGCGCAGACGGCGCTCGCCGGCGAGGGAACCGCGACCCTCGACCCGGGCAGCAACGCGATCCTGCTGGTCGGGCCCGAAGCCCGGGTGGCCGAGGCCCTGGCCCTGCTGCGCGAGCTCGACGCGCGGCGCAAGAGCGTCGTGATCCACTTCGAGTCGCGCCGGCGCGACGAGCTCTCGAAGTCGGGTATCGAGGTCGACTGGGGCATCGAGGCCGGTCCGCTGCGCGTCGGGACGGTGATCGTCCCTTCCGACGCAAAGGGCGCGCGGGTGACCACCTCGCTGCTGGCCGGCGAGCGCGCCGGGGGCTTCTCGGCCACGGTCCGTGTGCTCGACGGTGAGGTCGGACGCATCGGCTCCGGCGCCTCGGTGCCGGTGCGGAGCCGCTTCGAGATCGAGCGCGTGGAGGCCCAGCGCGGCATCCTGGCCCGTCCCCGGGTCCTCTCGGACGGGCGCGTGCAGGTCGAGCTCGCGCCCGACGAGGGCCAGGTGGACGCGGCGGGCCGGGTGCGCTTCGTGAGCGGGGCGACCACGGTGACCGTCCGGCCGGGCGACACGACGGTGGTGGGCGGCCTCGAACGCCGTTCCGACGTCCGGACCTCGGGAACGCGGGTGCTGTCCTCGGACAGCGCCTCCGAGGAGCGCCTCTGGCTGCTGCGCGTGGAGCTCCCCGAGTAGAGGCCCGGACCCGAAGCGAGGGCCGGAATCGACCCGAAGCGGCCGCCCGTTTCACAGGCGCCCTGCCCGCAGAGCGGGCAGCCCCTGCCGCCGGGAGGTCGTGAGGACCGCTCCGCGACGGCCCGGATCTTGCTCATCGGGTGGGGGTGAGCGAGCTCCCGCGAATCCCGCGACAGGCGGCCACCCGACCCCCGCCCTTCGACGGCTACGCCCGGGCGTCGGGGACGGCCCGCGCCGAGACCGAGCGTCTGGTCCACGTCTTCAACCGGCGGGGACCGGAAGGGCTCGCCGCCCTCCAGCGCGAGGCCGAGATCTCCCTGCTGAACCAGGGCATCACCTTCACGGTGTACGCGGACGAGCGTGGCACCGAGAAGATCCTTCCCTTCGACGTCGTGCCGCGCGTGATCTCCGGGATCGAGTGGGCCGCGCTCGAGTCGGGCATCGAGCAGCGGCTGCGCGCCATCCAGCGCTTCCTGGCAGACCTCTACGGCGAGCAGCGGATCCTGCGCGACGGCGTGATCCCGAGCGACCTCGTCGTCAACTCGCCCTTCTTCTGCCGCGAGATGGTCGGGGTCGCGCCCCGCGGCGACGTGTGGGTGAACATCGCCGGGGTCGACCTGATCCAGGACGAGACCGGCGGCTTCATGGTGCTCGAGGACAACCTCCGGGTGCCGTCCGGGGTCTCCTACGTCCTCGAGAACCGTCGCGTGATGGGGCGCATTCTGCCCGACGTCCTGCAGCGCGCGCGCGTGCGCTCGGTGGAGCACTACCCGCAGATGCTCTTCGACGCACTGCGGAGCATGGGAGGCTCCGAGGACTGCCGCGTCGCGGTGCTCACGCCCGGGATCTACAACTCGGCGTACTTCGAGCACAGCTTCCTGGCTGCGGAGATGGGCGTCGACCTGGTGGAGGGCCAGGACCTGCTGGTGGACCAGGACGTCCTCTACGCCAAGACGATCTCGGGCCTCGAGCGCATCGACGTCCTCTACCGGCGCGTCGACGACGACTTCCTGGATCCCCTGGTGTTCCGCTCGGACTCCCTGCTCGGCGTCCCCGGCATCATGCACGCCGTGCGGGCGGGCAACCTCTCCCTGGCCAACGCGCCCGGAACCGGCGTGGTCGACGACAAGGCGATGTACGCGTACCTGCCCCGGGTGATCGAGTACTACCTGGGGGAGAAGCCGCAGCTCGCCCAGGTGCCGACCTACCTGTGCCGGGAGGAGAAGAGCCGCGCGACCGTCCTCGCCAACCTGGGCGACCTCGTGGTGAAGCCGACCGACGGCTCGGGGGGCTACGGCATCCTGATCGGACCCCACGCGAGCGACGAGGAGATCGCGCGGATGCGGGCCGACATCGAGGCGCGGCCCGAGCGCTTCGTCGCCCAGCCGCTGATCTCCCTCTCCACGCTACCGACCATCGTGAGCGACGACGGAGACGCGCACCTCGAGCCGCGCCACGTCGACCTGCGCCCCTTCGCGGTGACGGGAGCCGACGGGGCGATGCGGCTCCTGCCCGGCGGACTCACGCGGGTGGCCCTGCGCAAGGGCACCGTCGTGGTCAACTCCTCCCAGGGAGGCGGCACCAAGGACACCTGGGTCCTGCACGATGGCGAGGACTTCATGAATGCTGAGTAGGATCGGTGAAGCGCTCTACGGCATGGGACGCGACATCGAGCGCGCCCAGAACGTCGTACGCGTGCTCGAGGTCACGCACAAGATGGCGCTGGTGCGCCAGAGCCTCGAGGACCCGCTCACCTGGCTGCCGCTCTACAGCTCCTTCGACGTCGCCATCGACGAGCCGGGCGAGGCGGAGCTCTACGAGCGCCTGGTCGTCGACCCCCAGCACCCCTACTCGGTGAGCCGCTGCCTGCGCGAGGCCCGCGAGAAGGGACGCAGCCTGCGCGATCACATCAGCGAGGAGATGTGGGCTTACCTGAACCGGGCCTACCTCGGCCTGCTCGGGCTCTCCTTCGACGCCATCCGCCGTGACGGCCGCTCGGAGTTCAGCTTCCGCATCGAGACCCTCTGCGACGCCTTCCACGGGATCGCCGACGACACCATGATGCACGGCAGCGAGTGGCGGTTCCTGCGCACCGGCAAGTACATGGAGCGAGCCGAGATGACGGCGCGCATCCTCCACGTGAAGGGGCAGAGCCTCGCCGTGATGCCGGACGCGGCCGGCCGACCCATCGACGTCCACCAGTGGCAGGCCATGCTCCGCTCCCTGGCGGGCTTCGAGCCCTACCGGCGCTGGTACGACGCGCGCATCCTGCCCGGCCGGGTGCTCGAGTTCGTGCTGCGTCATCCGGACTTCCCGCGCTCGCTCGGCTACTGCATCCGACGCGTGGACGAGCACCTGCCCGAGGAGTCGCGCGGCCCCAAGCAGGCGGAGCTTCGCGAGGCCCTCGGTGGCCTGCGCCGCCACCTGGACGCGACCGACGTCGACTCGCTGATCCGGCGCGACCTCTCGGCCTACAGCGAGGATCTGATGAGCCGTGTGGGCGACCTCTCGAGCGCCCTCGAGACGGCGTGCTTCCGCAACTTCTACCGCGTGACGGCCCAGTCCATGTCGGAGCAGTCGCGCTTCCCGGTGAATCAATGAGCCCGCCCCTCACTGCCAAGGACGGTGACCGTCCCAAGACCCTCTTGATGGTGCGGCACCGCACGCGGCTCAAGTACGAGGAGCCGGGCTACCAGTCGCATACCGAGCTGCGCATGACGCCGGTGGACACCGGCCTGCAGCGCGTGCTGACCCAGGGCATCGAGATCGACCCCCCCGGCATCCTGCGTCCCCATCGCGACTACTTCGGAAACGTGGTCCACCGCTTCAACCAGCTGGGGGAGCACGAGGATCTGGAGATCGTGGCCGAGTCGCTGGTGGAGACGACCGACGCCGTGGCTTGCGGGCCCGAGGCCTCGCCCGACCCCCGCCCCTGGCGCGAGCGTTGGGCCGAGTACCTGGCGCCGTCTCCGCGGGTGCCCGCGCTCGAGGGGTATCGCGAAGTCGATCACGAGGTCGCCACGAACGCGGAACCCGAAGCGTTCGCCGAGGCCCTCTTGAGCCTGGCCGGCTGGTTCGTCGACAGCTTCGAGTACCGGCCGGGGGCGACGGACGTGAACTCGACACCCGACGAGCTGTTCCGGGGCGGAGCGGGCGTTTGCCAGGACTTCGCTCACGCGATGATCGGGGTGCTGCGCAGCTCCGGGGTTCCGGCCCGCTACGCCAGCGGCTACGTCTACGATCCGCCCCACGGTCCCGAGACGGCGGGCGTTCGCGGTGCGGGAGCCAGCCACGCGTGGGTGCAGGCGTGGCAACCCGAGGTCGGCTGGATCGGGGCCGACCCGACCAACCGCAAGCTCGTGGACTGGCAGTACGTGCGCGTGGCGATCGGCCGCGACTACGGCGACGTGCGCCCCATGCGTGGAATCCTCTTCGGAGGTGGCGAGCAGGAGCTCGAGGTGGCGGTCGAGGTGACCCGCGCGGGCGTCGCGACGGCTCCCTAGCCCACGAATCGGCCCGCTCGCCAAGTCGGGCCCGCCCGGGCAAGCTCCGCACATGAGCCAAGCCCCTCGAACGGCCGTGATCGGTGCCGGGATCGCCGGACTCTCGTGCGCCACCGCGCTCAGCCAGGCCGGCTTCGACGTCCACGTCTTCGACAAGGCCCGGGGCCCCGGCGGTCGGATGTCCACGCGGCGCGGCGAGGCCGGACGCTTCGATCACGGCGCGCAGTTCATGACGGTGCGGGACCCGGGCTTCCGTGCGGCGATGGACGGCTGGCAGCGGGACGGCTTGGTGTCCGAGTGGAAGGCCCGCGTGGTCACGCTCCGCGGGGGCCACGTGGCCGCTCCCGCCGACGAGAAGCGCCGCTTCGTCTGCGTGCCCCGCATGAACGCGCTCGCACGCGCGCTCCAGGAGGATCTCCCGGTCGACTACGGCGTTCGCATCGAGCGGGCGGAGCCGCAGGACGACGGCCTCGCGCTCGTCGACGAGGGGGGCTCCCCGCGCGGGCGCTTCGAGCGACTGGTCGTCGCGACCCCGGCTCCTCAGGCGATTCCGCTCCTCTCGCTGGCACCCGACCTCGCGCGGCGTGCATCGACCGTCGAGCTCCTGCCGTGCATCGCGGTGATGACGACGTTCGCCGCGCCGCTCGACGCTCCCTTCGACGCGGCGTTCGTCGAGGACTCGCCGCTCTCCTGGATTGCGCGCGAGGCCAGCAAGCCCGGCCGCGAGGCGGGTGAGCGCTGGGTGCTCCACGCGTCGGCCGAGTGGAGCGAGGCCCACCTCGAAGAGGATCCCGCCGCCGCGCCCGCGCTCCTGCTCGAGGCGCTGGGGAAGGCCCTGGGGAAGCCCCTCCCCGCCGTCGCGCACCAGGCCGCACATCGCTGGCGCTACGCGCTGGCGAAGCGCTGGCTCGAAGATGGCTTCCTGCTCGATGCCGAGGCGCGCGTCGGGGCCTGCGGCGACTGGTGCGCCGGCAGTCGTGTGGAGGACGCCTGGCGCAGCGGCGTGGCCCTGGCCGGCGAGATCCTGCGGCGTGCCGAAGCTCGGCCCGGCGCGTGACCGATCTCGCCACCGCCGTCGGACACGCGCTCGGAACCGACGTCGTCGGCTTGTCCCGGCTCGGCGGCGGCGACGTGGCCGACGCCTTTCGCGCCGAGCTGTCCGATGGACGTTCGGTCTTCGCCAAGACCCACGCGAGCGCCCCGCCCGGCTTCTTCACCACCGAGGCATCGGGCCTCTCCTGGCTTCGGGAAGCCGGGGCTCTGGCGATCCCCGAGGTGCTCGCAGTCTGCGACGATCCCGCCTTCCTCGTGCTCGAGTGGATCGAGCCGGGCCGCCCCCGGGCCTCGACGGAGGCGGAGCTCGGCCGCGGCCTCGCCGCCCTCCACGCGGCGGGGGCCCCCGCGTTCGGCCGCGAGGACCGACGCACCACCGGCAGTCGACGGCTGCCGAACGAGCCCTACGAGAGCTTCGCCGAGGCCTACGCGCGAAACCGCCTGCTGCCGCTGGCGAAGCTCGCCTCGGAGGCCGGCGCGCTGCCGGCAGGCTCGGTCCGCGACCTCGAGCGCGTCGCGGCACGGCTGCCCGAGCTCGCCGGGCCCGAAGAGCCGCCCGCTCGGCTCCACGGAGACCTCTGGGCCGGAAACCGCGTGATCGGCCGGGGAGGCACGAGCTGGCTCCTCGACCCGGCCGCCCACGGCGGCCACCGCGAGTTCGACCTGGCGATGATGCGCCTCTTCGGGGGATTCGGCGACGATTGCTTCGCTGCCTACGCCGAGGCGGCGCCGCTCTCGCCCGGGTGGGAGGAGCGGATCCCCTTGCACCAGCTCGCACCGCTGGCCGTCCACGCGATCAAGTTCGGTGGAGGCTATGCCGGCGCCACCCGCCGCGCCCTCGACGCCCTCGTCTAGGGATGCTCTGCACGGGTTCTTCTACCTGCCGCGTCGAGGCTCGACAGTGGCGTGTAGTCCACATCTGCAGAGCTTCCCTAGCGAAGCCCTGCGGCGTCGGCCGCGCGCGGATCGAGGCGGAAGAACCAGACGCCGGCGTCGCGCGGGGGACCTCCACCGTACTTGCCCTCGCCCACCTGCAGGAGGGCCGTACTCAGCGCCTCGTCATCGATGCGGCGCAGCTCGACCGGGTAGCGCTTGCCCTCGATGCGGACGATGGCCGCGCCGTCGACGTCGGCGCGCTCGTGCCAGGTCTTGAAGGGCGGAAAGCCGAGATTGCAGGGGAGGTAGGCCTGGCCCTCGTGCACGAGCACCCACGTGGTCCGCGAGGTGGTATCGGCCTCGAGCTGGAGCTCGATCTCGGCGACGTCCGCGGCGAAGGACCAGTCGGTGACCGGGGCCGCCACCCAGTCGCCGCCCTCGAGGGGGCCTCCGGGAATGATCAGGAGCGGGCCGTCGCCGAATCGGGCGCCGACGAAGAGCAGCCCGATGGCGAGCGCGAGGGCGGCGACGAGGCCGAGGACGATCTTCAGGAATCCCATGGGTCCTCCTGGACGGGAATCGGGCGCTCTTCTAAACGAAACGGTATCGTTTCGATGCTCTGAGACTACACCGGATCGACGCGCCGGCAAGGTGCCTCACGAGGGGAGCCCGCTTGAGCCTCGAAGACTTCCGCGCGCGCCGCGCCGACCAGAAGCGCACCGCCATCGTCGAGGCCGCGAGCGAGCTCTTCGCCGAGCGCGGCGTGGACCGTGTCTCGATGGCGGCCATCGCGAACGCCGCCGGGGTCTCGACCGCGACGGTGTATCGCCACTTCGAGGACAAGGAGGATCTCTTCGGAGCCGTGCTCGATCGGCTGGTTGCCGACGTGCTGACGGCCGACGAGGCTCCTCCGGCGAACGGCAACGACGGGCTCCTGGCCGTGGCCTTCCGCTACGGGCGACTCTTGTCCCAGCCCCGGGTGCAGGGGCTGGTGCGGGCGGTGATCTCGAGCCGCGGTGGATCGGGCGGGCTGGCTGACCGACTCGGCCGGCACGGGAAGGCCATCTTTGCCAAGGAGTTCCGCCGGGAGATCCGCCGCCTCGAGGACGAAGGCGCGGTCGATCCGGAGATCGACCTCGACCGCGCGCGCTCGGAGCTCCAGGGCATGATCGAGCACTACACCCTCACGCGCGGCCTCCTCTTCGACCAGCGGCCGAGCCCGCGCAAGCTGCGCGAGCAGGTCGAGGACTCGGTCGAGACCTGGTTTGCACGCTGGGGCAAGCGCTAGCCGGTCGACTCGAGGTGGCCGCCCCCTCGCCTCACCACGGCGAGGGCGACGGCGAGCGGCAGCAGCGACGGCTCGGGGACCGCCCGGGCCGATGCGACGACGCCGAAGAAGCCCGGCACGCCCGGTACGCCCGCAAGCCGGATCCGGAGATCGGCGCCGACGAGCAGGGACGCGAGTGCCGGCCCGTCGCGAAGGAAGTCGCCGGCCAGGAAGGGGTTGGGGTTCCCGCCGACCACCTCCTCGATCAGCAGGAACTCGGTGACGACGGCACCCCCCGGAACCTGCATGGCATCACTGCCGACGGAGATGCCGTCGACGAAGGCGATGCCGCCACCCACGGCCCCGAGGTCCACCCGGTCGTCGTCTCGCAACGAGATGCGAAGCGGCCCGACGTCCGTCGTGTAGCGCTCGCCTCCGACGTCGACCTCCAGGCGGCCGAGGGGATCCGTGAAGACGCCGCCGGACGGGTCCGGATCCGCGTCGGGGAGCGAGGCGTCGTAGTGGACGGTTCCCTCGAAGGGGAGCCCGCCGGACGTCACCCCCTGGAACGCGACGGCCATCGGAAGCGCGTGGGCCGCCCCGGCGGCGATCAGGAGACCGAGCCCCAGCATCCCCAGGCGAGGGGCTCGTCGCGCGACTCTGCGGGCACCGGGACCCATGCTCGAACCTCCTCGCTTTGGGCGACCGGCGCGGAAGCCCTGCAGGGGAAGTGGGCCTGCGCCTCCCGAGGTGGCACGCGTGTGTCGCGGCGGCGCTCACGGCGCGGCACACTCGCGAGGCGTCGCTGGAGGACCCGCACATGCGAGAGAGCCCGACCCCGGCCCGAATCGCCCGAGCCCTCTTGTTCGCGAGCCTGGCCTGGGCCTGCGCCTCGGGCGGCGGCCCGGACGGCAGCATGGCCGATCACGTCTGGACGCGCCCCGACGCGCCGGACTGGCGCACCAGCAAGTTCCGGGGCGACCGGCTGCAGTGCCGCACCGAGGCCGGCACCGTCCACGTGGATCGCACGCGCCGGATCTTCGAGGAGTGCATGGTCGATCGCGGCTACACGCTCGTGCCCGAGGCGGACGTCGCGAGCTGCAAGGTCGAGGCGACGGGTACGTTCTACGGCTGGCCGGAGGCCTTCTGCCAGGCGGCCTCGCCCTAGCCTTCTCCCGACACTAGACTGTCCGCCATGATGATCACGGTGATCCTCCGTGGCCGCGGGCCGGCGGAGAGCCCGGGACGAGCGCAGACGCCGTCTCGGTCAGAACTTCCTTCGGGCTGACCGCGCCGAAGCCTTCGTCGAGAGCGCCAGGCTCTCCCCGGGCGAGTTCGTCCTCGAGATCGGACCCGGCCGCGGTGCGCTCACGCGGGTCCTGCTGCGTCGGGGTGCCCGCGTCCTGGCGGTGGAAGCCGACCCCGAGCTGGCCCGCGGCCTCCCGCAGCAGGTCGACGCGGCCGACCGGGGGCGGCTCGCGGTGCGGCACGCGGACTTCCTGGCGTGCCCGCTGCCCGATGCGCCCTATCGGGTCGTCGCCTCCCTCCCCTTCGCCTCCACGACGGGCATCCTGGAGCGGCTGCTACGCGACCCACGTGGCGGGCTCGAGCGCGCCGACCTGATCGTGCAGTGGGAGGTCGCGCGCAAGCGAGCCCGGGACGCGACGGGAAGCCTGCGCTCGGTGGAGTGGGCGCCCTGGTGGGACTTCGAGCTCGGCCCGCGCATCGCGGCGCAGGCCTTCCGTCCGGTTCCGGCCGTGGACGCGGGCGTGCTGGTGATCCGCCGACGTCGCCCGGCCCTCCTGCCCGAGGCGATGGCGCGCGACTACGCGCGCTTCGTCCGAGCGCGCTGGCCCTTCGGAGGAGAGCGCCCGAAGCGTGGCCGACGGCCGCGTTGCTAGGCGAAGTTGCGTGCGCGTGTACCCGCTGCCGAACTTTTTTCGCGCCCGCGCGAACTTTTCGTTGACATCCTCCGTATTCGGAATAGTTTGATCTCCGCTCGGAGAGGAGCACGAGTACCGATGAAGCCCATGAACCGCACCGGACATTCGAACGCCGCCATCGCGGTGATCGCCATGCGTGCGTATTGCTTCGCCGACCCGCAGTCGAGTCCGAAGCACGATTCGCCGAGCATGCTTGGCGATTCGACCTCGATGTGGCGCGGCCTCGGCTTCGTCATCGAGGCCACCGTGTAGATCCATCCGATTCCCCACTGGAGGAAGAGCCTCCTGAGTGCCGGAATCGGCGCCCAGGAGGCTTTTTGCGTTTCTGGGCC
>JASJCN010000140.1 GCA_030065975.1 Myxococcota bacterium
GTGTCGGGGCGGCTCGGCGGGATCGCGAGACGCTCGTGGGGGTCGGGAACGATGGAAGGCTCGGCCAACGGGGGGCTCCAGAAGTTGTCGAGGGGCGTTCAGCCGGCGGGGCCGCTCTAGGGGGGTCCGGTGGGGATGCGGCCCCGCCGACTGGGGGGTTCAACGTGAGGCTCCGACCTTCCGGCCGACGGAGTCGACCCGGCCCTTGCGGTCGAGGGCTCGGACGGCCGTGTCCCGACGAGGACGCTCGAGGTCGCGGGAGAAGTCGTACGGATGGCGACCCTTCCGATCTTCGAGCTGGGCCGGGTCGAGGACGGGTCTCTGCGACTCGCTCGCCGCGGGCTGCTCGGCCCACGCGGAGGTCGCGATCAGGGCCAGCGCGAGCGCCGGAAGGCGGAGCCAGCGCAGGATCGAGCCCCCTCTCACGGTCGGGACTCCGCCGGCCGGCGCGTCGCGGGCCCGCGCGGCGGCTCGACGCGGACGGGCTCCCGCACCCGCTCGGGGCCCTGCTCGTACTTGCTCTGAACGAAGATGAAGGCGCCGCCGACCGCGATGAAGGTGACGACGCAGCCGAAGGCGGCGATGGCGGCATCAGTCATCACGCTCTCCCACCAGAAGGAGGGCGCCGGCAGCCAGGATCGAGGGGACCCAGAGGCCGACGAACATGCCTTCCTCGCGGGCGCCGCTGAACCAGAGGCCGATCGAGCCGAGGAACGAGAGGCCGGCTGCGGTGAAGATCAGGGTCTTGCTGCGAAGGACCGCAGCGCGCGTTTCGGTCGATTCCATTGGGAACTCCTTGTCTAATGACCGTCGATTCGGTGTTTAGACAACGACGAGACAAGGACAAGTCGAAACTTCAGGTAGACAGCGCTTTGACAACCCCCTGGGGGCGGCTAGACCCTTTCCATGCCGAACGTCGAAGCCATTTCTACTCGTGGATTCTCGATCGGGGCCGCCGCTGGCGTGACGGGCCTCGACCCCCACACGATCCGCGCCTGGGAGCGCCGATACGGTGCGGTCGCCCCGGAGCGCAATGCCCGGGGCGCGCGCCGCTACCGCGACGAGGACCTGGTGCGCCTCCAGCTGCTGAAGGCCCTGGTCGAGTCCGGCGAGGCGATCGGCGGGATCGCCCGACTGCCGGATGACGAGCTCCGAGATCGGCTCGCGCGCATGTCCCAGATCTCGGGCCCGGTGGCCGGAGCCGAGACGGCGGGGCGTCCCGTGCTCGCCACCCTCGCCCCCGGCGTCACCGCCCAGCTCGCAGCCGACCCGTCCACCGAAGCGCGCGTCGACGTGGCACTCGCGTGCGAGGAGCTGAAGCCCTTCCTCGACGCCTTACCGGACTGCCCTTGCGACGTCGTCGTGGTGGAGCGACATCGGCTCGGCAGCGAGCCTTCGAGCGCCCTGCAGTCGATCCAACGCGCGAGCGAGGGCTCGCTGGTCGTCCTGCTCTACGAGTTTGCCACCGCCGCCGAGCTCACCCGACTCAGCCGGAGTGGCGTCCGCCTGGTGCGCTGGCCGTTGCGAGCGGCGGAGTTCCTGCGCGCCATCGACCACTACCGGACCCTCGATACGGCCGCCGTCGCGCTCTCGCCTCCGCCGCCCTCCGCTCGGGGCGCCGGCATGGCCCCGCGCGTCTTCGACGACGGCCAGCTCTCCCGGCTGCTCGAGACCTCGACGTCGGTGGAGTGCGAGTGCCCCAGCCATCTCGCCTCTCTCGTCTCGAGCGTCCTCGCCTTCGAGCGCTACTCCGCCGAGTGCGAGAGCAAGAGCGAGCCCGACGCCCTCCTCCACCGACGCTTGGCGATGGGATCGAGCCGCATCCGGGCGGAGCTCGAGGCACTCCTCGAGCAGGTCTGCCGCCACGAGGGCTTGCTTCCCTAGGCGGGCTCGTCTCCCCGCGCGCGATGCGCTTCGGCGCGCCCCTGCGAACCGTTCTATCCTGCAGCCTCCTCGTCTCGGGAGGCTCCCATGGTTCGATTCGCGACGCTCTGCCTGGCCATCCTCGGTCTCTCCGTCGGCTCCGCGGCCGCGGACAAGCCCAACATCCTGGTGATCTGGGGCGACGACATCGGAATCACGAACCTCTCGGTGAACAGCCGCGGGATGATGGGCTACCGAACGCCCCACATCGACCGCATCGCCAACGAGGGGATGATCTTCACCGACTACTACGGTGATCAGAGCTGCACGGCCGGTCGTTCCTCCTTCATCACCGGCCAGAGCCCCTTCCGTACCGGACTCACCAAGGTCGGCGTCCCGGGGGCCGAGCTCGGCATCCAGCCCGAGGACCCGACCATCGCCGAACTGCTGAAGCCCCAGGGCTACGTGACGGGCCAGTTCGGGAAGAACCACCTCGGCGACAAGGACGAGTTCCTGCCGACGAACCACGGCTTCGACGAATTCTACGGGAACCTCTACCACCTGAACGCCGAAGAGGAGCCCGAGAACGAGGACTACCCGCAGTCACCCGGCTTCCGCGAGCGCCTCGGGCCCCGCGGCGTCATCCGCTCGTCGGCGGATGGCAAGATCGAGGACACGGGCCCGCTCACTCGCAAGCGCATGGAGACCGTCGACCAGGAGTTCCTCGACAGCGCGCTCGGCTTCATCGATCGCGCCCACGCGTCGGGCAAGCCCTTCTTCGTCTGGTTCAACTCGACACGCATGCACTTCCGCACGCACATCCCCGAGGAGATCCGCGGAATCTCGGGGCAGGACTTCTACTCGGACGCCATGGTCGACCACGACCGTCAGGTCGGCGACCTGCTCGCGAAGCTCGACGAGCTGGGTATCACCGAGAACACGATCGTGTTCTACTCGACGGACAACGGGCCCCACTACAACACCTGGCCCGACGCGGCGAACACGCCCTTCCGGGGCGAGAAGAACACCAACTGGGAGGGTGGCTACCGGGTGCCGGCCATGGTTCGCTGGCCGGGCAAGATCGAGGCGGGCTCGGTCTCCAACGCGATCATGTCCCACCTCGACTGGGCCCCCACCCTGCTGGCAGCGGCGGGCGTTCCCGACCTGAAGAAGAAGCTGCTCGCCGGTCACCAGGCGGGAGGCAAGCGCTTCAAGGTGCACCTCGACGGCTACGACTTCCTGCCGTACCTGACCGGAGCGGCGGACAAGGGGCCGCGCCGCGAGTTCCTCTACTTCAACGACGACGGCCTGCTGGTCGGAGCCCGGGTCGGCGACTGGAAGACCGTCTTCGCCGAGCAGCGAAGCCGCCGTTTCGACGTCTGGCGCGAGCCCTTCGTGTTCCTGCGAACGCCCAAGATCTTCCACCTTCGGCGAGACCCCTTCGAGCGCGCCGACACCGACTCGAACATGTACAACGAGTGGTGGGTCGATCGGGTGCCGCGGCTCTTCGAGGCCCAGGAGGTCGTGACCCGGTTCCTTGGATCGCTGCGACAGTTCCCGCCGAGGCAGCGTCCAGCGAGCTTCACCATCGACCAGGTGTTCGAGAACGTGATGCGCCAGCTCCAGCGCTAAGGAACGACGCGGGCACGAGCTCGCCGTCCAGCCGGGCGCAAATCCGCGCCTGCGCGTGCGGCCGCTCGGCCGGCTACTCGCGACGCGCCTTCTTGCGGCGGGACTCCGAGGGCGGGTTCTTGGGCACCCAGCGGTGGCTCTCGACCAATGCCAGGAGATCGAAGCTGCTGACCATCCCCACGACCTTGTTCTCGTGGGTCACGACCACGCGGTGGATCTTGTGGTTGCGCATCACCCGGGCCGCGATGCTCACGTCGTCGTACTGGGGGACGGTGTAGACCTTCTCGGTCATGACCGCGCTCACCGGAGAGTCGGCCTTCAACGTGGGAACGAGATCGCTCGCCGAGACGATGCCGACCGGCTCGCCGTCGGGGCCCACGACCGGAACGGCTCCGATCTTGTTGCGCTCCAGAATCTTGCGCACGTGGCTCACGCTCACGTGGGGCTCGGTGGTGACGACGGAGGTCGTCATCAGGTCATGGACCTTCGCGTTCATGCGTCCTCCTCTTCGCCCGGGTCGATGGTAGCAGGCGACGAGGCGCCTCCGCTGCCCGCCACCTCGTCGAGCCACTCTTCGGCCGAGGCCAGGTCGCGGAACACCGAAAGGTCGTACGGTGGGTCCCGGAGGAACTGGTACATCCGCACGACGCCGAACACGGCGCGCTGTGGGGCGACGATGGCGACGCACGAGTTCTTGAGCAGCGACTCCGACTCCCGGGAGAAGTCGGCCAGACGTCGGATGGCCGGAGTGGACACACTGCCGAGATGGACGTCGCGGCACTCGACGAGGCCGCTCATCCCCGGTCGGTAGTCGGGATGAGCCAGCAGCTCGCGCAGGTACTCGACCGGATCGGAATCGAAGATCGCGCCTTCGATCCGGGTGCGGATCCGCCGGGCGGAGCGGTCGATGGTGAACGAGATCGGCATGGCTCCCCCACACCGGATCTGCCGAAGCTAGCCCCGGTAGGCGCCGCGGGCCGCCCCTGGCGGCGCGTCGGCTTCGTGAGGCGCGATTCCTCCCTATGCTGGGCGCACACTCCAACCCACCCCGTCGTACCCGAGACCCGAATGATCGAGCTCTACTACTGCCCTACGCCGAACTGCCAGAAGATCTCGATCGCCCTCGAGGAGCTCGCGCTCCCCTACGCGGTGCACCCGATCGACATCGTGGCGGGGGACCAGAACGACCCGGCCTACGCCGCCCTCTGTCCGAACCGCAAGGTGCCCGCCATCGTCGACCCGGACGGCCCCGGTGGCGAGCGGCTGGTGCTGTGGGAGTCCGGTGCGATCCTCCTCTACCTGGCCCGCAAGGGCGGAGCCCTGCTCCCGGAAGACCCGATCGGGCTGGCCCACTGCCACCAGTGGCTCTTCTGGCAGGCGAGCTACCTCGGCCCGATGATGGGACAGCTCCACCACTTCGTTCAGTACGCGCCGGAGCGCCTCGAGTACCCGATCGAGCGCTACACCCACGAGGTCGAGCGGCTGCGGCGGCTGCTCGACGGGCATCTCGCGGGCCGCGAGTTCATCGCCGGCACCTACTCGGTGGCGGACATCGCGTGTGCTCCGTGGCTCCGGATGTTCGGCTACCGCTATCCGCACCCGGAGCCCTATCCGAACCTCGACGCGTGGCTCGACCGCGTCTTCGCGCGGCCGGCCGTGCAGCGGGGTGCCGCCGTCGACCTCGACAAGATTCGACCCGTGGTCGTAGGCGCCGAGCCCGTGACCGACGAGGTCCGCCGCCACCTCTTCGCGAGCTACCAGAAGGACCTGGGCGACGGTCCGACCCGCTAGTGCGCCGAAATCCGCACCCTCGCGTCAAGGGGAACCCCCAGTCGACCGAAACGGGCGGAGATGAGCGCCGACGGCGATCAGCCCTCCGGACGGGGATACGACGCCCTCGAACACCTCGTGGACGAGGTCGTGTTCATCCACTCCGAGGACCGGCGCATCGTCTTCGTGAGCCCGTCGGTCCGCAACGTCCTGGGCTACACCCAGGAGGCCTTCCGCGCCCTGCGAACGGTGGACCTGATCCATCCCGACGACCTGCCGGAAGCCGTCCGCACGGCCGTCGAGCTGCGCGAGACCGAGGGGGCCTCCTACCGATCCATGCTGCGCATCCGCAGTGCCGAGGGAAGCTACCGGTGGTGCGAGATCGTCGGCCGCAACCTGCTCCACACGGACGTCGCGGGAGTGGTGAACACCCTGCGCGACGTGAGCGACCGACGCGCCCACGAGGACCGGCTCCGTCACCAGGCGCTGCACGACGAGTTGACGGGGCTCTCCAACCGGCGCGGCTTCACCGAGCGCCTCGAAGCGGAGCTCGCGCGTTCGCGAGGCCGGCACCTCGGCCTGCTGATCCTCGACCTCGACGGCTTCAAAGCCGTGAACGACGAGCTCGGGCACCTCGCTGGCGACGAGCTGCTGGCGCGCTGCGCCCGGCGCATCGACGAGGCGCTCCGGGTCGGCGACTCGGCCGCTCGGCTCGGAGGGGATGAGTTCGCCGTGCTATGCCACCGCGTGACGAGCGAAGAAGCGCTGCTGCGCGCCGCCGAACGCGTCCGCGCGGCGGTCAGCGGGTGCCACGCGTTGGCCGACGGGTCCGGCGTGATCGGCGCCTCCATCGGCGCCGCG
Source organism: Myxococcota bacterium (assembly GCA_030065975.1). Classification (GTDB taxonomy): domain Bacteria; phylum Myxococcota_A; class UBA9160; order UBA9160; family UBA6930; genus JASJCN01. Next base: position 6,127 of record JASJCN010000140.1, read on the forward strand.
CTGCATCGCCCCGGGGATCCGCCGGAGGCACTGCTGCGCCGCGCAGACGATGCCCTCTACGTAGCCAAGCGCGCCGGAGGGGAGCAGACGGTCTCGGCCGAGGGAAGCGCCGGCTCCTCTCGCTGAGCCCGCTCGCCGCTCCGCGCGTTCGGTCGGCGGCACCGCGAACGCCACGAGCTATCGTGCCCGGCGAAGGAGGCTCGCCGATGGGTCGATTCGTGATCACGGGCGCTGCGAGGCGCGAGGACGGACGACGGGGCATCGGCGCCGCGCTCGAGGCGCGCCTGCGCGAAGAGGGACACGAGGTGATCACCGTCGACCGCGCGAACGCGGACCTGGTCGCCGATCTGTCCCTCCCGGAGGAGCGGGCGCGCGTCGTCCGCGAGCTCCACGAACGCGCCGCCGACGGGCTCGACGGGCTCGCCACCTGCGCGGCCGTGGGCGGTGCCTCGGGGAGCGTCGCGCTCGTCGAGGTGAACTTCTTCGGCACGATCGAGCTGATCGAGGGCTGTCGCGACCTGCTGCGCATGCGAGGCGGGAGCGCGGTCATCGTCTCGTCTCATACCTTCGTCCTCTTCCCGAAGGAGGACGTCGTGGATCTCTACATGAGCCTCGACCGCGAGCGGATCCTCGAGGGCGTTGCGAAGCGGGGCGGCATGACGGTCTACGCCAGCGGCAAGCGGGCCCTGGTCAAGTGGATGCGCGAGCAGGTCGCCTCCTACGCCGGCGATGGGATTCGCCTCAACACGGTGGTGCCGGGCTACACCGACACGCCGCTCTCCTCGCTGGACGGACGCGACGAGACGGCGGCGAAGTGGGCGGAGGACTTCCGCAGCAAGATCCCGCTCGGGCAGCGCATGGGACGGCCCGAAGAGGTGGCGGCCGGCATCGCTTTCATGCTGAGTCCGGACGCGAGCTTCGTCTGCGGCTCGGTGTTGTACGTCGACGGCGGCCACGACGTGAACCTGCGACCGGGCCCGATCGAGTACTGAGCGCACGATGACCTCGTCGGGGCCGACCGACCGGATGGAGGGCGAGGAGTATCGGGTCGTCCTCGACCGGGCCGGCACGCGAACACCGGAGCACCCGACCCGCGACGACGTCCTGCTGCTCTCGCCGGACTTCTACGCCGACCCCGACGAGCGCATGACCTGGATGCGCGAGAACGCCCCCGTCTACTGGGACGACGCCACGGGCATCTGGGGCATCTCGCGCCATGCCGACATCATGCACGTCTCGAAGAGCTGGCGTGACTTCGGGTCGGGCCAGGGCTCACGCCCCGACAGCTTCACTCCGATGATGATCAACTTCGACCCGCCCGAGCACGGCCATCGCCGGCGCATCATCAGCGCCGGGTTCACGCCGCGCCGGGTCGAGGAGCACGAGCCCTTCCTGCGGCGCAAGGTGGGCGACCTCATCGACGCGATCGTCGACCGCGGCGAGTGCGACTTCGTGCGCGACGTCGCCACCCCGCTCCCCATGTACATGATCGGCGAGCTGATGGGCCTGCCCGAGGCCGACCACGAGAAGCTGCTGCACTGGTCCGACCTCTTCGCCACGGGCGGCGACGAGATCCGCGAGGAGGTGTTCCCGGCCGTTCAGGAGTACGCCGAGTACATCCTGCGCTGGATCGCGGAGCGACGCGGGGGACGCGGTGAGGACCTGGTGAGCCTCGCCGTCAACGCCGAGGTCGAAGGCCGCCCCCTCTCGGACACGGACCTCGTGTGGGAGACGATGCTGGTGCTGGTCGGGGGCGACGAGACCACCCGGCACGTCATCTCGGGCGGGCTCGACGCACTGCTGCGGAGCCCCGACCAGATGGACGCGCTCCGGTCCGACCCGTCCGGGCTCCCCATCGCCATCGAGGAGATGCTGCGCTGGACGACGCCGATCCAGAACATGAACCGCACGGCCCAGCGCGACGTCGAGCTCGGAGGGCAGCGGATCCGCGAAGGCGATCGGATGCTGCTGCTGTACCCGTCCGGAAACCGCGACGCCGCCGTCTTCGACGATCCCTTCCGCTTCGACACGACGCGCCAGCCGAACGAGCACCTGGCCTTCGGCGGATACGGACGCCATCACTGCCTCGGCGCCCAGCTCGCGAGGCTCGAGCTCCGCGTGCTCTTCGAGGAGCTGCTGCGGCGGCTGCCCGACCTCGAGCACGCCGACCCCGAGGCGACCCCACCCAGGCGGCGCGGGAACTTCGTGCTGGGGATCGAGTCCCTTCCCGTGCAATTTGCGCCAGGCGGGGCCCGCGCGACCACCTGAGCATCCCGCCCCTGGACGCATAGGTGCGTATACACTAGTGTGCCCGCATGGATCGGGACTGCAGCGCCTTCAAGATCCGCCGGCTCTCGCGCCAGGTCACCCAGTTCTACGATCAGGCCCTCCGCAGCGAAGGTCTGAAGTCGACGCAGTACCACCTGCTCACCGTGATCGGCGAGGAGGGCCCGCTCACGGTGCGGCAGCTGGCCGACCGCATCGGTGCCGAGCGCACGTCGGTGACGCGAGCACTGCAGGCGGCCGAGTCCGGCGACTGGGTGAGCATCGGACCCGGACCCGACGGGCGCTCGAAGTCGGTCGAGCTCACCGCCAGGGGCCGCGCCCTGCTCGCGCGCGTCGAGCCGCTTCGCGCGCGACAGGAGGCGGCGTTCCGCGCCGCCCTCGAAGGCGTGACCTCCGATCGCTTCATCGACGATCTGGTACGCGCCGCCGACCGACTGCAGGACCTGAACGAGAGCGGCGACACCCCCTGACCCCGCCCTCCGGGCGCGCACGAGCGAGGAGACCCCCATGGCCATGGAGCTCTTGACCTCCCCCACACCCAACGGGTGGAAGGTGACGATCATGGTCGAAGAGCTGCGCGAAGCCGGCTTCGCCCTCTCCGACCTCACCATCACACCGATCGACATCATGAAGGGCGACCAGTTCACCGACGCGTTCACCGCGGTGAACCCGAACCAGAAGATCCCGGCGCTCGTCGACGGAGACCGCCATGTGATCGAGAGCTGCGCGATCCTCCAGTACCTGGGCGAGAAGTTCCCCTCGCCGCTGCTTCCCGAGGGCGACGCGCGCTGGGACGTACTGCCGTGGGTGTACTGGCAGGCCGCGAACGTCGGCCCGATCTTCGGCAACAAGCTGGCCTACACGCGCTACATCACGGACGTGCCCGAAGAGGCGAAGGCCCACCCGCTCGAGCGCTTCGGCAAGGAAGCGCGCCGCCTCTCGGGCGTTCTCGACCGCAAGCTCGAGGGCCAGCCCTTCGTGTGCGGCGAGGACTTCACGATCGCCGACATCGCGATCTATCCGTGGCTCCGCGGCTGGAAGTGGAGCAAGGTGGACATCACCGACCGTCCGCACGTCATGGCCTGGATCGATCGCGTACGTGAGCGACCCGGCGTCGGCCGCGGGCTCGCCTACGGCGTCCCCGAGGACGAGATCGACCGCTGGAGCCCCGAGCGCCGCAAGTCGTACGCCAGCGGTGGCGCCTCCATCGCCTCGAACGAACGGCTGCGTTCGGACCTGTAGGCCGCGGGATGGAGGTCACGCTCGACTGGAACGATCGCGTCGCCTGCATCCGCATGGACGACGGCAAGAAGAACGCCATCACCCTCGCGGCCGCGCAGGAGCTCCACGCCGCGCTCGACGAGGCCGAAGCCAAGGCGGACGCGCTCGTCCTGGCCGGGCGCCCGGGCTCCTTCTGCGCCGGATTCGATCTCGCCACCATGATGGGAGGGGACGTCCAGGCGGTGAGCGAGCTGGGCCGGACGGGCGGCCGCCTCGCGCTCCGGCTCTACGCGTGCCCGAAGCCCGTCGTGGCGGCCTGCACGGGCCACGCCTTCACGATCGGAGCGCTCTGGCTGCTGGCCTCCGATACCCGGATCGGTGAGGACGGGCCCTTCAAGCTCTCCATGACGGAGACGAAGATGGGCGTCCCCCTGCCACCCTGGGCGCTCGAGCTGCTGGAGGCGCAGATCGCGAAGCCCCACTTCGTGCCCGTCGTGGCCCAGTCGAAGGCGTACGATCCGCAGGGCGCCCTCGCCGCGGGCTTCCTGGACGAGGTCGTGGCGCCGGGGCGCGCCGAGGCCGCTGCTCTCGAGCGCGCCGCACAGCTCGCCACCCTCCCCGCCCAGGCCTACGCGACCAACAAGCTCTCCCGTCGTTCCGGCCGCCTGGAGATCATGGAGCGCGACCTCACGAGCTGAGGCACGCTCGAAGCCCTTCCCCACCTTCCATCGGAGCCCGACTCATGCCCGTCTCCTTCTACGACCTCACGATCGGAACCTACCTCCGCACCGTCGGTGCCTTCGCCGGCATCCTGCAGAAGGGCGCCGATCACTTCGGGGCGGAAGGCATCGACCCGGCGGAGATCGTCGAGGCCCGACTCATTCCCGACATGGCCAACTTCCACTTCCAGGCGACGAGCGTCACCCACCACTCCCTGGGCGCGGTCCGGGCGTTCGAGTCCGGAGAGTTCCGGCCGCCCAGCTACGAGGCGTGCAGCTACGCCGAGCTCCAGGAGATGACCCGGACGACCCTCGCCGAGCTTCAGTCGCGAGATCGGGACGCCTTCGAGAAGCTCGGCTCCGGCGAGGTCGTGTTCAAGATGCGCAGCGCCGAGATCCCGTTCACGGCGGAGAGCTTCGCGCTCTCCTTCTCCCTGCCGAACTTCTACTTCCACACGACGACCGCCTACGACATCCTGCGGATGAAGGGCGTGCCGCTCGGCAAGATGGACTTCCTGGGCGCCCTGAAGGGCTGACGCCGCCTTCGGCGCGGATCACTCGAGCCCAAAGCCCTCGCGCGGCTTCTCGAAGACGGCCCGCACGGCCGGCTCGAAGTGCTCGAGCGGCAGCGTGTCGTAGTCCGGGTCGAACGCGCACTGGTCGTACTTCTCGCAGAACTCCGCGGTGTAGTCGAACCACGGGTGGCCCCGGTAGCGGTCGCGCAGGTTGCGATCCTCGCCGACCAGGTGGAAGTAGTAGTAGCCCTGGAAGATGAAGTGCTGCTGCACCATCCAGTGGTTCTGCTCGGAGACGAACGGGCGCAGGATGGCCGCGGCGACGTCGGAATGGTTGTAGCTCCCGAGCGTGTCGCCGATGTCGTGCAGCAGCGCGCAGACCACGTACTCGGTGTCGCGCCCATCGCGCTCCGCGCGCGTGGCCGTCTGGAGGGAGTGGGTGAGGCGGTCCACGATGAAGCCTCCGTGGTCGCCGTCGAGCAGGCGCAGGTGATCGAGGACGCGATCGGCGAGCCCGGCGCGCAGCGGCTCGGAGCCGTCGGCGATCCTCCGCCAGTCCTCGGCGGTCCCCTCGGTCATGGCGCGGAAGGTGGCGCGCTGAGAAGACGTTTCGTTCTTCGACATGGGGGCTCCTAGGGATCGATCCGCTCCAGCGGGGCCATGCCCAGCGCCTCGCGGAAGTGGGTGTGGTAGTGGTGCAGCGCGGGCTCGTTCCGGCCGAACACGAGGTGCTCGACCTGCCCGCTCTCGGCGGCCTTCTGCTGGTGCTCGCCCATGAGATAGTCCTCCTTCTCGATCGTGCTGTCGAAGACCTCGGTGAAGGAGGAGAGGGTCAGCACCATCTCGCGGCCGGCTTCGTACTCGTAGGCGTTCTCGGCCGTGACGCGATGGACGTCGTCGCCTGTATGCTCCGCCTGGGCGATCAGCTCCCGCGAGAAGTAGTGGACCACGCGGGTCCGCGAGCGCCCCGGGTCCTCCGGGTGCTCCGGGTCCGGATACATCTTGATCAGGCTCGCCGTTCCCCGGCCGAAGCTCAGCTGGATGTTCGGGAACAGGTAGTAGAGCGGGCTCGTGGCCTCGAGCAGGCTCCACTCGTTGCGGGGCCGGGTGCGGAGCTCGTCGATCGCCCTGGTGGCGATCACGAAGCGATGGTTGCGGCCGAACTCCTCGTAGCCGAGCGCGTCGCCGTGGAAGACCTGGCCCAGCGTGTTCCTGTGGAGGCGCGAGAAGTGGTACGTCTCGCCGAAGGTGTCGTTGGCGAGCTTCCAGTTGAGGCGCCCGTCGATCACCGTCTCGCCGATGGGAACGAGCTCGCCGAAGCCCCACGAAGCGATCTCCTCGCCGAGCTCTCCGAGCTGGCGATCGAGATCGATGCTGCCGTCCGCGCGCGGGTGCACCCAGAGGAGCCCACCCGACTCGACGGCCGGCAGCTCGACCAGGCCGTGGCACTTCCGGTCGAGCGCGCCGACCTGCTCGGGGAGCGGGATGGCGGTCAGCTCTCCTCGGTTGGAGTAGACCCAGTTGTGGAAGGGGCACTTGAACGCGGCGCTCTTCCCGCTTCCCTCGGCGACCCGTGCGCCTCGATGTCGGCAGGCGTTCACGAAGGCCCGGAAGCGGCCGTCGGAGTCGCGCGTGGCGAGGATCGGGACGCCGAAGTCCTCGACCGTCAGGTACGAGCCCGGCTCGGGGAGCGACCCCGAGAGTGCGACGAGCTGCGGGTGGCCGCGGAAGAAGGACTGAACCTCCTGCCGGGCGATCTCCGCGCTGGTGTAGACGGAAGTCGGATTCCGGAACATCACTCCGGCATCGACGTTCCGCTTCTCGTCCAGCTGCCGCAGCAGCTCGTCGAGGATCGAGAGTTCGACGTCACGCTTCATGGGGTTCCTCCCTGTGCCTTGGATTCGGCGCCGTTCGTGCCTCGTGCCGACGGGGTCCGGCCGACGGCGGCGAGCTCCCGTTGCAGAGCTTCGAGCTCCGCCAGGAGCTGCGGACGGACGCGCTCGTTCGCCACCGCGAGGAGCACGAGGTACATGCCGTAGAGCGCGCGAGCCCGGAATCCGGCCGCATCGAGCAGGCCGAAGGCCCACTGCACGCAGGCCAGCTCGTAGCCGTGGTAGATCTGCTCGCCGAGACGCGCGGGATCCAACGTGCCATCGAGCAGGCCCTGTGCGATGGCCTGCTCGATCCCCTCGCGCTGCATCGCCGCCGCACGATCGGCGAGGCGGCGATGGGTGGCGGGCCCGCGAGACAGCCCTTCGTAGCTCGCCACCACCATCGGGCGATAGATGGCCTCGTTCTCTGCGAAGTACTCGACGCTCACCGTGACCACGGCACGGCATCGGGCGAGCGGATCGTCGAGGGGCGCCTCGGCGTCCAGGATGGGGACGATGCGGTCGATCCCGTCCTCGATCAACGCGAAGAGGATCTCGTCCCGTGAGCCGTACAGGTTGTACAGAGTGGTGACCGAGAGCCCGGCCTCGGACGCGAGCTTTCGCATCGAAAGCGTCTGCATGCCCCCGGCGATCAGGGTGCGGGCGGCATCGAGGATCCGCTGGCGGCGCGCCTCGAGGTTGACCTCGCGAAGGGTCGGCTTCGGCTTGCCTTGAAACATCGTTACAAGTTGTAACACCATACCAAGTTGGTGGCAAGCGTCCGAAGCCTCGGTTCGATCGAACCCGAAAAGGCCTGCGAAATCGGCCCGGTACGCGGTGAGCCGTTCGGAGCCCGTCGGGCTCAGGCGCCGCCCGGTGCCAACGCCTCCAGGGCCGCCAGGTCGTTCCCGAAGTTCCCGTCGGGCCGGACGGCCTGGATGCACACGTGGGTCGCGCCGGCATCGTGGTGCTCCTGGATGCGTGCGCGCAGCGCGTCCACGTCGCCCCAGGCCACGATCGCGTCGACCAGGCGATCGCTCGGCGCCGCCGGATCGGCCCAGTCGGCGTCTTCGAAGCCGAGCTCGCGGAGGGAGTTCTGGTAGTTGGGCGCGCGCAGGTAGATGGCCATGGCGGCGCGCGCGGCCGCGCGCGCCTTGCCGGGGTCGGTCTCCAGACACACCTTCTGCTCGGGACACAGCCACGCGTCGGCTCCCATCCGCTCGCGCGCCCGGCGCGTGTGCTCCGGCGTCACGAAGTAGGGATGCGCGCCCCGGGTCCGGGTGGCGGCGAGCTTGAGCATCAGGGGGCGCAGGGCCGCGAGCACGATGGGTGCGTCTTCCTCGGCCGGGCGCGCCATGAAGATCGCCTTCTCCATCGCGTCGAGGTACTCGCGCATGGCGGGGACCGGCTTCTTGTACTCGTGGCCGCGCGCGTTGAACACGAGGTGCTTGTGCGAGACGCCCATGCCGAGGACGAAGCGACCGGGGGCGATGGCCGAGAGGGTCTTGTGGAGCGCCTTCATGGTCATCGGGTCGCGGGCGTAGATGTTGGCGATCCCGGTGCAGAGCACGAGGCGCTCGGTGTGCGCGGCCAGGTGCGCCAGCGTGGCGAAGGGGTCGAGACCCACGGCCTCGGGGATCCAGAGCGCCGAGTAGCCCCAGCTCTCGAGCTGCCGCGCGAACGCGACGTTCTCGTCCGGCGTGTTGCCGTCCAGTCCGGCCCAGACGCCGAGCTTTCCCAGTTCCGTGGTCATCCGATCGTCCTCGATTGGCTTTGGGGGGTCGTCCCTCGTCGCCTTCCGCGACGGGGACGGGATACACTAGCCGAGCCGGCACGCTCTCGTCCGCCGACGCGCCCACCCCGCCGTCCGGAGGTCTTCCATGCGAACCGCCCTGTACGTCTTTCTCGCCCTCGCCGCCGTGGCCGTCGTGGCCGTCGTCTCCTCTCAGTCCTCGAGCGACTGGGAGGCCGGACCCGTCGCGCGGACGCCCGAGGAGCGCTTCGCCAATCTGCCCGACTACCCGTTCGCCCCCCACTACCTGGAGATCGGGGGCTATCGGGTCCACTACCTCGACGAGGGGCCGAAGGACGGGCAGCCGATCCTGCTGCTCCACGGCCAGCCGTCCTGGAGCTACCTCTACCGACACATGATCCCGCCGCTGGCCGAGGCCGGGTACCGGGTCGTCGTGCCGGACCTGGTGGGCTTCGGCAAGTCCGACAAGCCGCTCTCCCAGAGCGACTACAGCTACCAGATGCACGTCGACGTGATGACGGAGCTCGTGCGGGAGCTCGACCTGCAGGGCGCGACGTTCTTCGGCCAGGACTGGGGCGGCCTGATCGGGCTGCGCGTCGTGGCCGAAGATCCGGACCGCTTCGCGCGCATCATGATCTCCAACACCGGCCTTCCCGCGGCGGGAGGCGTGCTCGGATGGCTCGGCTACCCGCTCTTCCGGCTCGCCGTGTGGCGCGAGGGAACCGTGCAGGCGCTCGACCCGGAGGACCCCGACTTCTCCTTCGCGAGCTGGGTCGCCTATGCGCGCACGACCGACGACTTCGACATGCAGGGGCTCTTCCAGACCGCAACCGCACGCGAGCTCTCGAAGGCCGAGCTGGACGGCTACGCCGCTCCCTTCGCCGGCGAGGAGCATCTCGCCGGAGCGCGGATCTTCCCCTACCTCGTGCCGAGCCAACTCCGGAAGAACGCGCAGGTCTGGAGCGAGGTCTACGACGAGTGGACCAAGCCCTTCCTCACCGCGTTCGGCGACTCCGATCGCGTGACGGCCGGCCTGGACGTCGAGTGGCAGGAGCGCGTCCCCGGCGCGAAGGACCAGCCTCACACGACGGTCGAGAATGCGAACCACTTCATCCAGGAAGACCGGCCGGAGCGGCTCGTCGAGCTGATGATCGCCCTGATCGAAGCGGGCTAGCCGCGCCCTCCGAGCCCGCGCGCTTGCCTTCCGCGTCCCGGCGCACAGGCTTGCAGGGTCTGGGAGGCTGCACGATGTCCAGCTTTGGCGGGCCCCGGGGCA
>JASJCN010000141.1 GCA_030065975.1 Myxococcota bacterium
GAGAAGACGGCGAGGAAGGCGCTGGCGGATGCGCGCGAGCGCCGCGATGAGGCGCGCCTCGACGTCTTCTCGACTCGCTCGGCCTCGCGGCGCGCCTCGAGCGTGGAGGAGAGCCGTTGGGTCAGGCCGGCTCGTACGTCGACGAACGTGGGAACACGATCTATGGCTTCGTCGGGGAGGGACGTGGACACGAGATGACGGGCGATGCCATCGAAGATGTTTCCGGCGAGGCTCGCCCAAAGATTCCGGTCCATGTAGTGCCAGGCGTTGAACCAGATGGGGGCCACGTGGCCCACGTACTCCTGCTTACCCTGAAGCCTCTCGCAACCGGACTGCAGCAGCTTCATGAAGTGAGACTTCCCGGATCCCCACGGGCCGAAGAGTCCGATGGCGAGAGGCGGTTCCATGTGGCGCGAGATCATCACGCGCGCGAATCGATCCGCGGTCCCCTCCAAGTCGAGCAGGTCGCCCGTGCCGACTGCATCGTTGGCCAGTCCAAACGCCTCGGGCGCATGGCCGGGCGCGCCGCCCCGGCGGTTGGAGAAGAGCGACAGGATTCGTCCCAGGATTCCCTTGGCCTTCTCGGTGTCGGCCGCCTTCAGGTCGCGGTGCAGCCCCATGGCGGATCCAGAGAGGAACTGACCCCATTGGCGATGCGTCGCGTTGTGCGGGTCGGAGTCGCCGTTCCAGGCGCGGGGTGGAGCGAGGACGAGGATGTCCCTGGCCGCCGCCGCCTCCACGGTCCGACGCACCGCGGGCCCACCGCCAAGCGCGACGACCAGATCGGTGCCTTCGAGCGCTGTTCCGGTCCAGGTGGCGCCATCCGGGACGCCCTGCGTCGGGAAGCGCGCGAAGAAATCGGAGACGGGCGCGTCACCTCGTACGACCTGGATCGCGGGCGGCGCGCCCTTGCGGACCGACTCGGTCAGCATGGAGCGCGTCACGATCTCGTCGGTGCCAGGCTGTCCGCCCGTCCTCAGGCCTAGCCCGTTCTCGATGAGCTGTATCCCCATTTGCTTGGCGATCGCGGCTGTGTCGGTCGTGGGCTCGCGGGCGCCGCCCGAGGTCACCCAGCTTCGCGGATCGCCTTGCTGGATGAGGGGCGGCAGATCGGCGAGCGCCCGGACGCGTGCGTCCCACAAGGCGAGCGCGATCGGTACGCCCTCCGCTTCTCCGTTCGCGCCTCTCGTGATGATGCCAAGTAGCTGGCCCCTAGAAGAGAAGAAAGGCGTCCCCGAAACACCGCTTTCGGTGCGAGCTGGCCCAAGCCGCACGCGAATGCCGCCCTGGCTGTAGTTCCAGCCTTGGACCTCGCCCTCCGCCGTCCATGTCTCTTCGGTGTACGGATCCTCGAACGTTGCGTGCCAGTGACCACCGAGATCGGTCGACATGGCCGTCAGCTCGGCGCCCTCGTTCGCATCGCGCGCGAATCGAAAGAGCGCGTAGTCGAGGGCGTCGTCCCGAAGCTCCACGGACGCGGGCACCTCGCTGCCCGACGGGAGCCGGATGTGGTGCTGCCCTTCGCCGCCGAAGGAGTGTGCCGGGCCGAGAGCAAGGCCGCGACCCAGCAGCACGCAATGGGCCAAGCCGTTGCCCTGCCTGAGCCGCACCGCAGTAGCCGCCGCGGCGCGCTGCCAGGACGAGTCCGATCGGGGCTGGGCGGCCTGCTCTTGCGCGGGGTCGCGCGCAGGCAGCGAGCTGTCGGGCTGCTGCGCTATCCCCCCGGCCTCCGGCGCCGCGTTCTCGGGCCGAAAGGTGCCGACGTCCCCGGAGCGGGGAGTGTGCACCTCGGCGGCCAGCCCCGCGAGATCCTCCGCCGCCCGCTCCTTGTCGACATCGGCATCTTCCAGCCAGGCGTCGAGCTCCTCGGGCCCGTCACCCAGAACTGCGGCGCGAGCGAGGTCGGCCGGATCGAGCGGCTCGTCAGCGATGTCACGCTGCACTAGCTGGAGTCCCGCGGCGAGACCGAGCGATGGGTTGGCGGCCTCCACCCACTTCTGCGGCGGGCGGCGGCCTGGGACCAGCTCCTGGAGCCGCTTGGTAAGGGACGCCTGGGGCCCGGCCTGCGCGGAGAATGCCTTCCCGACGAGCGGATCCTGCCACACCGCGGCCAGCATGGAGAGACGATCGACACCTCCGTTTCCCGTCCGCGTATGTTGGAGGATGGCCGCGAGGGTGCGGGCCGCGTGTCCCCGCTCGGTGAGGGGCGGCCAGCTGAGCTCATCGACGCTCATGAGTGACTCTCCGCTACTCGCTAGTGCCGGCCGGTAGGCGATCGAAGCGCTCGACGACGACCTCCCCTGACCACGTTCCGCGCGCGACTTCCACGAGCCGCACGTTTCGATCGGTCGCATCCTCCGAAGGCACACGCCCTCCGAAGGACAACGGGCCACCAACGAGCGCAGTGACGCGGCGGTCGCCCGGGCAGTTCTCAGAGGCTCGCTCGACCTCCTGAGCGCGGTGCTGCGAGAGCGCGCTGTTCGTTCGGTAGCCGAGCGGATGATCTCGACTCACCGGTCGTCGATCGTGGCCGCCGATCACGAGCAAGTGAGCCGCTCCGGCCAGCGGACCCTCGATGGCGTCGCACACGCGTCGCTGGAGCGCTTCGAATCGCTCGCCCGGGGCGAAGTTCGCGAGATACGCGTAGCCGTCTTCGAAGCCGTCGATCACTACCTCTCTGGGCAGCTGGGAGCCCGCTGGCCGTGCGACGATGATGGGGGTCTCGGCGCCGGTCGGCTCGGGGCGGCGCTCTGCGAGCTCGTTCAGGAGATCCCGAAGACTCGGCTCCGGGGCTCGTGTCGCGATCTCGTGGCCAGAAACGCCGTAGGTCAGGAGCGCGAATGCAATCAAGGCGAGAGAACTCACCGGGGTCCTTCCCCGTCGGGAGGGGGGAGTGGTCGACTCCAGGTTCTCTTCCGCTTCCGCCGTGTCTGTGTCCATCTTAGGCTCCTCGCGCGCCCCCGCGTCACAGACTCATGCGTGAGACGTAACCGACTCCGCGCGGCCATTGCACGCTAGCGCGAACTCGAGGATCGCGATGTCCAAATGGGGCGTTATGCCTCAAGAATCTGTTAGGTCTGCCGGCGCGGACGGTACTCAGGCCGGCGAACTCTTCCGTCGAGCGGACCTCGAGGTGGACCAGGTCGTGGGCGTGCCGCTGCAACCCGCGTCCGTGGGACGGACGCCGCTGGCACTGATCTCAGACAGGCAGCGAGGTTCGTCGTTGTCGTCGGCACGCATCGTACCGTTGCCACTGGTGCAACGAGGGAAGTGACGTCCTCGACACGCAGCGTCCACCTTCGACCCCGCCGTGCGGGAGCACCCCCGCTGGCGCCTGGCGCCTCGATCGCCTCTTCAGCGCGATCAGCGCTCGCGCACGAACTCCGCGCCCCAGAAGCGCAGCAGCGTTTCCCCGCCTCGATCATCGAAGTGGACCACGTCGCCACGGTTGCGGCCGACGCCGAGCACGACGGCGCGCTGGGCATCGACGGGGGCGAGCGCCATCTCGAGTGATACGTCGCCTACGCCCAGCTCGATGCGCGAGACGAGGAAGCCCTCTTCCAGCTCGAGCTCGATGCGCTCGACGATCAGGTCCCCCTCGGCGGCGTGAGACCGGTAGGTGCCCGTGCGCTCGCGCCAACGGTCCGGCACACGAGGGCGAACGAGGCGGGTTCCCGCAAGGCTGCGCCGTCCCCTGCTCCACGCCACCAGGACCTCGTGGTCGCCAATGCGATCGAAGGAGAGCTCGAGCTCGGAGAGCGCTGCGGGCTGCCGGTGCAGGAGGCCGAGCCAGCTCTCGAAGAGACGGAAGGTCCCCTGGGGCGTGGGACGCATCTCGAGCCAGACCGGGAACTCGCCGGCTCGCAGACTGCCCCTCTGCGCCTCGAAGAACGCGATCCCGAGGGCGGTGTCATAGGGGCCGACGAGCTCCGCCAGGATCGGGGTGCCGATCTGAAGGCCCGCAGCCCGCGGCTCCGCGTTGGACGCGGGCGCACCCGTCCGGGCCCTTGCTGCAAGGCCCAGCGCCTCGTGGGCGATGTCGCTCAGGTCCGCCTCGAGGGAGTTGGACAGCAGCGCCACGCCCACGCGCTGCTCCGGCGAGAGCCAGAGCTCGGCGCGCTGCTGGAAGGTCGCGCCGTCGTGACCGACGATGCGGCCCGCGTCCGGATGCTCCGAGAGGCCCCAGCTCAAGCCGACGGCGAGGTCGAGATCCAGGGCAACCTGGCCGTTCTGGCGGCGCCACATCTCCAAGAGCGTCTCGCGCTCGAGCAGGGTCGCCTCGGCGCCGGCGGCGTGGGCGAGGATCGAGCGCAGAAACGCGCCCAGCTCACGAGCGCTTGCGACGAGCGAGCCCTCTGGCTCCACGGCTCCCACGCTCGGGCCCTGCGCCTCGCCCTCGTTGTCGCCGACTGCGAGGGCGGCCGCGGCGTCGGGTGAGAAGCTGGCCTGGGCCATCCCGGCGGGAACCAGGACGCGCTCTCGCACGTGGCTCGCGAAGTCCCGTCCCGACACGCGCTCCACCAGAAGACCCAGCAGACCGAAGCCCAGGTTCGAGTAGGCGTGGACGAAGCCGGGCGGCGTCGCTGCGTGCTCGCTGCGGAGTCTCTCGGGGAGACGGCGATACGGCGGCTGTCCGGAGGGGGACGCGGCGGCGGGCCACAGCAGGTCTCCCGGCAGGCCCGAGTGGTGGGTGAGAAGGGAACGCACGGTGATCCGCTCGACGCTCCAGCCCTCGTCTGCGAGGAGCGGAGGTTCGACGTGGAACTCCGGCAGATACGTCGAGAGCGGCGCGTCGAGGTCGACGAGTCCCGTCTCGACGAGCTGCATCACGGCGATCGCGGTGAAGAGCTTCGCCACGGAGCCCGCTTCGTAGAGGGTGTCGGCCGAAGCGGGTGTCCCGCGCTCGGGGTGCGCGAGGCCGAAACCCTGAGCCCAGGCAAGGCGCGTGTCGTCGACGACGGCGATGCTCACCGAAGCGACCCCGCGGTCGAGCTCTTCCTGGATGCGCTCCGCGAGGCGCGTTTCGACCTCGCTCCAGCCCAACGGGCCCAGGTCGTGGGGCGGCTCGGGAGTTCCCCCACATCCCGCCACGGCCACGAATGCCAGAAGGCAGGCGAGTCTCTGTGTGGTGCTCATGCAAGCAGGGCCAGCCGATGGACGTGCGAACAGCGATGCAAGCATCGGCCGCTCATCAGTACTGATCCTGGACGCACCAGACCCGACGCTCTGAGTCGCAGGTGCGCGTCAGGAATCTCCAGGGCCAACTGGACTCGGTCGCATCCCACACATCCTCCAGCCCGGCGGTCGTTCCCGAGTCGTCGGGAGAGTCGCTCGTCCATCCGAGACAGTTGCCCTTGCCAGTCGTAGGAGTGTTCGAGAAGGGGTAGCCGGTCCGGACCCAGCCATCGATCGTGCCGGAGATGCGACTCGGCGGCCCCGACCCCTGATCCGGCGCGCGCAAGCCGCGAGTCGTGTCGTAGATGAGAGACGCGGGCTGGATCAACTCGAAGAGGGAGGCCATGTGGAAGCCCTCGTCGCACGCATCGAGGGCCTCGCTGGTCGGGGAAGCGAAGCGCGTGAGGTAGTAGCGTCGCTTCGGGACGGCCGAGCAGAGCTGGTCGTCGCACGTGTTGCCGCCGGCGTCCGTGACCCCGCTGACCGTGGCCCCGCCGACACGGGCAATCCGGCAGCCACGGAAGCTCACGCTCGCGTCTCCCTGGAGTCCGTCTCCGCGGTTCAGCACGATGCGCGAGTCGGTCACCAGGGAGTCATCGCCCAACACGAGACCCTCGTCCGCGTTGTGCTGCGCGAGAACACCCTGAACGTGCGAGAAAGGCTGGAGCGAGATGCCATCGGAGCCCATGCCGGTGACGAAGCCGTTGCGAACCGTGGTTCCCGTCGTCGACGCGGGTGGAAACAGGCGCGGAGCATGAATCCCGATGCCGCTGCCGCTCTCGCTGCACGTCACGTCTCCCGTCGACCCGCTACAACGCACCGGCCCCTCGATCCCGAAGCCGTTCAGCTCGATGGTGACCCGGGGAGCCTCGACCACGATCCCCGTGGTGTCGGCGTTCGGCACGCTCAGGGTCCCGGTCAGCACATAGCTCCCGCTCTGGCTCAGTGTGACGGGAAAGCCCGGCGAATCGCCGGGCGTCACGCCACCCGAGAGGGCGCGTACCTGGTTGATCTCGATCACACCGTCGACGGCCTCGATGGGATCGCTCGCGCCGATCGCGACTGCGACTGCGACCGACAGGAGTCGGGTGATCTGCGCCATGAGCTCCATCTCCCGCGAACGGGTTCGGGGACGAGAGCTGCAGGAGGCGTGCCACCGAGCGGGCCCACGTCCGAGCCGCCCCAGTGGTCTGCAGAGGCGTTTCGCCCCGGCGCAACTCGGGGAGCCCCAGCATGCGGCACCTCGCGCCGCCAGCGCAGTGCCTCGGACGCAACTCGGCACCGGCTACGCCACCAGGGCGGCGTCCAGGTCGTCGCAGGCCCGGGACAGCCGGGCGAGGCCCATGGCGCGAGCCTCGCGGCCGGCGAATGCCACCCGCTCGCGCGCGTCCACCCGTTGCTCTTGACTGCCGTCTCCGAGGAGCCGCGCGTAGTCGTACTGTGTGAAGGCGACGAAGGGGCGGGCACCGATTGCGCGGTTGCGCGCCAGGGCCTCCTCGAAGTGGTCAGCGGCACGAGCCCGCTCGCCGAGCATGGCGGCCAGCTGCCCCAGGTGCCGGTGGGTCGAGCCCCAGCACATGACGCCGAACCCGGCGATCACGTAGCGGTCCGCGTACGGCTCCATCGCCGAATAGAGGCGCTCCGCCCGGCCCTGGTCCCCGAGCCCGGAGCACGCCTCCGCCAGGAAGGCGTGCGTCCACAGCCACTGGGGATCGCGCCGCTCGCAGCCCAGGCGATCGGCCAGCACCTCCTCGAACTGTGCCCGTGCGGCGTCTTTCGCGCCGACGTCGAGCAGGATCCGACACAAGATCGCACGGACGACCGGCATCAGCCGATAGCGATCGGACAGCTCGGTGGCGAGGTCCATGATTCCCTCGGTGTGCCCCTGCTCCCAGGCCAGGAGCCCGTTGAAGGCCGCCAGGCTCAGCTCGACGTTCACGCCCTGGATGCGCTCTCCGAGTACCCGGAACTCCTCGGCCGAGCGCGTCGCAGCCTCGAGCTCGCCCCGGAACTGGTGGCACATGGCCTTCAGCAAGAGCACATACCAGATGCCGTAGGCCTCGCGGCCCTCGTCGGCGCGCGCCTCGAGCTCCCGGATCCCCCGCTCGACTCCGCCGAGGTCGCCGAGCTCCATCCGTGTCGTCACCCCCAGCAGGCGGGCGACCAGGGACGACTCGGCGTCGCCGGCCTCCTCCGCCAGACGCACCAGACGCTTCGAGGCCTGAAGACGCTCGTCGGTGTTGTCGGCGCTCCATCCCGCTACCAGCATCGCCTGATGGACCGCCACGCGCGTCGCCGCGTCGCCGTGGCGAGTTGCCAGGAGGTGCGCCTCGTCGAGCAACTCGTCGAGTTCCTTGCGCGAGGCGACCCAGTAGCGTGCCATGGCCAGCCGACCGAGTAGTTGCGCGCGGAGGGCCGGGTCGGCCGGGCCCAACACAGTGAGCGCCTCGCGCAGCAGCCAGACGAGCGCCTCGTCCTCGATGCCGGCTTCCACGGCGAAGAACCCGGGAGCGAAGCGCAACGCGGCCTCGGCGAGATGCGTGGCGGCACCGATGCGGCGCGCCATGCGAGCGGCGCGCAGCAGGGTCTTCGTGCCTTCCGGGCGTCGACAGGCGCGGCCCTGCGCATCGCCCAGAGCGAGCAGGATCTCGCAGCGCGTCGCGTCCTCGGCATCATGCTCTTCGGCGATGGCGAGCGCGCGCTGCCCGTGCTCGACCGCCTCCTCGTAGGCCAGGCGATGCAGCGCGTCGGCGCTCGCCTCCCTCGCGTAGCGCAGTGCCTTTTCGGCGCCCACCTTCGGGATCGCCTCCGCGAAGTGGTAGGCGAGCACCGGCAGCCACGCCCCCGGGTCGCTCCGGTGGAGTCTCTCGAGAGCGGCCCCGGCAGCCTCGTGAAGCGCCGGTCGCTCTTCCGGGGCGACCTCGGCGAAGAGTACGTCGCGTACCAGCATGTGGGAGAAGCGGTGCGTCCCCGGAGCCCGCCCCGGCACCAGCACGTGAGCCTCCTCGGCGGCGTGCAAGGCGGGATCGACGAGGAGCGGAGAGGGGCACAGGCGCGCCAGTGCGGCACGCTCGAACTCCCGGCCGAACACCGCGGCTCGCCGTAGGATCTCCCGGTCCCGCTCCGGCAGAACGGCCAGCTGTTCGGCGATTGCATCGCGCAGGCCGCGGGGCAGACGTGCGAGCACCTTCGGACCCGCGACCGAGGAGGTCGCCAGCGCGTTCACCAGGTGGGTGACGAAGAAGGGGTTGCCCCCGCTCTGCTCATGGAGGCGGCTCACGACCCCGTCGGTGGCGGGCCGTCCGGTGCGGATCTGCGCGAGCTCCCTCACCTCGCCCAGACTCAGCCCTTCGAGCTCGAGGAAGCGGCTCTCGGCGCCCCGGGCGATCCGGCCCAGGGCCGAGGCCCGTGCGGCGTCGCGACCGAGATCCGCGTCTCGGTAGGTCCCGATGAAGAGCACGGGCGTCGCGCGCAGCTCCGCAAGCACGAACTCGAACAGCCGCAGCGAAGGGACGTCCGCGCGGTGCAGATCCTCGAGTACGACCACCAGCCCGCCAGCTTCCGCCAGCGACCGCAACCCGGTGGAGACTTCTTCGAAGAGGCGGAAACGCTCTCCCACGGGGGCCGCCACGACACCGTGGCCGGCGCGCCCGAGGAGGCCGGAGAGGCCTTCCGCGCCACCCGCCGCTTGGAGGACCTGGGTCCAGGGCCAGAAGGGGGGCGCGCCCTCGCCCTCCAGGCAATGGCCCTCGAGCAGACGAGCGTCCTCCCGGAAGGGCTGGCGGACGAACTCCTCGACCAGTCGGGTCTTGCCGATCCCGGGCTCGCCCACCAGGAAGACGGCCCGCGCACGGCCCGCCAGCGCCGTGGCCCGCTCCGTGCGGAGCACATCGAGCTCACGAGCTCGACCGACGAAGTCGCCGGGCGGCCCGGTCCGCTCCGAGCCGGGTCGCTCCACCTCCACCGGCGCCGCGAAGCGATAGCCCACCCCGCGTACCGTCGTCACGATGCCCGGGGGGGAGTCCAAGTCGCCTAGCGCCGCTCGCAAGCTGCGGATGCAAGTCGGCAGGGCGGAGTCGCTGACGTGCTGACGTCTCCAGACACGCTCCAGCAGCTCACGCTTGCCGACCACCCGGCTGCGGTGCTCGATCAGGTGCACCAGCACACTGAACGGGAGCGGGGCCAAGGGAACGGCCTGCCCGCCCCGGCGGAGTGCGCGGAGGCGCGGATCCAGATCGAAGTCGCCGAAGCGATAGATGCACCCGTCGTCGGAGGGCTCGTCCACGTCGAGATCATACAACGCGTCCAGAGAACCATGAGGGCTGGATCACTCCCCGCTCCGGCTTCGCTCAGCGATTGTTGAACGAATGTTGAAGATGGGGCGCGCACGCGACCTCGTATGGTGAAGCGCAGGTGCTGCCCGCCCCGCGGTTGCGGCCCGCTCCCGGAGGGAACCCGATGCACGCGCGATCCGTACACCTCGAACCGACCCCGCCTACCCCGTCCGGCAGAGGGTCTTCCCTACGCCTGTCGGTGCTGCTGACCGCAGTGCTGGGGTTCGGAGGCATCATCGGCTGCTCTGGCGCACCGGTACCGCTCTCGGCCCAGGCTGGGTCCAGCTTCGGACTGGCCTTGGACAGCGAGTGGCGGAACCAGGACATGGGCTTCGAGAGCCAGGCGCTTCGCGACCTCGGCGTGTACGACGACCAGCGAGGCGCGCTGCTATTCGAGCTAGAGGATACGCAGAGCGGTGCCATCTACCCCCTGGAGACGCGGTCCATCGCCCGCACGTCGGTGGGGCCCGCAGCGCCCTCGCTCGGGTTGACCCAGATCGTGGCGCTCCTCGAGATCACCGATCCGGACACGCCCGAGGGCGACTACGACATCTACTACCAGCGCAAGCGGAGGACGAGCCCCTCCCAGACCCATCCCTCCACCTACGGCGAGGATCTCGGCCCGCGCACCCACCTGGACCAGACCATCCACGTCCTGCCGAAACTCTCCCAAGGAGGCTTCCTCGGGCAGTTCACGGAGTTGATCGACGTCTTTCCGAACCCGGATGACGACATCTCCCAGTTCGGCCGCTGGATCTATCCGAGCCCGACTCTGATGATGGTCATTCCGAACAAGGCCGGGGCCGCGTCGGTCCGCCTCGACTACCGTCCCGATCCCGACCCGGCCAAGGTCACGATCCAGGGCGTGTTCATCGACACGTGGCTCGAGGGCGACCCGGCAACCCTCAGCTTCGAGAACAACGAGACTGCGGGCTTCGTCGACATCCAGTGGACGAACCCCAAGGCGAAGGGCGCCAGTCTGGGCATCGTCTTCGCGCTCGTCGACCCCTTCGATCCGGCCCTCGGCCGCGTCGACCCGGCCAACCTCGCGGCGGACTTCAGCGTGACCGGCACGCTCTACGACGTCGACGGCAACCCCATGGCCGGCCAGGCCGTCCTCACCGGGGTACGCTGATGCGCCGGCGAACGGGCCTTCCGGTCCTGCTCCTGGCGGGCGCAGCCCTCCTCGGGCCCGAGCAGGCGGGAGCGCTCGACGTCACAGGGCGGGTGACGGCCAAGGTGGTGGACGCCTTCACCTGCGAGGCGGAGGCCACCCGCCCCGTCTCTCACCTGTTCGTCGAGTTCTTCTCGCACCCGGATGGTGCCACCTACTACGGTCGCGCGGAGACTGCGCCCGACGGCACCTTCTCCTTCGACCCGGCGGACCCGGACCTCTCGATCCAGGATCCGGGCTTCGTGCCCGCGACCATCGACCCCCTGGATCCACCGGACACCTTCCACTTCGTGATGGACCTGGTCGGGCCCTTCGCGAAGGTGGACCAGCTCGTAATCGGCGGCGGCTTCAACCCCGTCGTCCTCGACGTTCTCCGTCTGGCCTGCATCGCGTCCAACGGCGACCCGGAGTGCCATCCCCGGCCCGCGATGGTCGCCGGGGTCAACAACACCGTGGTCTGGAACGACAACGTGACGCGGTCGGACGGATCCTCGTCGTTGAGCGAGCGGAGCGCCTTCACCAACATCGGCGTCCTGGTCGACCAGCTCGTCTCCGTCGACCCGGGCCTCGACGCCGTGCTGCGCACCACCGCGCGCGGCACCGAGCCACTCCCGGTACACGTCGACACGCCGACGCTCGCGATCGGCGAGTACGTCACGAACGCGGTGAGCGACCGCTACGGCCTGCTCTTCGCGGGCAGCTCCACCGAACGCAGCATCGTGGTCCACGAGTATGGCCACTACCTGGTCGATGCGATCTACGGCTTCGATCGCAGCGGCTCGAACGTTCTGGGGCAGGAGCTGTCCTGGGAAGGCGACTCGGATGCCCTCTCGGCGCTCACGATCGGCCGATCGGGCATCGCCAACGGCCTCCTGCCGGGAGGGGGCGTCGGAACCTGTGCAGACTTCAACCGCGACGCCGAGAATGACCGGCAGGCGTCGGCCGGCGTCCACCGGGAGCTCCTCGCGGGCGTCTACTGGGACGTCCACGAGGCAATTCAGGTCATAGAAGGGGTGGACGCCGACGCAGCCCTCGGCACCGCGCTCGCCCTCTGGCATCTGGGTCGCACGTCCGCGCCGACGCCCCTCGGGCTCCCCCTCGACCCCGATCCTTTCGTCCAGGCCGAGCAGCATTTCGAAGGCTCGTTCTTGTTCGACGACGACGACGGCAACCCGGCCACGGAGTCACAGAACTATCGGGCCCTATGCCAGGGACTCCGCAACCACGGCTTCGACGCCTTCGCAGATGGCCGAGGCTGTCCCGACCTCCACGTGATCGACGTCGCCCCGGTCGAGGCGAGCACGGGCCAGGAGATCACGATCCGGGGCGGTGGCTTCGCCGTGGGCCACGAGGTTTCGATCGGCGGCGTGACGGTGCCGCCGGCGGACCTGGACTTCGTGTCCGACGAGGAGATCCGGGCGATCGTCCCGGCCGGTGTGCGCAACGAGGTGGACGTGGTCGTCTCCAACGGTCCGGATCCGGCGGGCGACGTGGCGGGGCTGCTCGTCTTCGAGTCGAGCGGGGTCGACCTGCTCGACCGACTCCCGCTCGAGAAGCTCTCCCTGTGGAGCGCCGGCTTCATCGGCAACGACGTCTGGGGCTACGAGCAAGGTGGACGCGAGTACGCCCTGTTCGGACACATGGGCGGATCGGTCATCGCCGAGGTCTTGCCAGACGACACCCTGGAGATCGTCTTCGAGGTCCCGCTCCCCACCAATGCCAAGCCCGAGGCGCACCGCGATCTGAAGATCCTGGGCGACCGGGCCTACATCGTGGGCGAGACGCCCACCACCGAGGGCGACCGCAGTCTCCTCCAGGTGGTCGACCTCTCGGGCATCGACACGGCGCCGCGGGGCGACGTGCTATCGCTCGCAGACGCGGAGCTCGACGAATACGTGCTCCCGTGGACGCCCGTCGGCGGCACGCCCCCCGAAGGCTCGGGCATCCACAACCTCTCGATCGATCCGGTCTCGAAGCTCGCCTACGCCTCCCTCGGCGGGGAGATCTCCGGGGGCCCGTTCGGCACCGACGAGCTCGGCTTCGGCGTCCTCGATCTCTCCCTGGATCCGCCCGTGGATCTCGGTGTGTTCGGCGACGGAGTGGACACAGGAGGCCCCTGGACGGGCGAGCCGACCCTGCATGTCCACGATATCGAGGCCCGCACCTTCAGCGAAGGACCACACGCGGGGCTCGAGCTCCTGTTCGTGTCGGCGGCCTTCGAGGGGGTGCGCATCTTCGAGGTCACCCGACCGGTCCCGGGGGGCGCTCCGGTCTTCACCGAGCGCGGCACCGCGACCTATCCGCGGCTCTTCTACACCCACCAGGGCGAGACCACAGAAGACGGCCGGTACTTCCTGTTGAACGACGAGCTCGACGAGGGGATCCTGGGCCCGTCGGACGAGCCCACCCGCACGATCGTGATCAACATCGAGGACCTCGATGCGCCGTACTTCGCGGGCGAGTTCGGCAGCGGCGGCGAGTCCACGGACCACAACCTCGCCGTCGTGGGCGACCTCGTCTACGAGGCGAACTACCGCAGTGGACTCGAGATCTTCGACATCCACGACCTGCCGGACGCAGCCCTGCTTGGGAGTTTCGACACGCACCCCTTCGACCCCGGCAACAGCCTGATCGGCGCGTGGGGTCCCTTCGGCGACCTGCCGAGCGGGCGCGTACTCGTGGGCGACATGCGCAAGGGCCTGTTCCTGCTCGATGCCGTCTCAGCCGTCTTCGGCGTGCGAGACGTGGTGCCCGCCACCGGCGTACCGGGGGCGAGCGTCGAAGTGGTGGGGGCAGGCTTCGACCCGGCAGCCACGGTACTCGTCGGGGGCGTGGCGGCGCAGGTGACCTGGCTCGCCTCCACGCGCCTCTCCGTGGTGATCCCCGCCGGCGTGATCGGCCCGGCGGAGGTGCGGGTCCAGAACCCCGACGGAAGCGAGGTGGCGCTGGCCAGCGCCTGGGGGCCCGATGCCCCGTGCGACCTGAACGGCGACGGCCAGGTGGATCCGGCCGACGTGCTGCTCGTGAGCCGCATCGTGGACGGATCACTCGACCCGGGTCCCAACACCGAGGCGAACGCCGACGTCGCGCCCGACGCCAACGACGGGCGCATCGACGCAGCCGACGTCCTGCGGGTGGCACGGGCTTCTCGCGGAGGCGCCTGCAACGGCCCCTGATCGGGTCCGCTGCCAGTGCTCGCCTGCAACCGTACGACCGGGACACGATCTGTCCCGGGGGACCCGCGCTCGCTCACGAGAGTGTGGCGCGATGGGACAAACCCGTGGCAGGGGCTCTCCTCGGGCACCCTCGAGCGGCACCCGCTTTGCAGCGCTTCGGACCGTCCTACCCGAAGGAGATCCGACGTGCGGAAGGCGATCGCTGCGGCGTGGCTCGTGTTCATGCTCCCCCTGGTGGCGTGGGCGGTGGACGGAGTGCGCGAGATCAGCCACCAGGGAGCACTGGCAGGGGGCATCACGCCGGGGGACGCACCGGGCTATCCGGTGACCCTCAGCCAGCCGGGAAGCTACCGGCTGACGAGCGACCTCACTCAGCCCAAGACGGAGACCGCGGTGATCGAAGTCCTCTCCGAGGACGTGAGCATCGACCTCAACGGTTTCGGGATCCAAGGCACCAACGTGTGCACGCTGTCCACACGAATCGAGAGCGGCCTGGTCCTGCCCGATGACGTCACCTGCGCAAACACGAGTGGCGCACGCGCGATCGCGGGCGCCGCAGACCGGCTCGAGGTGCGCAACGGCCGGATCACCGGCATGGCCGGCGGCGGAATCGACGCCGGCGTGGGCGCTCGCATCGCCGATCTTCACATCAGCCACACGGGGGGTGCCAGCCTCCTCCTGGACGACGGGGCGACGGTTCGCAACGCCGTCCTCACCCTGAGCAGCAACTCGGGCGTGAATGGCGGATCCGGCGGGAGCTTCCACCAGGTCACGTCGTCACGTCACGCGCGCATGGGCTTCGAAGCCCTCTTCCAGTGCGCCATCACGAACTCGACTGCAAGCTGGAACGCAACCCACGGCTACGACCTGCGAACGGGCTGTACGGCAACCAACGTCACCGCGAGCCGCAGCTCGCGCTCCGGCTTCAAGCTCGTGGACGCCTTGGTTTCGCAGTGTACGGCAGCGCAGAACGGAGAGACGGGCGTGGACGGCCCCGGCGGCGTCCACGCCTGCCTCTTCGAGAACAATCTGGGCGGCGACATCCAGAGCACCACACCGCTCGGCCCGAACGTCTGCGACGGCCTGCCCTGCCCGGTGCCGGGCCCCTAGAGCGAGTCAGGCCTCGACGGGCAGCCCTCGGGGCGGCGGGGATGGAACCCGGCTCCAAGCGCCGCAAGTCGTCGAGAGCGAGGAAGTCCGAACCTGTAGACGTTCGTCCCGCGGTTGCCCCGGCGAGGCCGGCCGTTCTCTGAACCGCCGCGTCGAGCTCGTGGAGCAGCGCTGACCGCCAGGTCCCGCCTGCCGGTCCCTTGCGTCAGTCCTGGATGCACCAGACGCGCCTGAGCTCGTTGCACGGGACGGCCTGGTGTTCCCAGGGCCACGCCTCGGAGAGCGGCGGGTACGGGGTCAGCCTGTACGTCCAAGCCGCATCCAAGGAATCCGAGGACGTCCACGCCCGACAGTTGTCCAGGTTGATCGAGCCGAAGCCGGTGCGTGCCCAGCCCCCAGCGAGCGCGTAGCCACCCGCGGGAGGACCGAAGCCGCTGTCGAGGGTGATCAGCCCGCGTTGGTCGTAGGAGAAGTCGGACAGGCCGGCCAGCTCGTAGATCGACGCCATGTGGAAGCCGGGGTCGCAGGCGCTAGTCGCTTCGTCTCCCCGGACGGGGTCGAAGGTCAGGTAGTAGCGGCGTCTCGACACGCGGGAGCAGCGGCCGTCATCGCAGAAGTTGCCCCCGAGCGGGAGCGCCCCATCGACGGTCGCGCCGCCGACCCGCTCGATGTGGCAGCCCCGGAAGGTGACCGGATCCGAGGAGGCGGACAGGCCGCCCCCGCCGTTCGAGATGATCTGCGAGTCGGTCACCAGCGTGCCGCGACCGGCCCGGATCCCGGTGCCGGCGTTGTCCCG
>JASJCN010000142.1 GCA_030065975.1 Myxococcota bacterium
TTCAGCGTGGCCCGACACGACTTCGGGCCGGGGCTCTCGGTCGACGTCTACAACCTCCACGCCGAAGCCGGCGGCGCCGACGAGGACATCGCGGCCCGCCAGGACAACTTCCGCCAGCTGATCGCGTTTGCCGAGGTCTTCTCGGCCGATCGCGCGATCCTGATCGGCGGCGACACCAACAGCCGCTACACGCGCGAGGGCGACATCCTCCCCGAGCTGTTGACCGAGCTGGCGCTCTCCGAGGTCTGGATCGAGCTGTCGCGGGGGGGCGTGCTGCCGTCGGTAGGGCCGCGTCTGAACGATTGCCCGCCGGACGGCTTCGAAGGGCCCGACTGCGAGATCATCGACCGCATCTTCTACCGCAGCAGTGGGCTCGTGTCCCTCGAGCCCATCGACTACCAGGTCGAGAACGAGCTCTTCTCCGACTCCGAGGGCCTGCCGTTGTCGGACCACGAGGCCGTCTCGGCGCGCTTCCGGATCCGGGCCGTGCCCGAGCCGGGGCCGCTCGTCGCTCTCGCGGGCGCAATGCTCGCACTCGGGGCTCGCCGCCGCGTCGACGGCTAGGGCACCACCACCGCGGCGCCCTGGAAGCGGCCGTGGCGCAGGTCCTCGAGGGCCCGGGGCGCATCGGCGAGCGCGTAGCGCGTGACCGCGGTTCGCACGGGCACCCGGGGTGCGAGCGCCAGGAACTCCTCGCCGTCCCGATGCGTGAGGTTGGCGACCGAGCAGAGGGTGCGCTCGCCCCAGAGGAGCGAGTAGGGGAAGCTCGGGATGTCGCTCATGTGGATCCCGGCGCAGACGACGGTGCCGCCCGGAGCCACGGCGCGCAGCGCCAGGGGCACGAGGCCACCGACGGGGGCGAAGAGGATCGCCGCATCGAGCTCCTCGGGCGGCGCGTCCTCGGAGGCGCCGGCCCAGCAGGCTCCGAGCTCGCGCGCGAAGCCCTGGCTCTCGGTGTCGCCCGCGCGGGTGAAGGCGTAGATCTCGCGCCCCTCGAAGGCGGCGACCTGGGTCAGGATGTGCGCCGCGGCGCCGAAGCCGTAGAAGCCGATGCGGCGCGCGTCCCCGGCCATGCGCAGCGCGCGGTGGCCGATCAGGCCGGCGCACAGCAGCGGGGCGATCTGCTCCTCGGGCTCTCCCTCTGGAAGGGGGAGGCAGCTGCTCGCGGCCGCGGTGCAGTACTCGCCCAGTCCGCCGTCGCGGTGGTAGCCGGTGAAGCGCGCCTCGGGGCAGAGGTTCTCGCGGCCGCTGCGACAGGCGCGACAGGCGCCGCACGTGGTCGCGAGCCAGGGGACCCCCACGCGGCGGCCGGGCTCGAGGCCTTCGGCGTCGGGTCCCGCCTCCACCACCTCGCCCACGATCTGGTGCCCGAGCACCAGCGGCAGATGCGGCTCGGTGAGCTCGCCGTCGAGGATGTGGAGGTCGGTGCGGCAGATCCCGCAGGCTCGGACGCGCAGCAGCACCTCGCCGGCGCCCGGCTTCGGGATCGGCCGCTCCTCGATCTCGAGCTCCGTTCCGGGCCCCCGGAAGGTGAGCACCTGCATGCGCGACGCCGACCCCATGGCGTGATGCTATCCCAGACGCCGTATGGAGAGCCGCGCGGGGAGCCCTGCTGGCCCCGCCCGTGGCGGGGGCGTACCCTCGCCATTCGCACTGCGCGACCTCGAGGAGACGCCATGAGCGATTCCGGCCCTTCGCCCGAAGCCGTCGATTCCGAGACCGCCGACCAGCCGCTCGACTGGGGTACGGCTCGCGAGATGAACGCCCTCGAGGCGTTGATGTGGCGGGCCGAGTCGGATCCCCACCTGCGATCGACGATCACGAGCTTCGAGGTGCTCGACTGCGTGCCCGAGTGGGACCGCTTCGTCGCCGCCTGCGAGTGGGGGAGCCGCATGGTCCCCCGCTTCCGCCAGAAGGTGGTCGAGCCGTCGTTCGGGGTGGGCAACCCGGTGTGGGTGAACGATCCCGAGTTCGACCTCCACTACCACGTCCGCCGCCAGGTGATCCCGGAGGGCGGCGGCTGGCGCGAGGCCTTCGCGGCGGCCGAGCAGATCGCGATGACGCCTTTCGATCGCGCCCGGCCCCCGCTCGAGGCCGTGCTCTTCGAGGGCCTGCCCGAGGGCCGCGGCGGGCTGCTGCTCAAGATGCACCACTCGACGACGGACGGGATGGGCGGCTTCCAGCTCTTCTCCCAGCTGCACTCGCGCACCCGGGAGCACAATCCTCGCAAGCGCCAGCCGCGCCCGCCGTCCCCCGAGTGGAAGACGCCGCGCGACGTGCTGGTGGAGCAGCTCATGCGCGACACCCGCGCCGTCGCGGGTGCCGCCGCCGACAACGTGGGCACGCTCCTGGGCGCGCTGCGCCACCCGCTGCGCACGGCGACCGGCGCCGCGCGCTTCGCGGCCTCGATGTCTCGCGTGCTCGCCGAGCCCGACACCGACGGCTCGCCGCTCCTGCGACGCCGGAGCCTCTCCTGGCGCTTCCTCGCGATGGACGTGGCGTTCCGTGACCTGCGCGCCGCGGCGAAGGCCGCCGACTCGTCCCTCAACGACGCCTTCCTGGCCGCCTTGCTCGGCGCCTTCCGCCTGTACCACGACAAGAAGGGGCGGCGCATCGACACGATGCCCATCGCCATTCCGATCTCGGTGCGGCGGGAGGACGACCCGGAAGGAGGGAACCGCTTCACCGGTGCCCGCTTCGCCGCTCCCGTCGGCGTCGCAGACCCCGCCGAGCGGATGCGCGCGATGGGGAAGATGGTGCGCGCGGCCCGGGGCGAGGCCGCGCTCGACGGCATGTCGGTGGTCGCCCCGGTGCTCTCGCGCCTGCCCGCTCCCGTGATCACGCGCCTCTCCGGCAGCCTCACCCAGTCGAACGATCTCCAGGCGAGCAACGTGCCCGGATCGCGCGAGGATCTCTACATCGCGGGCGCCAAGATCGAGCGGGTCTACGGCTTCGGGCCGCTCCCCGGCTGCGCGACGATGATCACCCTGATCAGCCACGGCGAGACGGCCTGCATCGGCGTCAACCTCGACCCCGCGGCCGTCACCGATCCCGAGCTGTTCGGACGCTGTCTCGAGGACGGCTTCTCCGAGGTGCTGGCGCTGGTCGACGGAGCCGCTCCCCCGGTCCGGCGGATCTGATCCACCGGCTCAAGCGTCCGGCCCGCCCGGACGAGACGCACCGGCGAAGGAGTCGCCGTGCGCTACACGAGCAGCTACGCCGCCTATCGCGGGATGGTCCGCGCAACGTACAGCTCGCCCGTCGTGCTGATGCTGATCGCCGCGGTGTTCGGCTTCGCCCTGTGGCACGGCCGGGAGGGGCTGCGGCAGTGCGAGGCGTCGTGCGCCGCGCTCGGTCACGAGTACGTGACCTACGCCGGCGGGACTCGCATGCGCCCGGAGTCGTGCCGCTGCTGCGACCGCGACTGGACGCCGGATGCCGTTTGCGTGGATGCGCGCCAGCTCGCAGCCGGGGCGCCGCTCGCGCGCCCCGATCGCCGTCGCTAGCGGAGGACGCCCCGGCTACTCGGTCGTGCCGACCGGGCCCCCCACCGGACCCCAGATGGGAGGCGCCGTGAAGCCGGGGGGAGGCCTCGGCGGGGCCACGACCGAGGGGACGGCCTCGGCGTCCCAGGCGGCGAGCTGCGCCTGCAGGGCGGCCGTGGCCTCGGGGTGGTCGGCCGACACGTCGTTGCGCTCGCTCGGGTCGTTGGCCAGGTCGTAGAGCGCCGCGCGCGGCTCCCCCGTGCGATCGCCCTGGACCACGAGCTTGAAGCGCCCGCTCCGGGCGGCCGCGGTGCGCTGGCCGAGGTCGAGGAGGAGCGTGCGGTCGGGGGAGGGCAGGGCGGCCTCCCCGGTGAGGGCCCCGCTCAGGTCGACTCCGTCGATGGCGACGGCGGTCGTGGCCTCGGCGAGGTGCAGGAATGTCGGCAGCACGTCGACCGCGTGCATCGGCAGGTCGGACTGCGAGCCGGCCTCGATGCGTCCGGGCCAGGACCAGATCGCGGGGACGCGGACGCCGCCTTCGTATGGGGAGCCCTTGCCGCCGCGCAGCGGCCGGTTGCGCGCCCCCGCCCGCACCTTGCCGCCGTTGTCGCTGGTGAAGAGCACGAGGGTGTCGTCGGCGATGCCCGCCTCGCGCACGGCGGCGAGCACCCGACCGATCGCGTGATCCATGCGCTCGACCATGGCCGCGTAGGTGCGCCGCGGGCCCGTGGCCGATAGGGCCAGCGCCTCGAGATCCGCCTCCCGCGCCTGGAGCGGCGTGTGGGGAGCGTTGAAGGCGAGCAGCAGGAAGAGCGGCCGCTCGGGATCCCGCTCGCGGAGCAGGCGGACGGCTTCGTCGGCCAGGAGGTCGGTGCTGTAGCCCGCCTCGCGGACGGGCTCTTCGCCGCGGCGCCAGTCGAGCCCGCCCTGGTTCTGGTGCGTGAAGTAGTCGATCTGTCCGCTCAGGTGTCCGTAGAAGTGGTCGAAGCCCCGGCGCGTCGGCAGGTCGTGAGGCGCGCTCATCCCCAGGTGCCACTTGCCCACGAGGGCGGTCGCATAGCCCGCGGCGCGCAACCCGCTTGCGAGAGTCTCCTCTTCCGGGTCGAGCCCGCGCTCGGCCCACGGCCAGACGGGCCCGTCCTGGAGGCCGTAGCGCAGCGGGTAGCGGCCGGTGAGGAGCGCGGCGCGTGTCGGGCTGCAGACCGACTGGACGTAGAAGTGCTCGGCGCGCAGGCCTTCGCGGGCCAGGGCATCGAGGTGCGGCGTGCGAAGCTCGCTTCCGTGATAGCCGACGTCGTTCCAGCCGAGGTCGTCGGCGAGGATCACGAGCAGGTTGGGCCGGCGTTCCTCTGGCCGCGGGTCGGCCTGCGGAGCCGGGCGCGGCTCGGTCGTGGGCGCCGGCGCCGAGTCGCAGGCGCAGAGCGCGAGCGCGGCCGCGAGCGCCATCGCAAGCCAGCGCAGCCGAACCATGCGTCCGACGTGCGAGGGCGGACTGGCTGCCGATCCGGTGCTCATGCCATGCACGCGAGTTGCCTGATTGGCCTTCTCCGCCCTCTTTGCGCTGATGGCTCACGAGGCCACGCCGGGGGCCGTATGTGCCCGGAATCCTTGGGCTCGAGGGGGGCGCAAGCTACCATGCCCTCCCCGCGGAGGGAAGCTTGAACACCCGCACCAAGATCCGCGTCGACCGCGTCGTGGGTCAGCCGCTCTCCATCCTGCTGAACGTGGTTGCGCGCGTCCTCGGCAGGGTCCTGCGGCGCAACCACACCCTCGAGGCCGAGGCCGTGCGCACGGTCGTCGTCTCGAAGTTCGTCGGCATGGGGAGCATCATCCAGGCCACTCCGCTCCTGCGCTCCCTGCGCGAACGCTTCCCGAACGCGCGCCTCGTCTTCGTCACGTCGCGTTCCAACGCCGGGCTGATGGGCCACCTCGAGCACGTCGACGAAGCCCTCTACGTGGACGAGGGGAGCTTCGGCTCGCTCCTGCGCACGAGCATCGGGACGGTGCTCTCGCTGATGCGCCGGCGCCCCGACGTCTACCTCGATCTCGAGGTGTACTCCTTCTACGCCGCGCTCGTCTCGCTCCTGAGCCTGGCGCGCAACCGCGGCGGCTTCTACCGCACCTCCGCACGCTTCAAGCTCGGCATCTACACCCACCTCGTGTTCTTCAACACGAGCCAGCCGATCCGCAAGCTGTACCTGCAGCTGGGTCACGCCATCGATGCGTCGGGAGGCCTGGGCGACGACGACGAGCTCGGCCGCCTGCGCGTCGACGAGTCCGCTCGAAGCTCCTTCGAGACCCGCTGGCAGGAGCTCGCCGGCGCTCGTGCGGACGAGGCACCGGTGATCGTCAACGCGAACGCGTCGGACCTCCTGATC
Source organism: Myxococcota bacterium (assembly GCA_030065975.1). Classification (GTDB taxonomy): domain Bacteria; phylum Myxococcota_A; class UBA9160; order UBA9160; family UBA6930; genus JASJCN01. Next base: position 5,864 of record JASJCN010000142.1, read on the forward strand.
GAGCGCCGCTGGCCGATCCCCAACTTCGTCCGGGTGATCGAGTCGCTCGTCGAGAGCGGTCGCCTGGTCGTACTGTCCGGCGCACCCAGCGAGGCGCCCCACGTGGCCGATCTGGTCGAGCGTCTCGGCCCCGAGACGCGCGAGGGCGTCGTCGATGCATCCGGCCGCCTCTCCCTCGCGGAGTTCCTGGTGCTGATGGAGCGGGCGGCCTGCGTCGTCACGAACGACAGCGGGCCCATGCACATGGCCTTCTCCCTGCGGCGTCCGACGGTGGCCCTCTTCGGCCCGGGAGACCCCCGCCACTACGGGAGCACCCAGCCCGGCGTCGAGATCGTCCACCACCCGATCCTCTGCAGCCCCTGCCTCTACCATGCGGACGATCCGCCCTGCGCCGGAGACAACGTGTGCATGCAGCGGATCCGCCCGGCCGAGGTGCTGGCCGCCGCCGAGCGGGTGATGCAGGCCGACCCGACAAAGCCCGAGGCGGCCCCTCGCCCGGAGGAGATCGCGGCCGAGGGGCGTCCGCTCGGGGCCATCGTGCGCGACAGCATCCTCGGTGCCGGCCTGGCTCCGTGCCCGTGCTGTTCTGGCCGTCGCTTCCGGTACAAGTTCCTGCGCGAGGGCTACCGCTTCATCGAGTGCGCCTCCTGCGGGCTGCAGCGGATCGATCCCGCCCCCCGAGACGATGAGCTCGCCGAGATCTACCGGCGCGAGTACTACGGGGCCTGGGGCCTCGAGCAGGAGCCCGAAGAGACGCGCCGGATGAAGAAGCGGAGCTTCCGCCACCTGCTCGGGCGGGCGCGACGCGAGCCGGCCGCGCCCGGCGCCGAGAGCGGGCCTCCCCGCCTGGTCGACTTCGGCGCGGCCACGGGCTTCCTGATGGAGGCGGCCGAAGATCTCGGCCTCGAGCCCTATGGGATCGAGATCAACGAGTACGGGGCCAAGGAGATCGCCGGCCGCTTCGGCGAGGATCGCGTCTTCTGCGGCGAGGCCGAGGAGGCGCAGTTCGAGCACGCCCATGAGGCCAAGGGCGGTGGCTTCGAGATCGCCTCGATGACGGACTACATCGAGCACGTGCGGCGTCCCGAGGGCGTCCTGCGCAAGGCTCACGAGCTGCTCGCGCCGGGCGGGATCCTGGTGCTCACCACGCCGGACACCGGCTCGCTCAGTCGGCGCGTGATGGGCCGCAACTGGCTCCACTACAAGACGGAGCACCTCTACTACTTCTCGCGCCACAACCTGGCCGTGCTGCTCGAGAAGGCGGGGTTCGAGGTGCTGGTGTCACGGGGTGCGCGCAAGATCCTGACCGCACGCTACGTGGCGCACGTCCTGCTCCGCTATCCGCACTGGCTGCTGACGCCGCTCGCGCGAGGGATGCTCTGGCTGCTTCCCTCGGCGCTGTTGGATCGCGACTTCTCGGTGCCGAGCGGAGAGCTCGAGATCCAGGCGCGGAAGCGGACTTGAGCGGGCGATGCGGCCGCCGCGACCACCGCGAGCGGGCGCGCGCGAGCGTGTCCGACTCCGGCAACGCGGGACGCAATCTGGCCGAGCGCGTGCTCTTCGATCGCCCGCTGCTCTACCGCATCAAGCGCTTCGTGATCGAGCGGGTGATCTGGGACTTCGTGCTCTCGGGGATCTTCCGCATGGACCCGCGGCCCATCCCGGAGCGAGTGCCCGATCTCGGAGGCAAGCGCGTGCTGCTCGCCGCCAGCGGGCCGGGCGATGCGACGACCGGCCCCGCCATCGACGCCGCCGCCGAGATCACGGCCTTCGATCTCTCGCCCCACTTCGCGCGAGCGTGCGCGGCCAACCACCCCGACTGGCGCGTCTACTGCGGCAACCTGCTGAGCCTCCCGCACGCGGACGACGCGTTCGACGTGGCCGTCCTCTACAGCTCGCTCCACCACGTGCCCGTGGCCGCGGAGCGTGTGCTCCTCGAGCTCTCCCGCGTCTCGGCCGAGCGCGTGGTGATCGTGGAGGGCGTGGTCCCCGAGCGGGGCTTCTTGCGCACGGCACTCCTCGTCTGGTACCGCCTGGTCGACGGCGGACATCACTACTACAGCCAGCGCGAGCTGCACGCGGCGGCCGAGTCCATCGGCTGGCGCGTCGCCCGGGAGGACCTCCACGGGCCGATCCGGCACATGTGGTTCGCCACGTTGTCGCCGCCGTCGCCCTTGTCATCGAGCAAACAGGCGTGACCGAACGCTTCGAGTCCGAGCCCGAGGCCCGCGCACTGCTGGCCCGGCTCGACCCGAGCCTGGCCGAGCAGCCACTCCGCAGGAGCGCGCTCGGCGCCGAGAAGATCGTCTGGCAGGTCGGCGACGCCCACGTCCTGCGCGTCGCGCGCAACGGCGAGGTGGCGGCCCGCATGGCGGGCGAGCGGCGGATCCTCGAGGCCATCGCCGGTCGGCTGCTGCTCCCGACGCCGACTCCGGTCGCCGTGTCCGAGGACGAAGGGGCGGACCTGTGTCGCAAGGCGCCAGGCGAGCCTCTCGACTGGGAGGCGTTCGCGGCGCTCGGCGACGCGGCCCGCGACCGCCTCCCGGATCGCTTCGGGCGCTTCGTCGCGTCCCTCCATCGTGCAATCGAGGCCTGCGAGGCCCGTGCGCGTGGGATTCCCGAGCTCCGCTTCGCGCCCAACGAGCGGCCCGACGTGATGGAGTCGGTCCTGCGCGCGCCGCTGCGTGGGAGCGCCGGGGAAGACCTGCTGAGCCGCGTCCTCGCCCTGGCACCCGACCTCATGGCGCCCGTTCCCGAGCCCGTCCTGCTCCACGACGACCTGTCCCACCACAACATCGGCTTCGACGCCGAGGGGACGATGCGCTCGGTCTTCGACTTTGCAGGGGGTGGCCTCGGCGATCGTCATCGCGATCTCCGCTACGCGCCGGGCCTCGGCGAGGGCGACGATGGAGCCGCACTCGCGTACGAGCAGGCGAGCGGCATCGCCATCTCGAGGCGACGTCAGCGGGCCTGGCACGCCTTCTCCGCGCTGGCGAACCTCGCATACTCGCTCACCTCGGAGCCCGAGGCGCTGCAGACGGTGCGCCGCGCGTGGGTGGCTTCGGTGGCGGCGTGGCCCGCGGATTGGATCGGCGTCGAAGGGTAGGGGGCGGTCGCTCGGAGCGCCCCGGTCTCCTATCGTCGCGCCATGAGACTGGAAGCCCGCGGACGACTCCACGCCCTCTTCGACGCCCAGCAGGTGACCGAGCGCTTTCGCAAGCGCGAGTTCGTGATCGAGCTGGCCGAGAACCCCCGCTACCCGCAGTTCGTGCAGTTCCAGCTGACCGGCGACCGCTGCGAGGCGCTGGACGACTTTCGCGAGGGCGAGGAGGTGCGCGTCGAGTTCTCGCTGCGGGGGCGCGAGTGGAAGAGCCCGAAGGGCGAGATCCGCTACTTCAACAGCCTCGACGTCTGGGTGATCGAGCGCCAGGCCGACGCGGACGCCCAGGCCTTCGGCGGCCCCTCCGAGGCCGCTTCCGAGCCGGCGGGCTTCATGTCCGACGGGCCGCCGCCCGACGACGAGATCCCCTTCTAGCCGCCGGGCTGTAGCACCTCCTGCCCGCCGGCTGCGCGGCGGCTGCTGCGCCAAAGCCCCGATTCGGCGATGCGGCTTCCACCGACGGGTCTTCAGACCCACCGGCCCGTCACCGAAGCGTGGAGAAACCCGAAAAGGCAAACCCGGGGTGACCCGGGGACGCAAAGCCAGTGCCCAACCTCGTTCGTCGTGACCCGATCGCGGCGGACGGGCGGGTCGAACGGCTGTCGAAGGAACCCCGATGCAGTCTCTCGTGCTCCTCTGTCGCCGTGCCGCGATGTCCAGCTTCGTGGTCGCGGCCCTCCTCCTCTTCCCAAAGCTCGCCGGCGCCTTGCCATTCGTCCTCGCCGGCCCGGACGCGTCGCTCGCGCCGCGCAGCTTCTCCTGGGGATGGTCCGGCTCCAACCTGCAGCCCTTCCGGACGGCGCTCGAGAGCGACGCCAACTTCGGGCCCACCGGGACCGTGGGCATCGAGATCGAGACGCGCGACCTCACGGTGATCGACGCGTTGGCGCTCGCCGACGTGGACGGCTTCGTCTCCGCGTGGTGGCACGACACCGACGCCGCGCCCTACACGACGGCGGTCATCGACTTCTTCCTGGGCGGCGGCGACCTCTACCTCCTCCAGGACGACTCGCGCCACGATGCCATCGGCGCCGCCCTCGGGCTGAGCGCCCTGCGCAGCGACGGCAGCGTCTCCAACGGAACGGCGCCGCTCTTCGACGGCGTGTTCGGCACCGCCAGCGACGTCACCCAGCACTACAACACCGGCCGCGTGGACGAGACGGCGGTGACGACCCTCGGCGGCCGGGTCGGCGCGCGGAACGCCTCCGGCCAGGTAACGGCCGCCTACTGGCTCCGCGGCGAGTGGGCGCCCGGCGCGGGCGGGCTCTTCGTGCTCGCAGACATCGACATGTGGGCCACGACGGGCAGCAACGGCGCCCAGTTCTCGGCGGCGGGAGACCCGCTCAACTCGAACGCCGTATTCGCGCTGAACTCGGTGGCCGCCGTGGACGAGCCGGCCGTGTGTGGCCTCGCCGCCTGCGGCCTGGCTGGCCTCTTCGGCTGCCGGAGCCGCCGCGAGGCGTAGCCTCGACCCCGCGGGAAGGCGCCCCGGGCGTCGACGCCCAGCAGGCCGCTTGACGACACCCAGCAGGCCCCGTGCCGTTGACGCCACCGACGCCGGTTGGGAGACTCGCCGGTCCCGTAACGCAGTCCCCTGCGTTGCCGCGGCCCGGTAGCTCAGCTGGATAGAGCGTCGGCCTCCGAAGCCGGAAGTCGCAGGTTCGAATCCTGCCCGGGTCGCCACCGTACCCCGCCGCAACTGCAGCCGCGCACCTGCATCCGCGCGCGGCCGGCTCAGGCGGTGCGCAGCAAGCCTCTCACGGCACGGCGGATCAGTGCCCGCGCCTCCTCCGGTTCGCGCCCCGCCGTGCTCCGAAGTCCGCTCCATCCGCTCGGAGAGAGCAGCAGCGCGAGCATGTCGCGCCGGTCGGCGTCGCTTGGCGAGAGGTCGGGCTGCAGCGCGCGCTCGAGCTCGGCGCGAACGAGAAGATCCAGCTCGGCGAGCCCGGTGGCCCGCATCTCGGCATAGCCGAGGCGCTCGGCCATGCGCAGCATCGGAGCGATCGCCTCGAACACCGAGGTCATCGACGTGACCAGCTGGTCGACCCGTCGGTCCAGGTCGCCCTGGTAGGTCGAGACGAGGTGGGTCAGCGCACGAGCGGTCACCCGCTCGCCTACGGCTTCGGCGATGGCCTGGCGGCTTCCGAACAGCCGGAAGACGGTGCTGACGCTCACCCCGGCGCGCGCCGCGATCCACTCGGGCCGCGGCTCGAAGCTCTCCTCCGACAGCGCCTCGATGATGGCTTCGAGGATGCGCTCGCGACTGCGCCGCGAACGCTCGCGGCGACCGTCGCTCGCCTCGAGGGAGGCGGATGCCGGACGCTCGCGCGGCGACTCGGGGCTCACGACGCTCCGATCTTCCGTCATCGCGCCTCTCATCTCCCGAAAAGGGAATTTATATATTGAAATTCCAAATGTCGATATATTAGTATCCTTGCCGGGAAGGGGCACTCAGGAGATCGAACGATGAGGAGAGTGCTTCGGGGCCGGATCGTCGCGGCCGTGGGATCCGCCGTGTTCATGGGCCTGGTCGCGACGTCGGCGCACGCGATGAGCTTCAACAACGAGCTTTGGGAGCTGACCGGGGGGCCGGGCAACCCGGCAGCGCGCAACGTCTACCTGTGCCCGGACTGCACTCTCGAGCAGTTCGACGCGGTTCCGCTGCCCGGCTCGAACTGGCTGAAGAACGCCTCCGAGGTCGACGCCCGCCTGTTCCTGGCCGACTTCGCGACGAACACGCCCCCGATGCCTCCGCCGGGCACCGTGGTGGCGTACGACTTCGTCCCCGAGATCCCCGGCGACGACCACTTCCTGATCGCACAGGTGCTGAGCGCGACGCTGCTCGGCACCGGTGCACAGGGCCTGATGACCAGCGCACAGGTCGCCCGCGGGACGACGCTCACGTACCTCCCGGGCCGCGTCGTCCACAAGCTCACGGATCCGGCCGGCGACGAGTGGGTCCTGTTCTCGATGCAGGAGTCGGCCACCGCGCTCTTCGACCCGACCGTGCTCGACGGTCTGGCCGGGATGTCGGTGCCCACGGGCTGGTCCTACGCGAGCGAGGTGCTCGTCGACCCGCTCATCGTGACGACGCCCGGCGGCATCGCCAATGTCTTCGGGGCGAGCGACTTCTGGACGTTCCAGAAGATCGTCGTCCCGGAGCCAGCTCTTCCGATCCTGCTCGGCACCGCGTGGCTCGCCCTTCGGCGTCGCCTGGTCGCCTGATCTGGGGGTGGCGGCGCGCCTCCGAAGGTGGGATCCCCCGCAGAGGCAGCGGGAGGGCTTCGAAGACGCGCCGCGCACCGATCACGTCGATGGGCAGGCCCGAGCGGCGAGAGAGGCGGATCGCCGCGCGGGCCGATGGGTGCTTCCCAACGTCGTGAATCCAGGGAGGCCGATCCGCCGGGCGCGCCATCCGGCGTGCCACCGAGAGCGCCACCCTGCACGCAGAGGGGCGCTGCGCGGGGTGTTGGCTGGGATGCGGATCAAGGGGCGTCCTCCTCGGTTGTCGGGAGGATGCCGGGCGATCGGGGCGGGCGGCGGTGCGAACCCTCACACCGGGCGCCAGAAAGTTCCCGGCGCCCCTTCGATCCGCTTCGACGGCTAGGAGCCGTTTCCCAGGGCGTAGAGCCGGTAGGTGCGGCGCTTGGCGGGCCAGGAGGCGAGCTCGCGGGCCTGTCCCTCGACGGCGCGGTCGCTCAGCAGAAAGTCTCCGCCGCAGTCCTGTCCGGCGAGGCAGCTCTCGAGCGAGCGCGTTCCCACGCGGTCCATCGGCCGGTCGACGTAGAACTGCAGCGAGGCGCTCACGCGCCCGAGCAGGAGCACCGTCTGCTCGTTGCCCACGTGCTGGTCGATGCCGTCGCCGATGGCCTCGTAGGGGTAGCCCGGCGCCCGCACCGGCCAGTACGCCTCGGCCCAGAGGCCGCGCAGGGAGACGAGGGCCAGGAGCAGTCCGCCGAGCACGAGCGCGAGGCGGTGCGACCCGCCGAGCCCTCGGGCCGGGCGCTGCGACCCGCCGAGCCCTAGGGCCGGGCGCTGCGACCCGCCGAGCTGAAAGGCGGCGACGCCGACGGCGAGCGCCGCGCACAGTGCGAGGGACACGGCACGCGTCTCGGGCACCGCGCGCCAGAGCACCGCGGCGGCGAGGGCCACCGGCAGTGCCCAGGCCAGCGCGAGGGCCCCGCGAAGCAGCATGCGGCCGTACCGTTCGAGCCACGGGAGCTCCGCCCGGCGCATCCAGCCCCAGCCGATCAGCAGGCCGAAGGCGGGATAGGTCGGCAGCAGGTAGCGCGTCTCCTTGCCCGACGAGAGGCTGATCGCCACGAGCGTTCCCAGGCTCCACGCGAGCAGGAAGCCCAGCAGGGAGCGCGGTGCGGCGCCGCGCAGGGCCAGGAGCGCGGGCAGCAGCAGGCTGAAGGGCGCCATCCCGCGCACGAGGGCGACCGGGTAGTAGAGCGGACCCTCCTCGTTGATGGCGTCGGCCTCCTCCACCCGGCCGAAGAGCTCGACGTCGAGCACCCGGCGCAGCTCTTCGGACTCGAACTGGAGCGTCAGCCCGACCACCCAGGGCAGACACACGAGGACCGCGCCCGCGAGCGTGGCCAGGAGCAGCGCCGCCGAGCGGGGCCGTGGCGCGGCCGCGAGCACGGCCGCCGAGGCGCAGCCGAAGGCCACGAGCGGTACCGGCCCCTTGGTGAGCACGGCGCAGCCGAGCCCGAGGGCGGCGAAGGCGATCCACGCCGTGCGACGGGGCTCCGCGAGGCAGGCCTCGTAGAGGCTGAGCAGGCCCCAGGTGGACGTGAGCAGGAGCAGCGCTTCGAGCTCGGCGCGGGAGCCCTTCTCGAAGGAGAGCGCGGCGAGGCCCGTCGCCGCGGCGGCCAGGAAGGCCGCGCGCCCGGAGAGGTGGCGTCGCCCGAAGCTCAGCACGAGGAGCATCGTCCCCCACATGCAGAGCACCGAGACGAGCCGTCCGAGCACGGGCGTCACCTCGCCGAAGGGCGCCGAGAGCAAGCCGATCGCCCAGTAGACGAGGGGCGGCTTGGCGAGATACGGATCGCCGCCGAGGCGCGGGACGATCCAGTCGCCCGTCTGCAGCATCTCGCGGGCGGGGACGAGCCGCAGGCCCTCGAGGGTGGTGTAGACGGGCTCCGCTCCGAGCCAGGGGAGGTAGACGGCGGCGGCGAGCAGGCTGATCCACAGACGCGGCCGGCGCTCGCACAGCTCGACCACGAGCGCCTCGAAGCGGCCCGGCGTCACGGAGTCACGGCGCGGCTCGCGCGGGGATCTCGAAGCGATCCAGCACCGAGCCTCCAGCGGATACCTGCTCCACCAGGAGGGCGTCCGGGGTCACGTCGATCTGGGTGAAGCTGTAGCCGTCGTCGTGGTAGGCCACGAGCGTCTCCGGCTTCTGCGCCGGCAGACGCTCCATCTCGTACAGATCGCCGCCCCCGGCTCCGGTCACGACGTACACGATGCCGCGCTCGCCGGCAGGCGCCAGCGCGCCGCCGAGCAGCGGCGCGGTGCGCTGGTAGTTGTGATCGTGACCGCTCAGCACGAGATCCACGCCCGCCTCCTCGAGCAGCGGAACGATCTCGTCCTGGAGCGGGAGGATCGGCTCGTGGCGTCCCCACGTGTAGGGTGGGTGGTGCATGACGAGCAGCTTGAAGCGCGGGGCGGGCTCGGCCATGAGCACCTCGCGGAGCCAGGGCCCGATCTCGTAGCGCAGGCTCTTCGGCCCGTGGTTCGAGTCGATCACCACGACGCGCACGTCGCCGCGATCGAGCCAGTAGCTGCGGCCCGGCGTCATGCGGGGCGGCCCGTTGTCGGGCAGCTCGAAGAGCCCGATGAAGCGATCCCAGAACTCGACGTCGTGGTTGCCCATGGCCGGGAACAGCGGCGTGTCGGGCAGCAGAGCCGCGTAGGGCCGGACGTACACGCGGCGTTCGTCGGCCTCGTACAGCAGGTCTCCGGTGTGGAGGACGATGCCGGGCTCGGCGGCCTCCACCGCGCGCGCCAGCTGGTTCTGTCCCCGCGAGCCCTTGCCGCTGTCGCCGAGCACCGCGATTCGCAGGGCGGGCTCGGGGTCGGCGGGGGTGCGGACCGCGTGCTCGAAGGGCGCGAGCCCTTCGCAGGCGATCCGGTAGTCGTACGTCGTGCCTGGCGATAGCCCCTCGAAGCCCGCGCGGTGGCGCGTGCCCGTCGGCGTCACCGCCTGACGCGGGGTGGCGTCCGGACCCCCTTGGAGGGAGATCTCGCAGCTCGTGGGCCGGTCGGTCCGGAAGCCCAGCCGCAGCCGCTCGGGCTCGAGGGCGAGCACGCGCGCCGTTTCGTCCTGGAGCGTCGGCGAGCCGCAGGCGCAAAGCGCGAGGGCGATTCCGAGCCAGAGCCCCGCGCCCCCCAGACGGGTGGTGGGGGCCGTCTCCGACCCGGATGTGCGTGCCTCGGCCTCCATGGTGCGCCGGAGTTTGGCAGACGGGCGGCCGGCGTCATCCGGCCGCCCCTCGGGCCGCCCGGCGGGGCCTCATCGCACCGCTAGGGCCGCTGTAGGACGAGCTTGCCCGTGGCCTCGCGCCCGGCGAGGGCCGAGAGCGCCGCCGGCAGATCCTCGAAGGCGTAGCGCGCGCCGATGGGCGGGCGGACGGCGCCCGACGCCACCCACTCTCCGATGCGCTCGAGCGCGGCCGGGAAGCCTCCCTC
>JASJCN010000143.1 GCA_030065975.1 Myxococcota bacterium
GGGCGAAGAAGCTGCGGATCTCGTCGAAGACCTTGATGTAGGTGGCGGGGTTGCTGCGCGGCGTGCGGCCGATCGGCGCCTGGTCGATCTGCACCACCTTGTCGATCCGGTCGAGGCCCTCGATCCGCCCGTGCAGGCCGGCGGGCGCCTCGGCGCCGTGGAGCCGCCGCGCCAGCGCGCGGTGCAGGGTGTCGATCACACGGCTCGACTTGCCCGAGCCCGACACGCCCGTCACGACGTCGAGCCGGCCGAGGGGGAGCGAGAGATCGACGCCGCGCAGGTTGTGCTCCTGGCAGTCGCGGATCACCAGGCGCTCGGCCTCTTCGAGCGGGCGGCGGGCGGGCACCGGGATGCCGCGCCGGCCCGAGAGGAAGGCGCCGGTGAGCGACTCGGGATCCGCCTCGATCTCCGCGGGCGTGCCCTGGGCCACCACCGCGCCGCCGTGTCGCCCGGCGCCGGGGCCCATGTCGACCACCCAGTCCGCCCGGCGCACGGTGGCCTCGTCGTGCTCCACCACGAGCACGCTGTTGCCGACGTCGCGCAACCGCTCGAGGCTCGCGAGCAGGCGCTCGTTGTCGCGCGGGTGCAGGCCGATCGAGGGCTCGTCGAGGATGTACAGCACGCCCATCAGGCTCGAGCCCACCTGGGTCGCGAGGCGGATGCGCTGGGACTCGCCGCCCGACAGCGTGCCGCTCGGCCGGTCGAGGCTCAGGTAGCCGAGGCCCACGTCGACCAGGAAGCGCAGCCGCTCGCGGATCTCGAGCAGCACGCGCTCGGCCACGGCCCGCTCGGTGGCGCGCAGCTCGAGGGCCTCGAGGAAGGCCCGCGACTCGGCGATCGGCAGCGCCGAGAGCTCGGGGAGCGAGCGCCCGCCGAGCCGCACCGAGCGCGCCTCGATGCGCAGGCGCGACCCCTCGCAGTCGGGGCAGGCGCCGGGCGAGGTGTACTTCGCGACGGCCTCGAGCCCCTCCTCGCGCCGCTCGCGCTCGAGGCTCCCGACCACGCCGTCGAACTTGCGCTCGACCTCGGTGGCGCGCCTTCGCCTGCGCTGGAAGCGCATGGGAATCCTGGCGTCGCCGGTGCCGAAGAGGATCGCCTTGCGCTTCCGCGCCGGGAGCTCGCCGAAGGGCGTGTCCATGTCGACGTCGAGGTGGGTGCACACCGACTCGAGCAGCTGCTGGTAGTAGCGGGCCTGCTTCCTGCCGCGCCAGGGCGCGATGGCGCCCTCGGCGAGGCTCCGCTCGGGCTCGGGCACGATGCGCTCGGGGTCGAACTCGTCGTGGGTGCCGAGCCCGCCGCAGCGCGGGCAGGCACCGTGGGGCCCGTTGAAGGAGAAGAGGCGCGGCGCCAGCTCGGGGAACGAGACGCCGCAGCCGCTGCACGCGCTCGATGCCGAGAGCAGCTCGGCGGAGCCCTCTTCCGGCTGGATCCACACGAGCCCGCCCGAGAGCTGGATCGCCGTCTCGAGCGAGCCGGTGATGCGCTCGCGCGCGCTCTCCTTCACCGCGATGCGATCGACGACGACGTCGATGTCGTGGGTCTTCGAGCGGGCCAGGCGGACGTCCTCGGCGAGGTCCACGACGTCGCCGTCGATGCGCGCGCGCACGAAGCCCTTGTCGCGCAGCGACTGCAGCTCCTTCTTGTGCTCGCCCTTCCGCCCCTGCACCACCGGCGCCAGCACCTCGACGCGCCGACCCGCCGCCGTCTCGAGGATGCGCTCGGCCATCTGGGGCACGCTCTGGCTCGAGAGCACGCGGTCGCACTTCCAGCAGTGGGGCGTGCCGGCCCGGGCGTAGAGCAGGCGCAGGTGGTCGGTGATCTCGGTGAGGGTGCCCACCGTCGAGCGCGGGCTCTTCGTCACGCTGCGCTGCTCGATCGAGAGCGCCGGCGAGAGCCCCTCGATGGCGTCCACGTCGGGCTTGCTCATCTGGTCGAGGAACTGCCGCGCGTAGGCCGAGAGCGACTCGATGTAGCGGCGCTGGCCCTCGGCGTAGAGCGTGTCGAAGGCGAGGGAGCTCTTGCCCGAGCCCGAGAGCCCGGTCACGACCACGAGCTGATCGCGCGGGAGATCGAGGTCGATGCCGCGCAGGTTGTGCTCGCGGGCACCGCGGATCTCGATGTGGCTCGGGCTCTCGCCGACGGCGGCGAAGCCCGAGCCAGGGGGGGAAGGCGCTCCGGTCAGAAGTCGCCCTGCTCGCTCGGCGGCGTGGCGCGCAGGCGCGCGGCCTCGGCGTAGATGCCCTTGCGCTCGATGTAGGTCTTCTCGCGCAGGTCTTCCATGAAGGTGCGGTACTGCTCGCCCATCTTCTCGTTGAAGATCGCGGCGCGCACGCGGCCCTTGGCCTGCTCGTAGGTGAGCGGCTCGTACTCGCGGCGCTCCACCAGCTGCAGCACGTTGCAGCCGAAGGGCATCTCGATCACGTCGGTCACCTGGCCGTCTTCGAGGGGGCCGACCGCGTCGGTCATCCAGCCCGCGAGCTCGCTCTCGTGGATCCAGCCGAGGGAGCCGCCGCGCACCGGGTTGATCACCGAGATCTCGGCGGCGATCAGCTCGAACGCCTCGCCGCCGGCGTGGCGGGTGAGCGCGCTCTTGGCGTCGGCGCAGGCCTTCTTCTTGAGGGCCGCGTTCTCGGGGTCGAAGGGCACGAGGATGTGGCGCACGAGCACCTCGGTGCCGCCGCTCGGCTGGTTCGAGAACTCCTTGCGGTAGCGGGACTTCACCTCCTCCTCTTCCACGCGCACCTGGGAGCGCACCATGCCGTTGATCACCTTGGACTGCTCGATCTCGGACTTGATGCGCTGGCGGTAGCCCTCGTAGGAGAGGCCCTGGGACTCGACGCTCGTCTGGAGCTCCTCGATGGTGAGGTCGTTCTCGGCGGCGATGGCCTCGATGGCCTCGTCGATCTCGGCGGCGCTGGCCTGGAGCTCGGCGCGCTCCACGATCTGCCCGATCAGGGCCCGCTCGATCAGCCGCTCGAGGAACTCCGCGCGCAGCATGGCGACGTCGTTCTCGGTGCCGCCCTTCTCGCGCAGGCGCATCTCCGGGCCCCTGGCCATCTGGTTCACGTCGGAGACGAGCACGATGTCGCCGCCGACCTGGGCGGCGATGCCGTCCACCAGCTCCTCTTCCGCGAGGGCCGCAAGGGCTGTGGCGAGCAAGGCTGTGACGAGCAGGGCGGTGGTGAACAGCGCGGGGAGCACACGCGAGGTCGGCATCGGTTCTCCGGCGTCCGCGCGGCGGTCCCGCGGGACACGAACGGGGCGCGAGGAGCTTACCTTCTGGCGCGGCGGCTGCCGATGGCGGATGGTCCGGGGAGCCCGCGGGGAACGCCCTGGGCTCCGGCTCCTGTCACGTTTCGGGCCGCGACTGCGTGTCTCCTGTGAACGCGCCCTTTGCCCACATCGCCCGGAGGGAACTCCCCGGCCGGGCGAGAAGGAGACTGCACATGGCACGTGAAACGACCCGTCCGGTTCGTCGGGCCCCTCGGATCGCCGTCGTCGGCGGAGGCATCGCCGGCCTGACCGCGGCCACCCTGGCCGCTCGCGAGGTTGGGGCCGAGGCCTCGGTCGACCTCTTCGAATCCGTCTCGGAGTGGGGCGGCCGCGCGCGCACCCGCGAGGACGAAGGCTTCCACTTCAACATGGGGCCCCACGCGCTCTACCAGGATGGGCCGGCCGAGGCCGTGCTCGCAGAGCTCGGCGTGGCACCCGAAGGCAGCCCGCCGGACATCTCGCGCGGCCTCGCCTGGTGCGAGGGCCGGGCCCAGGTGTTCCCGGCAGGCGCCGCCTCGCTGATCTCGACCACCCTGCTCTCGGCGGGCGAGAAGCTGCGACTCGGCCGCAAGCTCGCCGGGCTCTCGAAGCTCGACGCGGCGCCCTGGGACGGACGCAGCCTGCGCGACTTCCTGGAGGCGACCTTTCCGACGAAGCGACTGCGCTGTGTGTTCGAGGCCGTGGTCCGGCTCTCGACCTACGCCCACGCTCCCGAGCAGCTGAGCGCCGGGACGGCGATCCGTCAAGTGCAGGGCGCCCTTGGAGGTGGCGTGCGCTACCTGGACGGCGGCTGGCAGCCGATGGTCGACGCCATCGCCGCCAAGGCGCGCGAGGCCGGTGCGAATCTCCACGCCGGTGCACGCGCCCGCACCCTCGAGCCCGTCGGCTCGGACTCCGGTTCGGGACGGCCGGACTCGGGCTGGCGCGTCGGCTTCGGCGAAGGACGGAGCGAGGAGTTCGACGCGGTGGTGCTCGCGATGGGGCCCTCCGAGATCAACGGGCTCTTCGGCGGAAGCGATCCGACCTTCGCCGAGTGGGCGGAGCGCTCCCTGCCCGTGCGCGCGGCCTGCTTCGAGATCGGGCTCTCGCGGCTCCCCGACCCGCGGCGGCCCTTTGCGCTCGGGATCGACGAGCCGACCTACCTCTCGGTGCACTCGCTCTCCGCACGCGGCTTGGCACCCGAGGGCGGCGCGCTGATCCACGCCGCGCGCTACCTCGCTCCGGACGAGAAGCCCGAGCGCGCCGAGCTCGAGGAGCAGCTCGGTCGTCAGCTCGACGCCCTGCAGCCGGGCTGGCGCGACCACGTGGTGACGAAGAAGGTGCTCGCCGATCTGCGCGTGGCGCACGCCGTGCCGACCGCCGCGATGGGCGGCCTCGCCGGGCGCCCGGGTGTGCGCGTCGCCCACCGGCCCGGCCTCTACGTCGCCGGCGACTGGGTGGGCGACACCGGCTGGCTCGTGGACGCCTCGTTCGCGAGCGGCCGCGAGGCCGCCCGGGCCGTCGCCCGCGACGGAGTGCAGGGTGGAAGCAACGGCGAGGTGCGCGGTGGCTGACGCACCGGCCGTGGCCTCCGAGGGCGGCGCCGCGCGTGCGGTGCCGCCCGGCCTCGCGGAGGCGTTCGAGGGCGAGCGTGGGCACCTCTTCGGCCTGCTGTATCGCCTGACGGGATCGGCGGCCGACGCCGAGGACCTCGTGCAGTCGACCTTCGAGCGCGCGCTCGAACGGCCGCCCAAGGACACGGGCCGTCCCTGGAAGCCGTGGCTCGTGCGCGTGGCCGTGAACCTGGGGCGCGATCATCTGCGTCGCCGCCGTCGCCGGCGCTACGACGGCCCCTGGCTGCCCGCGCCCCTCGACACGCCGGAGGGCTCGCCCCTCCTCGAGGCGCGCCCTGCGTCGGGCTTCGAGCCCGATGCCCCCCCGAGCTACGAGCCGCCGTCGACCGAGGGTCGCTACGAGCTGCTCGAGTCCGTCTCCTACGCGTTCCTGCTCGCGCTCGAAGAGCTCACACCGACCCAGCGCGCGGTGCTGCTCCTGCGCGAGGTGTTCGAGTACAGCGGCAAGGAGACGGCCTTCGTGCTCGGGCTCAGCGAGGTGGGCGTGCGCCAGCACTTGCGCCGGGCGCGGCGCGCGATGGCGAGCTACGACGAAGACCGCCGCGCGGAGCTGCCCGACGAAGACGTCATGCAGCAGACCCTCGCGCGCTTCCTCGCGGCGCTGGCCTCGGGCGACCCGAAGCAGGTGGAGTCGATGCTCGCCGAGGACGTGACGCTGCAGACCGATGCCGGCGGTGAGTTCCACGCGGCCCGGGTGCTCGTCACCGGGCGCAAGCGGGTGGCGCGCTTCCACATCAACGTGACCCGGCTGTCGGGCCCGCCCAACATCGCGCTGCGCAGCGTGAACGGAACCGTCGCGGTGGTCGGCGAGTCGAGCGACCCGAAGCCCGGGATTGCGCCGCGCTTCGTGACGCACGGGCTGCTCGACGACGCGGGACGCATCCGCCGCATCTGGACCGTGCTCGCGACCCACAAGCTCCGTGGGGTTAAGCCGCTCCCGGCAGAGGGCGCTTCCAGTCGCTAAGCTCCGGCCGTTTTCGAGCACCCCGGCCATGTCTCAGATCATCCTCTACGCGCCTCCCGGCGCCCCCTTCTCCGTGAAGGTGAAGGCGGCCCTGGCGTTGAAGAAACTCCAGTACGAGCTCCAGGAGCCGCAGAGTCCCGAGGACTTCAAGCGGTGGAGCCCGACTGGCCTGTTGCCGGCGATGGACCTCGACGGTCAGATCGTCCCGGATTCGGCGCGCATTCTGGACGTGCTCGACGAGCACTTTCCGGACCCGCCGCTGGTGTCCGAAGACCCCAAGGTGGCGTCGTCCCAGCGCAGCCTCGAGGCCTGGGTCGAGGCGACCTTCACGTTCTACTGGCGCACCTATCTCTCCCAGCTGGCCCAGGGAGAGGTCGACGAAGGCCGTCGTGGCCGCGGGGGCCGCAACAACTCCCGCGACCCCATGGGGCGCGAGTTCGCCCAGCGCCTGGACGACCTGGTGAACTTCCTCGGCAATCGGCCCTTCTACTACTCCGACGTACCGAGCCGCGCCGACCTCGCGGTGTACTCGATGTTCAACCGCCTGCCCGACGTGTCGGACACCGACCTCGGCGCCGCGATCGCTCGCCGCGAGCCGCTGAGCGAGCACATGGTGCGCGTCGAGCAGGCGATCGGCCAGACGATCGAGTGAGCCCGGGCCGGGCCGCGGGGGCCTCGAGGCCTTCGCGCTGGCAGGCGGTGTACACCGTCGTGCGTCGGATCCCGAAGGGCCGCATCGCCACCTATGGGCAGGTCGCCGCACTGGCCGGCATGCCACGCGCGGCGCGCCAGGTGGGCTACGCGCTCTCGGCCCTCGAGCCGGACACGCGGGTTCCGTGGCAGCGCGTGGTCAACGCGCGCGGCGAGGTGAGCGAGCGCACCGTCGGGAGCGGCGACGTGGTGCAGCGCGCGCTGCTCGAGGACGAGGGCGTGGCCTTCGACGGGAGCGGCCGGATCTCCCTCGCGCGCTACCAGTGGAAGCCGCGCAGCGCGAGAATCGCCAGCCCTTAGACCTTGAACTCCTCGGCGCGGTCGCGGACGAAGCCCTCGAGCTTGCGTTGCGCATCGGCCTCCACGTCCTCGAAGCGCACGCCCATGCCGAGCGGCAGGTTGGGGCGCTGGAGGTTGCCGGGGACGTTGGCGGAGATGACCTCGACGCGGAGCGCGAGCTCGCTGCCGTCGAGGGGGATGGCGACGCCGGCCTTCGCGCCGGGCATCATGGGCCGGTGGGTCTCGAGGTAGGCCCCGGTGGTCGAGAGGTTGTAGACCACCGCCACGCGGTTGCCGGTGCCCGAGGTGACGCGCGCGACGAGGCCGGTGGGCACGCGCAGGTCGTCGCGCGTCTCGCCGCGGGTGCGGTCGTAGAGGGCCTGGTTCAGCACGAAGCGCAGGCCGCCGTCGTCGGCCTCGTCCCACAGGCAGAAGCGGGCGCCGAGCTCGCGCAGCGACTTGATGCCGTGATTGCCCGGGCGATCGCCGATCGCGACGAGCTCGAGGAGCGGCGCCTCCTTGCGGATGCGCTCGAGGGTCCGCGACAGGCGCGTCGGGCCTTCGGCGGCCGGGAACAGCGCGGCGCGAATCGGCACCGAGGAATTCTCGAAGTGCTCGAGCGCCTGGCCGGCGTCTTCCGCGCGCAGGCCCCGGAAGTTGAGCAGGGACAGACGCCCGCGAAGCGTGTCTCCCTGCTCTCCGAAGCCGACGAGCAACACCGGCGTCTTGTGCGGATTCAGCGGCACGAGCCGCGTATCGGCAGGACACGGGGGCGACCGGAGCCCCAGGCGTCCCGGGGTGCCCTGCAGGCCCGGTGGTGCGCCGATTCAGGCCCGGATCGTGAGCGGGCGCACCAAAGCGGCCTCGGGGTCGCGGCCCTCCTCGAGGGTCACCTCGCCCTCGAGGCAGCCCGAATCCTCCCCGCTCGGGTCGGGCAGCACCTGCTGGATGCGCCAGCGCCGAGGGCCCTCCTGGGTGAGGACGGTGCGGTCGGCCTGGAACTCCCGCGGGTTGAATACCACCCGGCCGTGCTCCTGGAGGAAGGGCGCCAGGGCCTCCTCGAGCTCCTCCTGGCTCCAGCCGCCGTCGTCGTGCGGGCGCAGCCAGCGGCTCGCCTCCTCGAGGTCGTCGCTCGCCAGGGCGCGCACGAAGCTGCGCATCTCTGCGCGCACCCGGGCCCGGAAGGCCTTGGGCGTGAGCGCCAGGTCGAGGCGCGGGGGCGCCGGCTCGACTCCCGGGGCCGCTGCGGCGTCGGGCTTGACCAGGCTCTCCCACTCCGAGAGCAGGCTCGAGTCGACCCGGGCCACCTCCGTCCGCAGGTAGGCGATCACGTCGTGGATGTCGTCGGTCTTGGCGGCGTCGGGGACGCTCTGGATCAGCGCCTGGAAGACCTGCCCCAGGTAGCGGAGGAGCAGCCCCTCGATGCGCTGAAGCCCGTACTCGCGCACGTAGCCGTCGAAGCTCGCGTAGGACTCGACCATCTCGCGCGCCACCGACTTCGGGCGCACGGCGTCGCCTTCGGCCCAGGGGTGGTGCACCACGAACACCTCGAAGGTCTCGCGGATGAACTCGGCGAGCGGCTTCGGCCAGGTGACCTGCTCGCTCTTCTCGATGCGCTCCTCGAAGGGGACGCCCTCGGCCTTCATCTGCTGGAAGAGCGCGTCGCGGAGCTTGCGCACCTGGGCGAACAGGATCGCGCGCGGATCCTCGAGCACGGCCTCCACCAGCGAGAGCACGTCGAGGGCGTAGCCCGGCTCCTCGGGGTCGAGGCTCGCGACCGCGTCCACCAGCCAGAGCGAGAGCGTGTGGTGGAGCGAGAAGTTGCGCTGCAGGTCCTCCTCGACGATCAGCCGGTGGTCTCTCACGTGCAGGATCTCGGCGCGGCGCAGCGAGCGCACGAGCGCGGCGGCGTCGCGCCGCAGCCGGCGCTTCGCCTGCGGCGGCTCGTGGCTCGCGTCGATCAGCTCGATGAAGGCGCCGTAGCCGCCGCGGCGTCCCGTCTGCGCGGGGTCGCGCTGCAGCACGTTGAGCAGCATGCCGTGGGAGACCTTGAAGCGCGAGATCAGCGTCTCGGGCTGGCTCTTGATGAGCGTGCGGAAGGTCTTCTCGCCCCAGGTGACCTCGCCCTTCTGCGGGGAGCGCTTGCGGGTGGGCTTGCCCTTCCCCTTCCCACCCTTCGCCCGCGCCTTGTCCTTCTTGGTGGCGCGCACGTTGTGGATCACGTGCTCGGGAGCCTGGCACACGACGCTCCCCTGCTCGTCGAAGCCCTTGCGCCCGGCGCGCCCGGCGATCTGCTTGAAGTCGCGCACGGAGAGGATGCGCACCTTCTCGCCGTCGAACTTCGCGAGCTTGCTGAAGAGGACGGTGCGGATCGGGATGTTCACGCCGACGCCGAGCGTGTCCGTCCCGCAGATCACCTTGAGCAGGCCCTGCTGGGAGAGCTGCTCCACGAGCAGGCGGTACTTCGGCAGGAGGCCCGCGTGGTGGAGCCCGACGCCGTGGGAGAGGAGCCGCTTCATCTCCTTCCCGTAGGGCGAATCGAAGCGGAAGCCGCCGATGGCGTCGCGGATGCGCTCGCGCTCGTCGCGACTTGCGATGCGCGCGCTCGAGAGCGCGCCGCCGATCTCGGCGCACTCGCGCTGGGTGAAGTTCACGACGTAGATGGGCGACTTCTGGTGGTCGAGGAGCTTCTCCACCGTCTCGTGGATGGGCGACTCGCGGTACTCGTAGTCGAGGGGAACGGGCCGCTCGTCGGTCCACACGTGGGCGCACTCGCGGCCGGTCATCGCGGTGATGCGCTCCTCGATGGGGGCGGTGTTGCCGAGGGTGGCCGACATCAGGAGGAAGCGCGTGTTCGGGAGCGTGAGCAGCGGCACCTGCCAGGCGACGCCGCGGTCGCGATCGCTGTAGTAGTGGAACTCGTCCATCACGACGTAGGGCGCGTCGGTGGCGCTCCCCTGGCGGAGCGCCATGTTCGAGAGCACCTCGGCGGTGCAGCAGATCACGGGCGCGGCCCAGTTGATGCTGGCGTCGCCGGTGAGCATGCCCACGTTCTCGGCGCCGAGGGTGTCGCAGAGCGCGAAGAACTTCTCGGACACCAGCGCCTTGATCGGCGCGGTGTAGAACGAGCGGCGCCCCTCGCAGAGCGCCTTGAAGTGGAGCCCGAGGGCGACGAGCGACTTGCCCGAGCCGGTGGGGGTGGCGAGCACGACGTGCTTGCCCTCCATCAGCTCGAGGAGCGCCTCCTCCTGGGCCGGGTAGGGCTCGATGCCGGTGTCGGCCACCCAGCCGAGGAAGCGGTCGAGGATGGCGCCCGGGTCGGAGAGCTGTGCCCCGAGCGGAACCCGCGCCGCCAGGCTCGGGGCCGGCGTGCGTTCCTCCTGCTCGGGTGTCTCGGACACCCCTACCCGTTCCTTTGGGCGAAGTCCTTCATGAACTCGGCCAGCACCTGGCAGCCCTGCCGCGGGAAGGCGTTGTAGATGCTGGCGCGCATCCCGCCCACCGAGCGGTGGCCCTTGAGTCCCGAGAGGCCCGCGGCAAGGGACTCCTTCACGAACTGCGCGTCGAGCTCGGGGCTCGGCGTGCGGAACGTGACGTTCATGAGCGAGCGCGTGCCCGCCTTGGCGGCCGCCTCGTAGAAGGCGCTCTCGTCGAGCACGTCGTAGAGCAGCGCCGCCTTCTCCTCGTTCTGCTTGCCGAGCAGCTCGAGCCCGCCCTGATCCTGGATCCAGCGGAACACCCGGCCCATCAGGTAGATGCCGAAGGTGGGCGGCGTGTTGTAGCGCGAGCCCTGCTCGGCGTGGGTCGCGTAGCGCAGCATGGTGGGGAGCTCGCGCTCCTTTCGCTCGAGCAGGTCGCGCCGGATCACCACGAGGGTCACGCCCGAGGGCCCGAGGTTCTTCTGCGCGCCCGCGTAGTAGACGCCGTAGCGGGTGAGATCGATCGGGCGCGAGAATGCGTCGCTCGAACCGTCGCAGGCGAGGAAGGCGCCGGCGGGCGGCGTGGGCTCGCTTTGGAACTGGGTGCCGAAGATGGTGTTGTTCGAGGTGAAGTGCAGGTACGTCGGGGAGTCCGAGCACGAGAGCGAGGCGAGATCGGGGATGTAGGAGAAGTTCTCGTCCTCCGACGAGCCGGCCACGTGGACGTTGCCGTAGAGCTTCGCCTCCTTGATCGCCTTCTTCGACCAGGAGCCCGTGTTCACGTAGTCGGCGGTGCCGCCCTCGGGCAGCAGGTTCGCCGGCAGCATGAAGAACTGGGTGGACGCGCCGCCCTGGAGGAAGAGCACGGCATGGTCGTCGCCCACGCCGGCGAGGCTCCGGCAGTCGGCCTCGGCGGCCTCGATCACGGCGTCGAAGGGGCCGCCGCGATGGGAGTGCTCGAGGATCCCGACGCCGCTGTCGCCGAGGCTCCAGAGATCCTCGCGGGCCTGCTCGAGCACGGGCTCGGGCAGGACGGCCGGGCCGGCGGAGAAGTTGTAGATGCGCTCGGTCATGGGAGGGGCCTCGGAGAGGGTGGGCGCGAAGAAGAGGTAGGGGATAGCAGGGCCCGGGCTCCGAGTCCGGCCTGCGTTCGACCTCGGTTGGGCCTGGGTCCGGCCTAGAAGTGGCGGGCGTACACCGCGCGGATGGCTTCGGTGTGACGCCGGTAGTCCTCGAGCAGCGGCACGCGGGAGCTTCCCGAGTGCACCTTGGCGGGGTAGCCCATGGCCCGGGCGACGGAATCGAGGTCGCTGCGGTCGAAGCTGATGTCCGAGATCGAGCGGTTCTCCACCACGCGGAGCCGGCTCGAGAGCCGCCGCAGGAAGCGCCAGCCCTCTCCCAGGGTGGTGGCGTCCTCGGCCGGGAGCAGGCCCAGGGCCGCGCAGCGCTCCACCATCGCCTGGATGGGAAGCGGCTCGAGCAGCTCGGGGTGCTCGCTTCCGTGGGTCAGCTGGAGCAGCTGCACCACCATCTCGACGTCGAGGAGCCCGCCCCGGCCCGTCTTGAGATCGCGCCGGCCGTGGATCTCCTTGGC
Source organism: Myxococcota bacterium (assembly GCA_030065975.1). Taxonomy (GTDB): domain Bacteria; phylum Myxococcota_A; class UBA9160; order UBA9160; family UBA6930; genus JASJCN01. The sequence goes on from JASJCN010000143.1 coordinate 11,854, forward strand.
CAGCTCCTCCTCCATGCGGGCGCGCACCCGGTGCATCTCGGCCCCGAGATCCGGCTCGGGCGCCTTCTGCAGGAGCTCGCTGCGGATGGCCTCGAAGCGACCGGCCAGCTCCTCGCTGCCCGCCACCGGCCGCGCGCGCAGCAGAGCCTGGCGCTCCCACGCCGCCGCCTTCTCCTGGTGGTAGGCCTTGAAGCTCGAGAGCGACGTCACGAGCAGGCCCTGGTTGCCCGAGGGCCGGAGCCGGGCGTCGACCTCGTAGCAGACGCCTTCGGCCGTTCGCGTCTGGAGCGCCCAGCTGAGCTTCTGGGCCAGCCGCACGAACACCGACTGGGCCATCGCGAGCTTGGGCCCCTGGTCCTCGCCGGCGGGCGGGTCGAACAGGAAGATCACGTCGAGGTCCGAGCCGTAGCTGAGCTCGTGGCTCCCGAGCTTTCCCATCCCGACGATCAGGAAGCAGCCGTCGCGGAGCGGCCCCGTCTCGTCCGGCCGTTGGCGCATGAGGATCTGGTTGGCCAGGGCGAGCCCGCGATCGAGCGAGACCTCGGCGATGTCCGTGAGCGAGGCCTCGGCCTCGGCGGAGTCGATGCGCTCGCCCAGGTCGAGGAGGCCCACGTTCACCACCTCGCGCATCTGGAAGCGGCGAAGCGCGGCGAGCGCCGCCTCCTCCTCGTCGCGCTCCTCGGCGATGCATTCGGCGAGGATCGCGTCGAAGCTCGCCTCGAGATCGGCCTTCGGGAGCAGCAGGCGCTCGGGGTCGGAGAACACCGGCGCGATCAGCTCGGGATGGCCGGCCAGGATGCTCGAGAGGAAGCGCGAGGCCGCGAAGGTCTGCACCAGGCGCTCGGCGAGCTCCGGGCGGTCCATCAAGAGGCCGAGGTAGTAGGGCTTGGACGCCACGCTCTCGGCGAAGCGGCCCAGGTTGCCGAGCGCGCGCTCGGGGTCGGCCGAGGCCTCGACGGCCGAGGCGAAGCGCTCGACGATGGCGTCGAGCTGGGCGCGGAAGCCCTCGCTCGCAATCAGCGAGCCGGCATGACGCGCGAAGAGCTCGGCGATGCGAGCGTCGGTATCGCTCGGGAAGAGCGCGTCGAAGCGCGCCCGCACCCGCTCGCGGTGCCCCGCGAGCTCGGCCTCGAAGGCGGCTTCGGAGTTCGCGGCTGCCGACGCAGCCGGCCCGCCCAACGCCGCGGCCGGCGAAGCCGGTCCGCCCATCGAGTAGGCCAGCGCCGCTCGCTCGCCGGGCGGCGGGAGCCGGTGGGTCTGACGCTCGGCGAGCATCTGCAGCCGGTTCTCGACGCGGCGCAGGTAGTGGTATGCGTCGAGCAGCTCGCTGGCCTCGTCGGCGTCGATCGCGCCGATCTCGGCCAGGGCGCGCAGGGCGCCCGGGGCCGAGCGGCCCCGCACCTGGGGGGCGCGCCCGCCGTGCAGCATCTGCAGCGCCTGGGCCACGAACTCGACGTCGCGGATGCCGCCGGGCCCGAGCTTCACGTCGTCTTCGGCCCTCTTTCGGGCGGCCTCGACGCGCGCCTTCATCTCGCGCAGGGAGTCGAGCACCCGGAAGTCGACGCTCGAGCTGTAGATCATGGGGTCGATGGCGCGCGCCGTCTTCCAGCCGAGGGCCAGATCGCCCGCCACCGGGCGCGCCTTCATCACCGCCGACTTCTCCCAGGGAGCGGCCCAGCCGTCGTAGTAGTCGACGAGCTGGGTGTCGGAGACGACGAGCGCGCCCTGCCCGCCCTCGGGCCGGAGGTCGAGGTCGATGCGGTAGAGGAAGCCCTCGCCGGTCGTCTCCTCGACCGCGCGGCCGAAGCGCCGGGCCAGCCGCGCGAAGGCCTCGGGCGGCGAGAGATCGCCGGGGCCGCCGGAGAGGCGGCTTCCTTCCGGAGTCATCGAGTTCGGTGGGGCCTCGTGGACGTAGACCAGGTCGACGTCCGAGGAGAAGTTGAGCTCGCCGCCGCCGAGCTTCCCGAGGCCGAGCACGACGAAGCCGAGGGGCACGGCCTCGCCCGCGGCATTGCGCCAGACGAGCGGGCCCACCTCGGCCTCGAACTCCCGGCGCGACTGCTCGAGCGCCGCGGTGAGCAGCACCTCGGCCAGCATCGAGAGCTCGCCCAGGGTCTCGCCCACGGCATCGAGGGGCACCAGCTCGGGCAGCGCATCGCGCACGATGACGCGGGCCAGCTCCTCGTACTTGACGCGCCGGAGCGCGTCATGAACGGCCTCCGATGACGCAGCGCCGAGGGCTTGCTGCGCCCGCGCCTCGAGATCCGGGAAGCTCCGCGGCTGCGTCAGATCCTGCTCGGCGAGCTCGAGCAGGTGCTCGGGCGCGCGACCGAGAAAGCGCGTGAGGAAGGGGCCGACGGCGGCGATCGCCCACAGCACGCCGCGCACGCGATCGGGCCGCTCTGCGCACAGAGCGGCGGCCCGCTCGGGCGCGGCCTCGAACGCGGCCTCGAGCAGACCGGCGGCGCGGGCCTCGAGCGCCTCGCTCTCGGGTGCCTCGTCGAAGAGGCCTTGGGTCAGCTCCGGCGGGGCCCGCATGGCGCGCCCCAATATGGAAAGATCCCGGCGCGCGGGCAAGCAACCCGCCCGTTTCCTGGAGGAGGATCTCCATGGCTGCCGAGCCCGAAGCCCAGCCCGCCCTCGCCGTGCTCGAGCGCGTGGCCGAGGCCGGGGGGCGTCTGCTCCGGGTCGAGCGCGAGCCGCTCCCGGGGCCGGCCGGTGCGCGCGAGTCGCGGGTGCTGCGCCTGGTGTTCGACGTGGGGCTGCTGGATCTCCATGCGGCGGCCGGCGGCCAGCTCCGGGCGAGCAAGCCCGAGGCCGAGGCCCTGCCCGTGGACGCCGGTGAGGAGGACCCCTGGTGGGCGCTCTTGGGGACCCCGCTGGCCCGGGCGCAGCTCCACGAGGGGAGCTCGGTGCTCGTGCAGTTCCGCCACGACGACGACTCGCCCCGGATCTTCGTGCTGGAGGCCCGCGGGGAGGGGGTCGGGCTCACGCCCCTGATCTAGTGCGCGGCCTGCGCACGTCTTGCGCCCTGGCTGCACCCGGCCTGCTCATGGCCTGCCGATCCGCCCGAATCCCGCGACACCTGCCCCGGCCTCCCGGGTACTCCCCGTCATGATGAGACGAATCCATCGCCGCGACCCCGTGATTCCCGGGGGGTTCCTGATCCGCGCCCTGGCCGTCGAGGGCCCGAGCTACGACTGCACCGAGTGCGGCGAGCGGATGTTCGTCCAGTCGACCTCCGGCCTGTGCCCGCTCTGCTGGAACGGCCGCGGCCCGCGCCGCCAGGTGGTGGCGGGCCCCGTGCGGCTCGTGCCGAGCGCCGTGGCGCTCGCCGGCGTGCTCGACGACCCGTCCATCGAGCAGATCGACTCCGAGGAGTAGCCCCGGCTCGCGCTCGCGCTTCCGAGCTGTGAGCGCGATGATGCTCCGCCATGGCCATCTACCTGATCCGCCACGGCGAGACGGAAGGCAACCGCCTTCGCATCCTGCAGCGCCCGGACATCCCGCTCTCCGAGCGCGGCCTCGATCAGGCGCGCCGCCTGGGCGAGCGCCTCGCGGGCGCCGGCATCACGCGCATCCTCGCGAGCGACCTCGCCCGCGCCGCCATGACCGCCGAGGCCGTGCAGCGCTCCACCGGCGCGCCGCTCACGTTCGACGCCGGCCTGCACGAGCGCAACTTCGGCGACCTGCGCGGCACGCCCTACGCCGAGCTCGAGGAGGACCCTTTCGGCCCCGACTTCGATCCGCCGGGCGGAGAGAGCTGGGGCGTCTTCCACGAGCGCGTCGCCTCGGTGTGGGAGCGCGCGCACGAGGCGGCGCTCGCCGAGAGCGGACACCTCGCCGTGGTGACCCACGGCCTCGTGTGCCGACGGGTGGTGGACCACCACGCCGAGTGCGCCGAGGCCACGATGCTCGGCGGCTGGGGCAACACCTCGCTCACGATCCTGGAAGGACCGCCCTGGCGGGTGGAGCT
>JASJCN010000010.1 GCA_030065975.1 Myxococcota bacterium
CTTCAACCGGAGCTTCAACCGGAGCTTCAACCGGAGCTTCAACCGGAGCCGCGGCCGAAGCCGCGGCCGAGCGCGAGGTGCTCGACCTGATCGGCGACCTGGCCGACGACCTCGAGCCCGTGACGCCGATTCCGCGCCTGCGCACGGTCGTGGGCGGGTTGCTCCTGTTGTGGGCGGCCGTCGCCGGACTCGGCATCGCGATGCGCGGGCTGCGACCGGACTTCCTCGAGATGCTGCTGCACGTGCGCGGCACCGCACTGATCTTCACGGGCCTGGGCGTGGCCGGGCTCGGCGGGCTCCTGGCATCGCTGGCCCTCGGCGTTCCCGGACGCGAGGGGGCCGTCCGTTCGGGCTTCGTGGTGGCGGGCATCGGCATGGCGTTGGCCGCCGGGGTCGGGACCCTGCTCTTCCTGCAGAACCCCGTCTTCGACTCGCCGGTGCCCCTGCGCGCGGACCTCGACTGCCTGATCGTCAGCCTCTCCGTCGCGCTCCTTCCCGCCCTCGGCATCTCCGTCTTCGGCGCACGCACCGTACCCCACCGCCCCCTCGTCCTGGTGCTGGCCGCGGCGGCGGCCATGGCGGCCATGGGTGGCGCCACGGCACAGGCGACCTGTCCCGCCGACGATCCGCGCCACCTCATGCTCGGGCACGTCCTCGCTCCCGCCGTCGGAGCCCTCGTGCTGACCTTCCCGCTGCTCTTCGCGTTGCGGCGAGCGCGCCGGCCGTGAGCTCCGGGGAGTGGCGGGAGCGCTGGCTCCCGCGCGTCGCTCCCATCCTCCTGGTCGCGCTGGCCGGAATCCAGATCGCCCTTGCGTTCGGCGTCGGGCTCTCTCCCTGGAAGGGCGGCGGCTTCGGCATGTTCGCCTCGACGGACCACAGCGGCTTCCGCCGCCTGGTCGCGGTGTCGATCACGGAGGCCGGCGAGTCGCCACTGCGAGTGCCCGGAGAGCTCGATCGCGCGCGTCGCGCGGTGCGGCTCTTCCCCACGGAATCGCGGCTGCACGAGATCGCCCGTGCCTTGTCGGCGACCGCTCCGCTCGACACCCGCCGGATCCGCGTACGCGTCGAGCGCGGGCTCTTCGAGGGGCCGGAGCTCGCTCCGCGGTGGGAGCCGATCGCGAGCGTCGAGCACGTCGTGGACGCCGCACCGTGAGCGCCTTCTCCCTCGGCTTGCGGCTGCTCGCGCTCACGCTCCTCCTCGACGCGTCGCTGCACTGGTTCGAGCGCGTCCCCGTGATGATGCTGGCCGGGACGGCGCTGCTCGTGCCGTGGCTACTGCAGTCGCGCGCGATCTGGATCGCGCTCACCCTCGCGACGGGCGCCTCGGTGATCTGGGACTTCCCCTTCGCCGACAACCACGACCACCTGATGGCCTTCAGCTGTCTGGCCGTCGTGTGCGCGCTCCACACCCGGGATCCCGAGCGCGCCTTCGCGACCAGCGCCCGGCTGCTGATCGGCCTCGCGTTCCTCTTCGCGGTGATCTGGAAGGTCGGCCTCTCGCCCGAGTTCCGTGACGGGCGCTTCTTTCGCGTCACCCTGCTCACCGACACCCGCTTCGCCGACCTCGCGGTGATGGCGGGCGGGCTCGATTGGGACCGCTGGGAGGCGAACGGCGACCTCCTCGCCGACACCCTCTCTGGCCGCGAGCCCTGGCCCGAGGGCGGCTTCGACGAGCCGCCGGCGCTGCGGCGCCTCGCCACCTTCGCGACGGTCTACACCGGAGCGATCGAGGCCTTCGTCGCCCTCGCGTTCCTGCTGCCGCCCACCGGTCGCTTCGGGGGGCGGATCGCCCGCTTCCGCGATGCGTCGCTCCTGCTCTTCGCCGTCACCACCTACGCCTTCGCCACGGTGCGTGGCTTCGGCTGGCTCCTCATGGTGCTCGGCGTCTCCCAGTGCGAGAGCCGGCGCATGCGGGTGGCGTACGTGGCCACCTTCTTCCTGATCGAGGCCTACCGCAGCGTGCCGTGGAGCGACGCCGTGATCGCGCTCATGGGCCGCGGGCCCAGCTGAGGCGAGCGCTAGGCGGGAATCGCCATGCCCTTGGTGACGGCCGGCCGCTCGGCGATGCGCTCCATCCAGGCCACGACCCGCGGGCGGGTCATCATCGGCGGTGCCTTCAGGTCGTAGACGAAGCGCAGCCAGGGGTAGTGCATGATGTCGCCGATGCTGTACGGGCCGGCCAGATGGTCGCGTCCATCCTCGAGGATGCGATCGATCACGCCGAGGAGGCGGTCCACCTCGCCGGAGAAGATGTCGATCATCTCCTGGTTCTTCTCGCCCTCCTTGCGGAGTGCCGCGCCGAGGCGGCCGAGGTTGGGCCCGATCCCGCCCGTCTGGAAGAAGGCGTACTGGATGGCGGCCATGCGCTGGGCCGGGTCCTTCGGGAGGATGCGACCCTCGGGATCGTGCCGTTCGCCCAGGTGGAGCAGGATGGCGCCCGACTCCCAGATCACCAGATCGTCGTCCTTCAACACGGGGATCTTGTGGTTGGGGTTCAGCGCCAGGAACTCGGGCTTCAGCTGCTCTTCGGCGGCCAGGTCGACGTGCACGAGCTCGTAGTCGATCCCGAGCTCTTCCAGGGCGACGCTGATCTTGCGTCCGTTGGGGGTCGTCGAGGTGTACAGGGTGATCACGCGGGGATTCCTCTCGGGGGTCGGGCGCAGGAACGGGGAGCGGAGCCGGGTTCGCGTCAGGAGACGACGGCGGTGGCCTCGAGCTCGATCAGGAACTCCGGGCTGGCCAGGCTGGCCACGCCGATCCAGGTCTGGGCCGGGGGCTCGCAGTCGCTGAAGAGGCCGCCGATGCCCTTGGCCACGTCGGCCGCCATCTCGGGGCTGTAGTTCACGATGTAGGCGCGCAGCAGCGTCACGTCCGCGGGGGAGGCGCCGCCGGCCGAGAGCGCGCGTCGCACGTTCTCGGCGGCCTGCTGAGCCTGTGCGGCGAGGTCGCCCACGCCGACGGTCTTGCCGTTCTCGTCCCAGGCGACCTGCCCGGAGAGGTAGAGGACGCGACCCGCGGCGGGCGCCGAGACGCCCTGGGAGAAGCCGAGCTTGCGGGAGTCGTAGAGATCCGAGGGGACGATTCGTTCGTTGGACATGGCTTGCCTCGCGTCCTTCGTCGAAGGCCGGCGGTCAGCCGGCGGGAAGCTCGCTCCGGCCGTCCGTCGACCAGTAGCTCGCCGTGAGTTTCAGGCTCTGGATGTCCGCGCGGCTCGAGATCTCCTCGTACACGCGCTTGTAGCCGGTGTGCTCGATGCGCCAGGCGCCGTCGCCGCCGCGCACGTACACGTCCTCGTAGAACGCGGAGCCGCGGATCGTGATCTGGAACTTCGTCTCGATCACCACGTCGTCGAGCTTCCAGGTGCCGCGGGCGCGGTCCGGCCCGTCGAAGCGGATTTCCGGGTGCCCGGCGTGGTGGCTCGAGTGGAAGGTCTCGGCGCCCATCGAGCGCTTCAGGAAGTCGACGATGGCCGCACGCCCCTCGAAGGTGTACTTGCCCCCGCTGTAGGCGGCGGTGGCGTCGTCGGTGAAGCAGCCTTCGATGTCGTCCCAGTCCTTGGTGTCGAGGCAGCGCAGGTAGCGGTACTTCAGCCGCCGGATCGACTCGAGGGCGAGCAGATCCTCGAGCGAGGCCGCCTCTCCGTTCGTGCCCGAGCCACCGGCATCGGATCCCGTCACGAGCCCTCCTCCACGGGCCTTGGATGCGCGCCCGGCGACCGAGGATACACCGCCTCGTGCTAATCTCCGGATCTTTCCAGCTCCCAGTGGGTGGAGGGATCTTGACGAAGCTGCGTCGGAATCCGTCGAGTCGCAGTGCCCTTCTCAGGACCCTGACCGGGACCCTGACTGGGACCCTGGCTGGGACCCTGACCGGGACCCTGGCCGGGACCCTGCTCGGCGTGGCCCTCTCCTGCGGCGGAGCGGCGGCGCCCGAGGACGTGGCGACCACCTTCTGGTCTTCGCTTCGCGACGGTCGCATCGACGAGGCCCGTGCCATAGCCCTCCCCATCGACGCCGGTCGCCTGGAGGGCCTGACGGAGGGCACGTTGATCACGGCGGTCGAGCTCGGCGCGATCGAGCTGGGCGAAGACACGGCCCGGGTCGAGACGTCGCTGCCCTCGCCCCAGGGCGACGTGGTCTACCGCTTCCCGACCCACCTGACCCGGGTCCAGGGCGAGTGGCGGGTGGACGCCCAGAAGACGCTCGGAAGCATGCGCGAGGCCGTCATCACCGCGAGCCTGGAGCAGGCGGGCGAAGCCCTGCGCGAGAGCGGGCGGATCTTCGGAGAGGCGCTCGGCAAGAGCGCCCGGGACGCGAGCCGCGCCATCGAGGAGGCGCTCGAAGAGTTCAGCCGCTCGCTGGAGGGCCCGCCGCCGCGCGCGCCCGCGGATCCCCCCGCGCCGGAGTCGCCTCCCGCAGAGCAACCCGGTGGAAGGCCGCTCTGATGGAGAAGCTCGTCTACGTCTTGTGGCCCGAGGCGGGCCAGGCCGCCGCCGACTTCGCGCTGCGCGCGCGCTCGGAGCTCGCGGCGCAGCTGATCGAGCTCGGCTGCCGCGGGCTCGCGCTCTCGCTCGTCGACGAGGATGCCGAGGCCGTACAGGGCTCGCGGCTCACGAAGATGGAGACCCCGATCGCCGGCCTCGCGTCGTTCTGGCTCGAGTCGGCCGAGGACCGTGGCCCTCACGAGGAGAGGCTCGAGGCCGCGTGCGGTCGCATCGCGGGCTACGCCGTCTCCGAGTCCGTCCCGCTGCTGCCGGAGTGGAAGGCCGGGACGCGCATCCCGGGCATCGACATGGTGGCGCTGCTGCAGCGCCCCGAACGGATCGAGCCGGCCGAGTGGCTGCATCGCTGGCTCGACCACCACCGGGTGGTCGCGCTCGAGACCCAGGCCACCTTCCTCTACGTCCGGAACGTCGTGGTGCGGGCGCTCACCGAAGGGGCGCCGCCCTACGCCGGCATCGTGGAGGAGGGCTTCGCCACCGAGGCGATCGGCAATCCGGCGAAGTGGTACGACGCCGAGGGCGACCCGAAGAAGCTCGAGGCGAACGTCTCGCGCATGATCGAGAGCTGCAAGGCGTTCCTCGACCTCGGCGCCGTCGAGTCCCATCCGACCTCGCTGTTCGCCATTCAGGATCGCCCGTGAGCACCGGGCGGCTGGCGGACAAGGTCGCGCTCGTGACGGGCGCGGCCCGGGGGACCGGAGAGCTCGTGGCCCGCCGCTTCGTGGCCGAGGGCGCGCGCGTCGTGCTCGGCGACGTGCTCGAGGCCGAGGCCGGGGCCGTCGCCAAGGATCTCGGCGATGCGGCCTGCGCCCTGCGTCTCGACGTCACCTCCGAGGAGGACTGGCAGGCCGCGATCGAGACCACGAACGAACGCTTCGGTGGACTCGACGTGCTGGTGAACAACGCCGCGATCCTGCACCTCGAGGCGCTGGTCGACACCCCGCCCGAACGCTTCCAGGCCCTGCTCCAGGTGAACCTCTACGGCCCCTTCCTCGGCATCCGCGCGGCCGCCGGCGCGATGACCGAGCGGGGAGGCGGGTCGATCGTGAACGTCTGCTCCGTCGACGGCGTCCAGGGCAAGAACGGCGTCGCCGCCTACGCCTCGAGCAAGTGGGGCCTGCGCGGGCTCACCCGGGTGGCGGCGGTCGAGCTCGGTCGCGCCGGCATCCGCGTGAACACCGTCTGCCCGGAGGCCGGCAGCACCCACATGATCGGGCCCTACGTGCCCGAGGGCGTGGATCCCGGCATCGTGCACGGCTTCGGACAGCCCTTCCTTCCGTACCAGCGCGAGCGCACCAACGACGAGCGGCTCGGGGACATCGTGTCGATGATCCTCTTCCTGGCGTCCGACGAGAGCCGCTCCTCCACGGGCTCCGACTTCCTGGTGGACAGCGGCAACACCCAGCTCAAGCGCGTCAAGGGAGCGCCGGGCGCGTGAGCGCGCCGGGGCCGGCAGGAGCCTGAACCTTGCGGAGCGGGATCCGAAGGCGCGCCGAGCTGTCGCGCTTCGACGAAGAGTGCGACGTGATCGTCGTGGGCCTCGGCGCAGCGGGCGCCTCGGCCGCGATCGAGGCGCGGGCGCATGGCGCCGAGGTCGTGGTGCTGGAGCGCGCCGCCGCCGGAGGCGGGACCTCCGCGATGTCCGGCGGCGTCGTGTACCTGGGCGGCGGCACCGCGCTGCAGCGGGCGTGCGGCTTCGACGACGATCCCGAGGAGATGTTCCGCTACCTGATGGCTTCCTGCGGAGAGGCGCCCGACGAGGCCAAGGTCCGCGACTACTGCGAAGGGAGCCCGGCCCACTACGAGTGGCTCGTCGAGCAAGGCGTCCCCTTCAACCCCGTCTTCCACCACGGCTGCAGCGGGGAGCCGCCGAACGAGGACGGCCTCGTGTGGTCGGGAAGCGAGAACGTGTGGCCCTTCGACGGCATCGCGAAGCCCGCGCCGCGGGGGCACGTGCCGGCGCGGCCCCACCAGGCGGGACCCTTGCTGATGGAGAAGCTGGTCTCGGCGACCGAAGCCTGCGGCGCCGGGATTCGCACCGGCCATCGCGTCCTCGAGCTGGTGCTCGAGGACGACGGCCGGGTCGTCGGCTGCGTGGCCCGCGCCTTCGGGGAGGAGCGTGCGCTCGCCGCGCGCGGCGGCGTGGTGCTCACGACGGGCGGGTTCATCAACGACGACGCCATGCTCGAGGCCCACGCGCCCTGGCTGCGTCGCTGCAGCTTCCGGGTCGGCGCCGAGGGCGACGACGGCAGCGGCATCCGGCTCGGCATGGCCGCCGGAGCCGACACCCTGCACATGGAGGCGGGCTCGGTCTCCCTGCCCGTGACCCAGCCCTGGGGCCTCAAGCGCGGCATCCTGATCAACGCCCAGGGCCAGCGCTTCATCAACGAGGACGCCTACTACGGCCGCCTCGGCGAGCACGCGCTGCTGCGGCAGGAAGGGCGTGCGTGGCTCGTCCTCGATGACGGCTGCTTCGAGCGCGTGACCTACCCGCGCGACGTGGCGGCGGTGGGGGAGTCGCCGGCCGAGCTCGAGCAGGAGCTCGGGCTGCCGCCCGGGAGCCTCGTCGCGACCCTCGCTCTCTACAACGAGCACGCGCGCAAGCAACAGGACCCCGCCTTCCACAAGGGGCCCGACTACCTGACGCCCCTCGAGACCCCGCCCTTCGGCGCCTACGACTGCACCACCGAGGGCTCGCTGTACGCGGCCTTCACCCTCGGCGGGCTGCGCACCGATCCCTTCGGGCGCGTGCTCGATCCGGCCGGGGCCCCGATTCCGGGCCTGTTCGGAGCGGGGAGGGCAACCTCCGGGCTGGCCGTGCCCGGCTACTCGAGCGGCCTCTCGCTGGGTGACGGCACGTTCTTCGGGCGGCGCGCGGGGAAGGTGGCCGCGGCGGAGGCCTCCTCGTAGCCGACGGCCAGTCATCACTTCGGTTCGCGGAACCCCGATCTCTGATAGATTCGGGATATGGACGCTCTCCCCCTCCATCGGCCCTCGGTGCGTCAGCTCGAGTACCTGGTCGCCGTCGCCGACGAGCTGCACTTCGGCCGGGCCGCGCGCAGCTGCGCCGTGACCCAGCCCGCGCTCTCCGCCCAGGTGCGGCTCGTCGAGGAGCTGCTGGGCGTCCAGGTCTTCGAGCGCAGCAAGCGCCGGGTGCTGGTGACTCCCGCCGGAAGCCAGGTGATCGAGCACGCGCGCCGATGCCTCTCCGCCGTCGACGCGCTGGTGGAGGACGCGCGCCGCGCCTCCGAGCCGCTCTCCGGTCCGCTTCGCCTCGGCGTGATCCCGACGATCGCGCCCTACCTGCTCCCGGCGGTGCTGCCGCGCGTGCGCAAGCAGCACCCGAAGCTCGAGCTGGTGCTGCGCGAGGAGCAGACCCGCCATCTGGTCGAGTCCGTCGAGTCGGGAGCGCTGGACCTCGGGCTCCTGGCCCTGCCGGTCGAGGAGGCGGACCTGGTGGAGCTGCCTCTCTACGACGAGCCCTTCCAGCTGGTCGCTCGCGAGGACCATCCGCTGGTGCAGGACAAGGCGGCACGGATCCCCGAGTCGGCCCTCAAGGGCGAGGAGGTCCTGCTGCTCGAGGACGGCCACTGTCTGCGCGCCCAGGCTCTCGAGGTGTGCCGGCGGGCGGGGGTGAATGCGGGTCGCATCCAGGCGACGAGCTTGAACACCCTGGTCCAGATGGTGGCGGGAGGCCTCGGCGTGACGCTGCTTCCCGAGCGCGCCCAGGAGGTCGAGCTGCGCCACGGCTCGGGCCTGGCGTGCAAGGCGTTCCGCAAGCCGGAGCCCGTCCGGACCGTCGGCCTCGCCTGGCGGCAGGGGGCCGCGCGCGAGCACGAGTATCGACTGCTGGCCGAGACGCTGGCGGAGGCCGCCAGGCCGGTCGGACCGTCGGCCAGGAAGGCGCGGGCGCGCAAGTCCGCTTAGCCGCGGCTCCGGACGTCGTGTCCGGCCGCAGGAGGGTGCATGAAGGGATTCGACCGGCCGGGGGAGCGCTCGTGGGAGACGCCCCAGTGCACGGGCTACCGGCGGCTCACCGCGCGCGCGAGCTTCCAGCCCTTCCCGGACGCCGAGGCCGCCCGTTCCGGCGACCGCACCCGCTCGCCGTGGTTCCTCTCGCTAGACGGCGACTACCGCTTCCACCTGGCCGAGCATCCCGAGCGGCTCCCCAGTGGCTTCGAGCAGCCGGACTTCGACGACGACGCCTGGACCGTGATCGAAGTACCGGGCAACTGGACCGTGCAGGGTCACGACCGTCCGCACTACACCAACGTGCAGATGCCCTTTCCGCAGGCGCCGCCCCGGGTGCCCGAGGACAACCCGACCGGGCTCTATCGTCGGCACTTCGACGTGCCCGAGGGCTGGGCCGGCCGTCGCGTGGTACTGCACTTCGGCGGCGCCGAGAGCGTGCTCTACGTGTGGGTGAACGGCACGCCCGTCGGCTACTCGAAGGACTCGCGCCTGCCGGCGGAGTTCGACGTGACCGAGCTCGTCGAGCCGGGCCGCAACCTGCTGGCCGCCGCCGTGGTGCGCTGGTCGGACGCGAGCTTCGTCGAGGACCAGGATCACTGGTGGATGGCGGGGCTCCACCGCGAGGTCTTCCTGTGCGCGACGGGCCGGACGTGGCTAAAGGACGTCACCGTTCGCAGCGACTACGACCCCGAGACCGGCGACGGCCGCATGGACCTGCGGGTCGAGATCGGAAGCCTCGACGAGCCGCCGGACGCGTGGAGCGTCGAGGCCCAGCTCCTCGATCCCAAGGGACGCCGGGTGTTCAAGGAGCCGCTGCGCGGCAGCGTGCAGCATCGGGGCAACCCGTATCTCTTCCAGGGCGACGGGGTCCACCTGCTCGCGGACGTCCCCGAGCCCGATCCGTGGTCGGCCGAGACGCCGACGCTGTATCGCCTGGTGGTGTCCCTCCTCGACTCCGAGGGCCGCTGCGGCGAGGCGATCAGCCAGCGCGTGGGCTTCCGGCGGGTGGAGGTCGGAGGCCGCGAGCTGCGGGTCAACGGCAAGGCGGTGCTGATCAAGGGCGTGAACCGCCACGACCACGACGAGGTGCACGGCAAGACCGTGAGCGTCGAGTCCATGCGCCGGGACGTCGTGCTGATGAAGCAGTTCAACTTCAACGCCGTACGGACGGCGCACTATCCCAACGATCCCCGCTTCCTCGATCTGTGCGACGAGCTCGGGCTGTACGTGATCGACGAGGCCAACGTCGAGAGCCACGGCCATCTGGCGAGCCTGTGTCACGACCCGGCCTACCTCCCCGCGTTCCTCGACCGGATGGAGCGCATGGTGCGACGGGACAAGAACCACCCGTCGATCATCTGCTGGTCGCTCGGGAACGAGAGCGGCTACGGCGCCTCGCACGGCGCGATGGCCGGCTTCACCCGACGCTACGACCCGACGCGCCCGCTGCACTACGAGGGGGCCCTGCAGTTCCAGCTGTCGCCGGACCCGCTGCCGACGGACCTCGTCTGTCCGATGTACGCCCCCATCGATGCCATCGTCGACTGGGCGCGGACCACCAAGGACGAGCGCCCGCTGATCCTGTGCGAGTACTCCCACGCCATGGGCAACAGCAACGGAAGCCTGCACGACTACTTCGCCGCCTTCCGCCGCTACAAGGGCCTGCAGGGCGGGTTCATCTGGGACTGGGCCGATCAGGGCCTGCTGCAGACCGACGAGCAGGGCCGCGAGTTCTGGGCGTACGGAGGCGACTTCGGCGACGAGCCGAACGACAAGAACTTCAACATCAACGGCATGGTGTGGCCCGACCGCACACCCCACCCGGCCATGTGGGAGCACAAGTTCCTGGCCCAGCCCGTGCGCCTCTTGGAGCGCGACCTGCGGCGCCGGCGCGTGCGCCTCCACAACGAGCAGGACTTCGTGGGCCTCGACTGGCTGCGGGCCCGCTACGAGGTCCAGGTCGACGGCAAGGTCGTCGAGCGCGGCAAGCTCCCGCTGCCCGACGTCGCGCCGGGAGACCATGCCGACCTGACCCTCCCCATCGAACGGCGCGACCTCGAGGCCAGCGAAGAGGCCTTCGTGGACGTCCGCTTCGAGACGGCTGCGGCGCTCTCCTGGGCCGAGAAGGGCTTCGAGGTGGCGCGCTGTCAGCTGCCGCTGCCGTGGAAGCAGCGGGCGCCCAAGCCTGCCACGGCCTCGGCGGGGCTCTCCCTCGCGGATTCGGGCGACACCATCCGCGTCGAGGGAAAGGGCTTCGCCTACGTGTTCGACGGCTCGACCGGGGATCTCGAGCAGGTGGAGCGAGACGGCGTCCCCTGTCTCGCGCGCGGGGAGTCGCTCTGCCTGTGGCGAGCGCCGACCGACAACGACACGTGGACGCGGGAGCACGTGACCCACCCGGGCTTCGTGCGCTGGACCGACCTCGGCCTCGAGCAGGTGTCCCTGGAGGAGGCCCGGATACGGGCGCGCGAGCCCGACGGCCGGGTCTCGGTCACGTCCCGGCGAAGCTTCCGCGTGGGCAAGGAGAGCGCACCGCTCGAGCAGCGCACGACCGCGACGGTGGACGGGTCCGGTGCGCTCCTCCTCGAGCATCGCTTCGTCGTGGATGCGGGCCTGCCCGAGCTGGCGCGCATCGGCGTCGTCCTGGCGCTGCAGCCGGGATTCGAGGAGCTCGAGTGGTTCGGGCGGGGGCCCCACGAGAGCCACTCCGACCGGAAGTCGGGCGCCTTCGTGGGTCGCCACTCCGGCCGCGTGGCCGATCAGTACGTCCCCTACATCCTGCCCCAGGAGAACGGCAACAAGACCGACACGCGCTGGCTGTGTCTGCGCAACGCGGCCGGGGAGGGGCTCCTGATCTCGACCGCCCGCGACCTCTTCGAGTTCACCGCCACCCACTTCCGGGCCGAGGACCTCGCCGCCGCGAGCCACACGAACGAGCTCGAGCCCCGGGCGGAGACGGTGCTGCACCTCGATGCGGCCCAGCGCGGGGTCGGGACGGGAGCCTGCGGCCCGGACGTCCTGCCGGCCTATCGCGTCGGCCCGGGCACCCACCGGCTCTCGCTGCGGTTCCGCGCCCTGGGCTCGCGGGAGGATGCTGCGGCCCTGGCGCGCCTCGATCCCTTCGCCACCGAGCGCCGCGTGCGGGCCCAGCGCCGCTCGCGGCGCGCGTAGCCGAAGAGCGCTCGAGGAGGACGCAATGAACGACGCTTCGATGGCCGGGCGCGTGTGTCTGGTCACGGGATCGACCAACGGCATTGGCCGCTCGGCGGCCGAGACGCTCGCGCGCCGGGGCGCGAGCGTGGTGATGCTCGCCCGGAATCGCGGGCGGGGCGAGCGCGCGCGTGACGAGATCCGCTCTCGGACCGGCAACGACGACGTCACTCTGCTGCTCGCCGATCTCTCGTCCCAGGCCCAGATCCGCCGGGCCGCGGCCGAGTTCCTGGCGCTGGATCGGCCGCTCCACGTGCTGCTCAACAACGCGGGCGTCGTGAACCGGGTGCGCGAGGAGACCGAGGACGGCATCGAGGCGACCTTTGCCGTCAACCACCTGGCCTACTTCCAGCTCACGAACCTGCTCCTCGATCGGATGAAACGGAGCGCGCCCGGCCGCATCGTGAACGTCTCGTCCGATGCGCACCGCTTCGCGGGGGCCCTCGACTTCGATGATCTCGAGGCGCGGGGCCGCTACGCGTTCATGACCGTCTACGGCCGCTCGAAGCTCGCGAACATCCTGTTCACCCGGGAGCTGGCGCGCCGCCTCGAGGGCAGCGAGGTGACGGCCAACTGCCTGCACCCGGGCTTCGTGGGCAGCAACTTCGCCGCGAACAACGGAACCCTTGCGGCGGGCCTGATGCGTCTGCTCCGTCCCTTCGCGCGCAGCACCGAGAAGGGCGCCGAGACGGCGGTCTACCTGTGCACGGCCGCCGACGTCGAGGGGAAGACAGGCGGCTACTACTACGACTGCAAGCCCCACGCGCCCCGCGAAACGGCGCTGCGGGACGAGGACGCATCCCGCCTCTGGGACGTGAGCCTCCGGATGACGGCCGGCGAATCCGCCTGAAGGGGGAGCGGCCAGGCCACTCCCCCTTCCTTCGTCGCGCGCTCTCAGCTCATCCGGCGGGGGATCGGCAGCAGGCCGCGGACCCGTCGGCGGTACTGCTCGTAGTCCTCGCCGTGGAGCTCGACGAGCGTCTTCTCCTCGATGCGCACGCCCACGAGGATGTAGGCGGTGCAGGTGACGGCGAAGAGCAGGTGGCTCTGCGTCATGTGCGGGGTCGACCAGAAGGCAATCAGGAAGCCGACCATCAGCGGATGGCGGACCCAGCGGTAGAAGAGGATCTCCTTGAAGCGGGGCGCCACGTACTCGCGACCGAGGGCGTAGGTCACGGTCTGGCGCAGGCCGAAGAGATCGAAGTGATCGATGATGAAGGTCGAGGCCAGCACCACGCCCCAGCCGAGGAACGAGATTCCCAGGAGCAGCCAGGCGACGGGCCCTTCGACGTGCCACACGACCTCGGGGAGCGGCTGCCACAGCCACACCGTGGCGATCAGGATCACCGAGGTCACCAGCACGAAGGTGCTGCGCTCGGCGGCGGCCGGGATGATCTTCGTCCAGGCCCGCTTGAAGGCCGGGCGCGCCATGATCGTGTGCTGGATGCCGAACACACCCAGGCACAGCACGTTGATCAGGATGGCGGTCGCGAGGGGCCCGGACTGTCCCACCACGCCCGAGTCGAGGGTCTTCGGAACGACGAAGCCGCCGACGAAGCCGATCAGGTAGAGGAAGGTCGCGAAGAAGAGGACGTAGGCGAAGATGCCGTAGGCGAGGACGGCGGCGCGGCTCGCCGCCGATGCCGGCTGGGGCTGGCCTTCCGAGGCGGGCGAGGCGGGGGAGGGGGAGACGTCAGCGGTCGGGTTCATGGCCATGGAGGTGACTCCTTCGAGGGCGCCCATTCGGAGGGGCGCGTTGGGGTCGGGCGCGTTGGTGGGGCCGTTGCCGGCGTCCTCTCGGGCGCCGGGATCATCGGGGCGGGCTCGGCTCTCGAGCCCGTCGCGCGGGGCCTCCTCCCTCCGGGGCGGGCCTGATACCATCGCCGCCGTTCACTCAGCGGGAGGCTCGATCCGGGGTCCGGGCCGTCGCGTCGACGCCGTGGAGCATGGGCCGAGGGACGTCCTCGAACCTGACCGGAAGCTTCCCGTTTGGTGAATTCCACCGGAGTTCCGGGGGCTGCGCGATCTCCGGCGCCCATCCCGGGCTCGGAGCCGAGGGGCTCGGAGCGCAGGGGCTCGGCGGGGCGAGTCGAGGCGGAACGCAAGGGAATGAGCGACACCGGGCGCGAGACGAGGGGTTCGGGCTACGTCTTCGGGTCCTTCGTCCTGGACCTGACCCGCTTCGAGCTGCGCCGGGGCGAGCAGCGCGTGGAGCTGCAGCCGAAGGTCTTCGCGGTGCTGCGCCTCTTGGTGGAGGCCGCTCCGCGCACGGTTCCGAAGGAGGAGATCCTCGACACGGTCTGGGCCGACGTCGTGACGGGCGATGAGGTCCTGACCAAGGCGATCAGCCAGGCGCGCCAGGCGCTGTCCCGCGTGTCACCCGGCGAGGAGGTGATCCGGACCGTCCGCGGCCGCGGCTACGGGATTGCCCTCGACGTGGCGCCCCTCGATGCCGCCGCGGATCCGGAGCTCGAAGCGAGCGCCGCGGCGCCGAGGGCTCCCGCCCCGGCGGAAGCCGTGGAGCCGCTGGCAGAGGCCCCGCGGCCCCCCCGCCGCTTCGGCCCGCTGCTCGTGGCCGGAGGGATCGGCGGCGCGGCCCTGGCCGTGCTGGTCGCAGCCGGCGTCTATCTGGCCCTTCCCACCGAGCTCCCCTTCGCTCCGGCCCGGCCGGCGGCCGGCCCCGGATCCGCGCCCCCGCCCACGGCGGTGGCCGTGCTGGCGTTCTCCGACCTGAGCCCCGAGGGAGATCACACCTATCTCGCCCACGGGATCAGCGAAGACCTGATCGCGAACCTGTCGCGCCAGGCCGACCTGCACGTCGCTGCCCGGACCTCGGCCTTTGCGTTCGCGGACGAGCCCACCGCCATCACCGAGATCGGTCGGCGCCTCGGGGTCGGCTCGGTGGTCGAGGGGAGCGTCCGCGTGGTGGGAGATCGGCTGCGGGTGTCGGCCCAGCTGGTGCGCGCCCACGACGGCTTCCAGCTCTGGGGGGATCGCTTCGATCGGCCCCTCGACGACGTGCTCGGCGTCCAGGACGACATCGCCAACCAGATTGCGCGCGAGCTCGAGGCGCGGCTCTCACCGGTCGTGCGCTCGCCGCGCCGCGACGGGAGCATGCAGGCCTACCTGCTGACCCTGCGCGGGAGAAAAGCGATCCTGAAGCGGACGCCCGAAGGCGTGGACGAGGCCATCGAGCTGTACGGTCAGGCCGTCGCCGCGGATCCCGGATCCGCCGAGGCCCAGGCGGGGCTCGCCAGCTCGCTCGGCTACAAGTGGGGCAGCTTCTCGGCCGAGCCGCGCACGAGCGAGCTCCTGGCTCGGGCCGAGGAGCACGCGCGGCTGGCCGTGGCGGCGGATCCGGCCAGTGCGACGGCCCACAAGCAGCTCGCCGTCGTGATGGAGGTGCGCCATCGGGACTGGCCCGCGGCGCTCGCGCTCTACGATCGCGCGCTCGAGCTGAACCCCGGACACCACGACGCGCTCGTCGCCCGGGCGGGGCTCCTGTTGAAGCTCGGCCGCTTCGACGAGGCCCATCCCCTGCTGCTGCGTGCGGTCGAGCAGGACCCGCTCGGCGCGAGCGTCCATCAGATGCTCGGGCGGCTGCTCTTCTATCGCACGGAGTACGACGCCGCGCTCACGTCGCTGCATCGTTCCTGGGCGATCTCGACCGGTCCGGACATCCCCTCGCTGCTCTCCAAGGCCTACGGGCGCAAGGGGATGGAGCGCGAGAGCAGCGAGGCGCTGATGCTCGCCTTCCCGCCCGGGCAGCGCCCGGGCTTCCGCATCCTCGCGCGCACCTTGGGGACGGTGGGCTTCCTGCGCTTCATGATGGACGTCGTGGAGTGGCGCACCGGCTCGCGCTGCGGGACCGTCCCGTGGACCGGCTCCCACGTCTTCGCGTACACCGGCGAGGTCGAGCGCATGCTCGAGTGCCTGAACGAGGCCGAGCAGCGCCACTTCTGGTACGTCCGCGTCGAGCCCGCCTTCGATCCCTACCGCAAGGACCCGCGCTTCGTCGCCCTGCTCGAGCGCGCCGGGTTCGGCGACGACGCGATTGCCAGCGCCGGGCACTGAGCGCGCGAATCGGTGCGCGTGCCGCGTGGTACGCTCGCGGCATGTCCTTCGACCTGATCCTCAAGGGCGGTGCCGTCCTCGACGGCACCGGTGCCGACGCCGAGCCCGTCTCCATCGGCGTTCGCCAGGGCCGCATCGCCGCCGTCGGAGATCTCGACGCCGCCGAGGCCACCCGCGAGATCGACTGCAGCGGGCTCACGATCACCCCGGGCTTCATCGACATGCACTCCCACAGCGACTGGGTGCTGCCCCAGCCCGGGCACGGCGAGGTGCTGGCCCCTCTGGTGGAGCAGGGCATCACGACCCTCGTGGGCGGGAACTGTGGAAGCTCGCCCGCTCCCTGCTGTGGCCAGAACGAGCAGCTGCTCCCGCTGATGGCGAAGCTCCTGCACGACGACGAGCTCGACTACGAGTGGAGCGGGATGGGCGAGTTCCTGGGCGCCCTGGACGAGCGGGGCGTGGCCCTGAACGTGGCACAGCTCGCCGGCCACGGCGCGATCCGCAGCGCCATCAAGGGCCTCGACCCCAGGCCCTCGACGCCGGACGAGCGCGCGCAGATGGCGGACCTCGCGCGCGCGTGTCTCGACCAGGGCGCCATCGGCCTCTCGACGGGCCTCGGCTATGCCCCGGGGATCTTCGCCGACGTGGGCGAGCTGGTGGACGTGACGGCGCCCCTGGCCGAGCGCGGCGGCGTCTACACCTCCCACGCCCGCAGCTACGTGGCGCTCGCCGCGAGGGGCCAGGACGAAGAGACCCCGTCCAATCAGCTCGCCCTCGACGAGACGGCGGCCATCCACCGGGCCCACGGCGTTCCGGTGCAGCACTCGCACCTGATCTTCGTCGGCGACGCCACCTGGCCCTCCACCGATCGGATCCTCGAGCACCTCGACGCCCTGCGCGGCGAGGTCGACATCGCGGTGGACGCCTTCCCCTACGTGGGCGGCAACACCACCCTGATCGTGTTCCTGCCGCCCTGGGCCCTGGCCGACATGCAGACGGCCCTCGACCCCGGAGGCGATCGCGAGCGGCTCCTGCGCGCGGTCGATCGAACCTTCGAGCGCGTGGGCATGCGCTGGGAGGACACGCAGATCCTATGGGTGCCCCGGCGCGAGCACGCCGACTACGAAGGGCAGACGGTCGCCGAGATCGCTCGCGAGCGCGGCCGCTCGGGAACCGAGACCTACCTCGACCTGGTGGCCGAGCTCGGCGGGAGCACCCGCATCATCAACTGGAACTACAGCGGGCGGGACGACGAGGAGACCAGCCTGCGCAAGGTGCTGTCGCACCCGCTCACCTGCTTCGAGACCGACACGATCCTGACGGGCCACGGCGTCGACAACCCGGCCTCCTTCGGGACCTTTCCGCGGGTGCTGGGGCGCTACGTGCGCGAGCTCGGGCTCTTCTCGCTGCCCGAGGCGGTCCGCCGCATGACGTCGCTCTCCGCCGAGCGCATGGGGCTACGCGATCGCGGGCGCATCGCGGAGGGACTGGCCGCGGACCTCGTGGTCTTCGACGCCGGGGAGGTGGGCGATCGCGCGACGCGCCACGATCCGAGCGCGCGCAGCGTCGGCATCGATCGGGTGCTGATCAATGGCCAGGTGGTCGTCGAAGGCGGTCGCTTCGACGCGAGCTCGCGCGCCGGCGCGGTCCTGCGCCGCGACGCTTCCTAGTCCCAGTCGACGTTCAGGTCGATCTCGACGTCGACGCTCTTCTCGGAGGTGCCGGTCTCGGCGTCGCCCAGATCGTCTTCGCCGGAGCCGTCGTCGTCTTCGGACTCCTCCGACGAGGCGGAGTCGGCCGCCGCGTCCGAGTTCCCGTGCGAAGTCGCGTCCTGAGTCGCCGGGTCCGCTCCGGCATCGGACTCGCCCGGCTCGTCCGCCTCGGCCTCCGAGCTCTCGCTCGTCGGCGTCGATGCTTCGATGGTCTCGGGGGCCGGAGCCTCGGGTGACACCGCTGCAGCGGCAGCAGCAGCGGGTGCCGCAGCGGCCACCGTTCCCGCGGCGGGGGCGGCGGCGGAGGGAGCGGCCTCGGCCTCGTCCTCCGGGGTCGCCGGCGGGTCGACCTCGGGCATGGACTCGAAGGCCTCGCGGATGCGCTCGAAGAGACGCTCGAAGCGCGGCCGGGTCGGGCCGGCGAGCAGGGCGCCCACGTTGCGCTCGCTGCCGTTGGCGATGAACTTGGCCGGCCGCGAGCGCTGGAACAGCACGCCCAGCGCCCCCATCGCGGACTCGTAGCGGGCCACCTGGTTCGGGATCGAGGCATCGAACTCGGGCTCGCGACCCGCGAGCTCGTCGCCGTAGGCCACACGCATGAAGCGCTCGTAGGTGGTCGGATCGATCAGGTCCTCGATCTCGAAGCGGCCGGAGGGCGTGTCCTCGTGCGCCGAGCCCACGTGCACGTAGGCGTGCATCGCGCGCTTGGGGAGCTCGCCCAGGGCGGCCTCGACCTCGGCCGGCGGGCGGCTGCCCACCACCACGATCGGGTGCTCGTTCCCCTGACGCGCCAGGCGGGCCAGGATGCCGAGGTAGGCCGCGCCGCCGGCGGGCACCGGCACGATGTCGTTGGGAAGGCCGGCTCGGCCATCGTTCACCAGGTGCTCGGAGGTGGCGCGCAGGTACCAGAGGTCGGAGACGTTCTCGACCAGGATCATGGGGCCGTCTCCGACGAGACCGCGGATCATCTGCTCGGCCGCGGCCTCGAGGGTGTGCGTCACGACCAGCGGCTCGGGATCCGGCGTCTCCTCCGTGGCGGCCTGGAAGAGCGCGTCGACCAGCTCGTCGTCGTCGGCCTCGACCGGCGGCGCCGTGAGGTCGCCATCGGCCGACTCGCTGGCCGCGGCCTCCGCGGGCGCGGTCTGCGGAGCCGCCGCCGGCGCGGCCAGTGCGTCCGGCCCGACATCCGGCCCGGCATCCGGCCCGACATTCCGGAGGAAGCCCGCCGCCGCCGGTGCGACGCGGGTTCCGCCCTCGGCCTCGTAGGACACGGCGAGCACCGCGGCGTTGGGGCCGCTCGGCTGGAGCGCGGGGGCCTGGGTCGTGAGCACGGTGGGCGACTCGAGCTCGCACAGGTACTGCACGAGATCCCGCTGTCCGACGGGATGCAGCTGCAGGCCCGGCTCGTCGAGCAGCAGGAGCGCGTTGCCTCCGTCCTCGTCGTGGGAGGCGGAGAGGATCACGAAGAAGGAGAAGAACCAGCGGAAGCCCTGGCTGCGCTGGTTCAGGTTGACCTCGATGTCCGAGAAGTCGGTCGGGTCGCACACCAGGGTGTTGAGCTGGTCGCCGTCGAGGTGGAAGCGCACCTTGAGCGGGCGGTCCCGCCACAGCTTGCGGATCTTGCGCGTGACGGCGCCACCCGCCTGGCTCACGGCCTGGCGGCGAAGCTCGCTGTCGCCCGAGAGGATCTCCTCCAGCACGGTGTCGTCGATGCCGGCCATCTGGAGCAGGAGGCCGAACTCGAAGTCGCCCTCCTGCAGGTTGCCCTCGCGGATGCGCTGCTGGAAGGCCCGCAGGTCCATCTGGCCATCGAGGTCCGGGACCTCGTCGACGAAGACGAAGGAGGGCAGGCGGTCGATCACGAAGCGCTCGCCCGCAGTGCGGTCGGCCGAATCAGGGGCCCCCGGGTTCGCCAGCTCGCGCAGGTCGTCGAGGGCCTCGCGGGTCTCGTCCGTGACCTCGGTCCGGGTGAGCTTGGCGGCGGCATCGAGGTTCTCGACCGCCGTCTTCATCTCCTCCAACCAGGCGGCCTCGTCCTCGATGGGCTCTGCGCTGGACGTCGTGACGCGCCCGAGTGCGACCTCGAGGGGCGGCTGGTCGGCCGCGGCGGCCGCGAGGCTGGCCTCGATGCGACGCCCGAGCTCCTTGGCCCGCTCGCCCACGGACTGCGCGTCCTCGGCGGCCGGGAAGTGCACGCGGGGCGGCCCCGCATAGCATCGCGCGACCTCGACCCAGGGAAGGGTCGCCGCTTCGGGCATGATGGCCGTCAGGTCGGCGCGCTCGCGCTGACTCAAGAGCCAGCGCGTCTCGACCACCGGAAGATCGTCGGCGTACTCGCTTCGCAGCCGGTCGGCCGGGAAGTCGCGCACGCGAGTGAAGACGGGCTCGAAGCTGGGTGCCGTCAGCTGGCTCAGAGCGGTCACCAGATTGGTCTTGCCGCTCTCGTTGTGTCCGACCAGGGCGGTGGTGTGGGCCAGGTCGATCCAACCGCTGTCGTGGATGTTGCGGAAGTGCGTGACCCGGAACTTGTCCAGCTTCATGTTTCCCTCGCTGTCGCGATCCGGCCGGGCGAGACCCGAGGGCGAACCGCATTCGATCGCAGGGAGACGCATCCCGAGCGGCTGTTGCCGCCAAGTTGCGCGTCCCAGAAGGTGGATCGGGCGGGAGGCGAGGGGGCTTGAGGGGAAGCTGCGACCGGCTCCCGGGCCCAGGCGGAGTGAGGGCGAAAGCCCGCATTTCCGCATCCCGTCCGCGGATTCCACGCGCCCGAGCGCGTCTCGCGCACCGCTAGTCTCCCGCTCATGGCGGCGGATGCTCCGGACGTGGGTGCCTGGCTGGCGAAGCTCGGCGCGTGCTGGGACGAGCCGGCTCTGGCGGCCCGGCTGCACGTCGCCCCGAGCCGCCGCATGACGCGGACGCTCGGCTGCTACGACCTGCGGCGGCGCGAGATCCGCATCGCGGCGTGGCTGCTCGAGGCCCCCTCTTCGCGGGACGACCTGCGGCGCGAGGTGCTGTGTCACGAGGCGGCTCACGCGGTGGTCCACGAGCGCCACGGCGAGGCCGCGCGGCCCCACGGAGCGGAGTGGCGCGCGCTCATGCGGCGCGCCGGCTACGCGCCGCGCGTGCGCATCCCGGGGATCGACGCGGGCGAGGCCGCGCGCCGCGCGGGGCGCGCCTTCGAGCACCGCTGCCCCGTCTGCGACAAGGCGCGGATCCTCTCCTCGCGTCAGCGGCGGCTTCGCTGCCGCGCCTGCGTCGAGTCGGGACGCAGCGGCGAGCTCGCGATCGCGCTCCTCTCCTAGGCCGCGTGTCCGCCTAGGCGCTCGCCGGCAGCGCGGCCGCCGGGGCCTCGCTTCGCTCTTCGCCCCGGCTGCGTCGTCGCTGGATCAGTACGAAGCCCGCCGGGACGAACACCGTCGCGAGGATCGTCGCGCCCGCGACGCCGCCGGCCAGCACGATGGCCAGAGGCGGCCAGAAGTCTCCTCCCACGAAGAGCAGGAGCGGCAGGAAGCCGCCGATGGTCGTGAAGGTCGTCGAGAGCACGTGGCGCCCGCAGCCGAGCACCGCATCGACGATGGCGTCGAGATCGCCCGCGCGCGCCGCCTCGTCGTCCCGGATCGCCGCCAGCACGACGATCGAGTCGTTCAGGGCGACGCCGATCAGGCCGGCCGTGCCGAGGATGGAGTTGAAGCTGAAGGGGTAGCCGCTCACCCAAGTGGCCAGCAGCCCGACGCCGGCCGAGAGGCCCGCGACCGAGAAGAGCAGCGCGGCCAGCGCGGCGCTCCGGAACGAGAGCACCACAGTCGCGACCATCAAGACGCCCAGCACCGGCGCATAGGTCAGCAGGCTCGAGACCGCTGCCGCCTGCTCCTCGGAGTCGCCGCCGACGCGCAGGGAGTAGCCGGCCGGCAGGCTGAAGCCCCCTTCTTCGAGGCTCTCCATCACGGCGTTGCTCACGTCGATGGGAAGCGAGCCCGCGCGCAGGAAGGCGCGGACCTGGTTGCAGCGCACGCCATCGCAGCGGGTGATGCCGCCGATCTCCGGGCGCAGCTCGAGCTCGCCGAGGGCCGAGAGCGGCAGCCAGTCGTTGCCGCCCGCGGCGAGCAGCTGGGTGTCCGCGACGCCGGCGCGATCGCCGCGCTCGGCGTCCCGCGTGCGGATGCGCACCGGGAGCTCCTCGAAGCTCTCGACGACCGAGCCGCCGGTGCGTCCCTCGAGGCGTCCCTCGAGCTGGGCGGCCACGTCGCGCAGGGACAGGCCGGCGAGCCGGGCCTCGTCCTCGTCGACGTCGACCCACAGCTTGGGCTCGCCGCGCTCGAGGGTGGCCTGGGTGTGCAGCACCTCCGGCTGCTCGGTCAGACGCTGTCGGATCTCCTCGCCCAGCTCCTGGAGCGTGGCGAGCGCCGGGCCCCGCAGCTCGAGCTCGATCTCCGCCTCGACGGGTGGCCCCTGCCCGAACGAGCGCACCACCACCTGCGCTCCCGGTACCCGCGCGTCGATCTCGTCCTGGAGCACCGGAAGCAGGGCCTTCACCTCCGCCGCCGTCCCGGTCTCGACCATGCCCCGGGCGTAGTAGGACGCGTCGTCCCGGCTCATCAGCAGGTTGTAGAAGACGCTCGGGAAGCTCCCGCCGAGCATCCAGGCCACGTGCTCCACCTCGTCGTGGCCGCGGATGACGTCCTCGATCTCGGCGACCGTACTGCGCGTCCGCTCCAGGGAGGCGTCCCGGGGGAGCCACACCTGCACGTCGAACATGTTGCGATCCACGGGCGGGAAGAACTGGCTTCCGAGGGTCGGCGCGAGCGCGAAGCCGAGCACCGGCAACGCCATGGCCACGGCGAGCCCGAGCGCCGGCCGCCGTAGGAGCTGGTGCAGGCCGCTGCGTGCTGCCGCGCTGAGCCGAGGGGACTGGATGCCGTGATGCCACCAGCGCGCCGGGCGCTCCCCGGGCTCGGGTCGCCGCAGCAGCAGACCGGCGAGCGCCGGCACGAGGGTCATGGCCACGACGAAGGACGCGATCAGCGCCAGGATCACGGAGACCCCGATCGGCCCGACGAAGTCGCCGACGTTGCCGATCAAGAGGGGGATCGGCGCGAACGAGAGCAGGGTCGTGAGCGTCGAGGCCAGCAGCGGCGAGAACAGATGCGCCACCGACTGGGTGACGGCCGCGGGCCGATTGATCCC
Organism: Myxococcota bacterium; assembly: GCA_030065975.1. Lineage (GTDB taxonomy): Bacteria > Myxococcota_A > UBA9160 > UBA9160 > UBA6930 > JASJCN01. The sequence continues at coordinate 22,654 of JASJCN010000010.1, forward strand.
GCGCTGAAGCCGGGCGCTCACCTCGTCGACGACGACGATCGCGTTGTCGATCAGCAGTCCCAGCGCCATCATCATCCCGAAGATCGACATCTGCTGGAGCGTGCCGCCGCTCGCGAGCAGCGCGAAGAGCGCCAGGGCGACGCTGATCGGAAGGGCTGCGCCGACGATCAGACCGGCGCGCAGGCCCATCGTGAGCAGCAGCACCACGACCACCACCGCCGCGCCGAGCACCAGGTTCTCGGCGAGGGTGCCGAGCCGCTCGACGGTGTAGTGGCTCTGGTCGAAGACGACGCGCAGATCGACCGGCCCGCCGACCTCGGCGCGGAAGCGGTCGGTGATGGCGCGCGCGCGCTCCGCCCAGGCGTCGGCCTGCTCCCGCGGCTCCATCCGCGCTGCGACGAAGATCGCGCGTCGGCCGTCGACCAGGCCGATCTCGGTGGTGGGCTCGCGCCAGCGCCGCGTGACCTCGGCCACGTCCCCGACCCGGACGAGAGAGCCGGAAAGCGCCCGGCGCAACGGGACCTCGCGCACGCGCTCGAGGGAGTCGAGCTCGCCTCGCACCTCGAGCACGAGATCGCTTCCGGGGCTGCGCAGGCGGCCGCTCGGTGTCTTCGCGTCGGCGGCGCGGAGCGCCTGGGCCACGTCCCGGGTGGTGAGGCCCAGGGCCGCGAGCTCCCGGTCGTCGACGAGGGCGGTGAGCTCCTCCTCCGGCTCGGCGTAGATGCGCACGAGCTCCGTTCCCGGAGCCGACCGCAGTCGATCGGCCAGATCCTCGGAGAGACGCGAGAGGATGCCCAGCTGACTCTCGTCCTCGGTGGTGAACGCGACGATCCAGGAGAAGGCGGTGGCGCCGCGCTTGTCGTCGAAGACCGGCGCGCTCGCCTCGGGCGGGAGCAGGGGCACCGCGGCCGCGACCTGGTCGCGGATCTCCGAGAAGACCTCGTCGGTGTCGTACACGTGGTCGTGCAGGGTGATCGCCACCACCGAGATCCCGGCCCGCGACGTCGAGTCGACCTCGCGGATCTCGGGGATCTCCTTCAGCTTCTCCTCGATCTTCTCGGAGACGAGGGCCTCCACGCGCTCGGGCGAGGCGCCGGGCAGCCGCGTCAGCACGATCGGCGCGCGCATGGTGATGCGCGGGTCCTCGGTGCGCGGCAGGGAGAACAGCGAGCTCACGCCCGCTGCCATCACGACCAGGAGCACCATCACCAGCAGGTGTCGGTTCTGCATGAGCGAGAGGGCGCCGCGCGAGATCATCGGGAACCCTCCAGCCGGGCCGACGCGGTCGGGCTCTCGACGCTCGGGGAGAGGTGGACGAGCTGGCCGGGGACCAGACGGTGGACGCCTCGCTGGACCACCGGCTCGCCCTCCCGCAGCGCGCCCCGCACGTACACCCGCTCGCCGGCCTCGTGGAGCAGCTCCACGGGCCGGCGGTCGAGCCGCGCGTGGCCGTCCGCGTCGGGCGTGGCCACGTAGGCCACCCACAGCCCGCGGCTGCCCTCGGTGAGGGCCGCTCGGGGCAGCCAGAAGCCGGGCGCGTCCACCGGCTCGCGCCAGCGCAGCACCGCCAGATCGCCCTGGCGGATCCGCTGATCCGGCTCCTCGATCCGGGCGCGCACCGACACGGTCCGGGTGTCGCCGTGGCGCTCGGGGAGAACGGCCAGGACGCGTCCGGCGTAGGGGATCGCGTCGATCTCGAGGCTCACGCGCTCGCCGACCGAGAGCTCCGCCGCCACCGCGCGCGAGACGCCCACGCGGACCTCGGCCCGGGCCGTCTCGAGCAGGCGCAAGATCGGCTCGCCTCCGCCGACGACCACGCCGGCGTCCACGTGACGTGCCGAGACCTCCCCCGCAAAGGGCGCGCGCAGCACCGACTTCGCAAGGTCGACGTCGACGCTCGCGATCTGGGCGCGGACGCGGGCCAGGGCGGCCGCGCGGGCAGCCGCCTCGAGGCGGGTGTCGTCGGCCTGCTGCGGAGCGATCACGTCCTCGTCGAGCAGGAAGCGCGCGCGTCCGTCGCGCAGCTCGGCGAGCTCGAGCAGCGATCGGGCCTCGACCCGGGCCGCCACCAGCTCGGCGCGGCGGGCGCGCAGGCGCTCGGTGTCGAGCTCTGCGACCGCGGCTCCGGCCTCGACCCGGTCGCCCTCGTCGATCAGGACCCGTGCCACCTTGCCGCCGAGCTCGAAGGAGAGATCCGAGGCCTGGGCGAACTCGACGCGACCGACGAAGCGCTGGCTCCGCTCGTAGCCGCTCTCGAGGGCCGCGCGCGCGGCGTCGACGCCGAGGGGCCGCCCGGGGGTGGGCTCGGGCTCGCTGGCCGCGAGGCGCCGTGCGCCGGCGATGCCGGCGGCGGTGAGGAGGACGAGGAGGATCGCGGTCCAGCGGCTCTTTAGATGCATATACATGTATTAGCTCCGAAGAAACGATCGTCTAGGGCGCGCGTCGAGACAGACTCTGGTCGGCGAGGGTCTTGAAGGCTTCGGCTCCGTCGGGCCCCAGGGCCTCTCGGGCCCGGGCCTGCGCCTTGCGCCAGAGCGGGATCGCCTCGTTGTAGAGGGCCGCGCCCGCGTCGGTCAGCCGCACGAGGCGAGCGCGCTCGTCGGCGGGGTCGGGCAGCATCTCCACCCACTCGTTGCGACGCAGCACGTCGACGATCCGCGACAGCGAGGAGGGCTCGAGGGCGATCATGTCGGCCACCTCGGAGAGGCGCGCCTCGCCCCGGGCGGCGATCGCCGTCATCACGTTCATCTGGGTCGGCTTGAGCCCGAGGGGCCGGAGCGGCTCCTCGTAGAGGCTGGTGAGCGTCCGGCTCAGCGCGCGGACCCGGAACAGGAGGCACTCCCCGGCGGTCTGCCGGGCCGTGCGCTGGGCCTGCTCGCGGAGGTCGCGTCGCTTCTTCGGGGCTGCCATCGAGGCCGATTATATTGCATATGCAAGTGGGCGCAAGCCGGCGCACGGAGGCCCCCGGGGCGCTTGGCCCCTCTTCCCCGCGCGATTACCCTCCTCGGGCGCCCCACGGAGACCCCATGAGCACTGCCCCGACCGACGCCGCGGACCCCATCGACCAGGATCTCGAGACGATCCTCACCTCCTTCGACACCAACTACGCCTGGAACTACGGCTCGGTGAAGGAGGGGCTCCGGGACCTGTACGAGAAGGCCAAGCGCGAGCAGTGGAACTCCACCAGCCAGCTGGCCTGGGACACCGACGTCGACCCCGAGGGCGACATCCTGCCCCAGGGGATCAATCCCCTCACCGGCTACGGCCCCTTCGAGAAGCTCGACGCCAAGGAGCGGGCCAAGCTGCGCCACGCCCAGGTGTCGCTGCAGCTCTCCCAGTTCCTGCACGGCGAGCAGGGCGCCCTGATCGTGGCCTCGCAGCTGGTGGGCGGCGTTCCGTGGATGGACGCCAAGTACTACGCCGGCTCCCAGACCATGGACGAGGCGCGGCACGTCGAGGTCTTCAGCAAGTACGTCAACGAGAAGCTCGAGTGGGAGTGGCCGATCAACAAGAACCTGAAGGAGCTGCTCGACGCCACCCTCACCGACAGCCGCTGGGACTTCAAGTACCTCGGCATGCAGATCATGATCGAGGGTCTGGCCATGGCGGCCTTCGGCAACCTGTTCCAGGTGTGCCAGGAGCCGCTCCTGAAGGACCTGCTCAAGTACGTGATGCGCGACGAGTCGCGACACGTGGCGTTCGGCGTGGTCTCGCTCCGCGACTACTACAAGGACATGCCCGAGAACGAGCTGTCGGACCGTGAGGACTTCATCATCTACTCGGCCGAGCTGATGCGGAACCGCCTGATCGGCGACGACATCGCGCGGGCCATGGGCTGGAACCCCAAGGAGGTCCAGGAGGTCGTGCTGACCTCGGAGATCGGCCAGGCCTTCCGGGCCATGCTCTTCCAGCGCGTGGTGCCCAACCTGAAGAAGCTCGGTCTGCTCACGCCGAAGGTGCGCAAGGCCTTCACGGACCTCGACATCATCCGCTTCGAGGACTTCGACACGGACGCCGCCGACCGCGCGCTGGGCTTCGACGCCTAGGCCCTCGGGCCCTCCCTGGGCTTCGACGCCCAGGGGCCATGACGGGGCTTCGGCGGCCCGTTGAACATCGTGCGCCGCGATTGAACGCCTGGGGTCGATGCTCCGGGCCTTCTCGCCAGGCGGGCTGGAACATCCGGGGCCTCCCGCAAGGTGCGGGGGGCCCTTTGTGTTGCCCCTCGGGGATGGGCGGCTCTCGTTAGCTCCCCTGGTGGCAGACGCCGGCCTCGCGCGCCGCCTCCGCCACCGCCTCGGCGACCCGCACGGCGACCTGTCGGTCGAAGGGGGAGGGCAGGATCCGATGGGCCGTCGGCTCCTCGACGCAGTGCACGATCGCGTCGATCGCCGCGCGCTTCATGGAGGGCGTGAAGCGGGTGGCGCGCGCCTCGAGCGCTCCGCGGAAGAGCCCCGGGAAGGCCAGCACGTTGTTCACCTGGTTGGGGAAGTCGCTCCGGCCCGTGCCCACGATCGCCGCCCCCGCCGCCTCGGCGACGTCGGGCATGATCTCGGGCGTGGGGTTGGCCATGGCCAGCACGATCGGGTCGTCGGCCATGCTCTCGATGTCCTCGCCGGTCAGGAGGTTGCCGCGCGAGACGCCGATGAAGACGTCGGCACCGCGCAGGGCGTCGCGCAGGTCTCCACTCTGGCCCTCGGGATTCGTGAGCTTCGCGATCTGCTCCTTGCTCGCGTCGTTTCCGGCGCGGCCCGGGTGGAGGATGCCCTTGGAGTCGCAAACCCGAAGGCTTCCCTGGTGCGGGCTCTCGTCCGTTCCGGAGAGCAAGAGCGCGATGGCGCGGCCGGCCGCGCCGGCCCCGTTCACCACGATGTCGAGCTCGTCGATCGGCCGGCCCACGACGCGGGCCGCGTTGGTCATGGCGGCCAGCAGCACGATGGCGGTGCCGTGCTGGTCGTCGTGCAGGACGGGGATCCCGATGTCCTGCAGGCGCTCCTCGATCTCGAAGCAGCGCGGGGCCGAGATGTCCTCGAGATTGACGCCGCCGAAGGTCGGCGCGATGGCCTTCACGATCGCGACGATCTCGTCGGGCTCGTGCGCGTCGATCACGACGGGGACGGCATCCACGCCGGCGAACTCGTGGAACAGCACGGCCTTGCCCTCCATCACCGGGAGCGAGGCGGTAGGGCCGATGTCGCCGAGGCCGAGCACCGCGGACCCGTCGGAGACCACGGCCACGGTGCGGCCCCGCCAGGTGAGATCCCAGCCCGCGGCGGGGTCCTTGGCGATCTCCTCGCACGGCCGCGCGACGCCCGGGGTGTACGCCAGGCTCAGATCCTCCTGGGTTTCGAGTCGCATCCGCGAGCGGACCTCGATCTTGCCTCGGGTCTTGCGGTGAAGCAAAAGCGACTGCTCGAACGCGTCCATTGCGACCTCCTCGTGACCGGGGCGTACCGCCGACGACCCTATCACGAATGAACGATCGGGTTGCAGGCTCTGTGTGCGAACTGCAACAGACGGGCAGGTTCCGGCGGCGCGGCGTCGAAAATCCTCGTAACGAACGGCGCACTCCTTCATCCTAGGCGGGAGCGGCACGCAGGCTGCGGCTCTCGTGAGCACAAGCGGAGGGCGTCGATGAATCGACTGATCCGGCTCTTCGGTACGTCGATCGGCCGGAAGCTGGTCATGGCCGTCACCGGGGTCCTGCTGATCGGCTTCCTGATCAGCCACATGCTCGGGAACATGACGGTGTTCCAGGGCCAGGAGTCCATGAACTACTACGCGGCCTGGCTCAAGAAGCATCCCTTCCTGTGGGTCGCGCGCGCCGGTCTGCTCACCATCTTCGGTCTCCACGTCGTGACGGCGATCTCGCTCGCCATCGAGAACAACGCGGCCAGACCGGAGGGCTACCGGAAGAAGAGTGCGGTGGCCGCGACGCTCTCGTCCCGATACATCGTCGTGAGCGGCCTGCTGGTGCTCGCCTTCCTGATCTACCACCTGGCGCACTTCACCTTCGGGTGGGTGCAGCCCGACCTCTACCACTTCGTGGACGAGAAGGCGCGCCATGACGTCTACCGGATGGTGGTGCTCGGGTTCCAGAACCCGATCGTCACCGGGAGCTACGTGGCCGCGATGCTGCTCCTCGGCTTCCACCTGCACCACGGGGCGCGGAGCCTCGTGCAGACGATCGGCTTGAACCACGAGAGCTACAACACGCTCATCCGGATCGGCAGCAACACCCTGGTGGCGGCGCTGGTGATCGGGAACTGCTCGATTCCGCTGATGATCCTGGCGGGCTTCGTGGACCCGGCGGCCAAGTGAAGACTCCGGCAGGGACTCCGGCCGGGAGAGGGAGGCGCGGCTGATGGAGCTCGACGGCAAGGTCCCGAGCGGGCCGATCGAGTCCCTGTGGGACGACCACCGCTTCGACATGAAGCTGATCAACCCCGCGAACAAGCGGAAGTACCGGATCATCGTGGTCGGGTCCGGCCTGGCGGGGGCCTCTGCGGCCGCGACCCTCGGAGAGCTCGGTTACAACGTCGACTGCTTCTGCTTCCAGGACTCTCCGCGGCGGGCCCACAGCGTCGCGGCCCAGGGCGGCATCAACGCCGCGAAGAACTACCAGAACGACGGCGACAGCGTGCGGCGTCTCTTCTTCGACACGGTCAAGGGGGGAGACTTCCGCTCCCGCGAGGCCAACGTCTACCGCCTGGCGCAGATCAGCAACAAGATCATCGACCAGTGCGCGGCCCAGGGTGTGCCCTTCGCGCGCGAGTACGGCGGGCTGCTGGACAACCGCTCCTTCGGCGGCGCCCAGGTCTCGCGCACCTTCTACGCGCGCGGGCAGACCGGCCAGCAGCTCCTGCTCGGCGCCTACGGGGCGCTCAACCGGCAGATCGCGGCGGGCACCGTGCGCATGCACTCGCGGGTCGAGCTGCTCGACCTCGTGCTGGTCGACGGGCACGCGAAGGGCATCATCACCCGCCATCTGGTGTCGGGGCGCATCGCACGCTGGGCCGCGAACGCCGTGGTCCTCGCGACCGGCGGCTACGGCAACATCTTCTACCTCTCGACGAACGCGATGGGCTGCAACGTGACGGCCACCTATCGCGCGTATCGCAAGGGGGCCTTCTTCGCGAACCCCTGCTTCACGCAGATCCATCCCACCTGCATCCCGGTGGCCGGCGAGCACCAGTCGAAGCTCACCCTCATGTCCGAGTCGCTCCGCAACGACGGACGCATCTGGGTGCCCAAGGCCGTCGGCGACGGCCGCGCCGCCGCCGACATCCCGGAGGAGGAGCGCGACTACTACCTCGAGCGCAAGTACCCCGCCTTCGGGAACCTCTCTCCCCGCGACATCTCGAGCCGGGCGGCCAAGGAGGTGTGCGACGAGGGAAGGGGCGTGGGCAAGCTCGGGCGCGGCGTGTACCTGGACTTCGCCGATGCCATCGGGCGCCTCGGCGAGGACGTGATTCGCCAGCGCTACGGAAACCTCTTCGACATGTACGAGAAGATCACCGGAGAGAACCCGTACCGCGTACCCATGCGCATCTACCCGGCCTCCCACTACACCATGGGCGGGCTGTGGGTCGACTACAACCTCCAGAGCACGATCCCGGGCCTCCACGTGATCGGCGAGGCGAACTTCTCCGACCACGGGGCCAATCGCCTGGGCGCCAGCGCCCTGATGCAGGGCCTCGCCGACGGCTACTTCGTGATCGCCGACACGGTCGCCCACTACATCGCCAGCAACCCGGGTGACGTCCCGGATACCGACGCGGCGGAGTTCCGGGAGGCCGAGCAGGACGTGCGGGATCGGATCCAGAAGCTCCTCGACGTGGACGGCAGCCGCTCGGTGGACTCCTTCCACCGCGAGCTCGGCGCCATCATGTGGGAGTACTGCGGGATGTCGCGCAACGCCGAGGGGCTGCAGAAGGCGATCGGCATGATCGGCGAGCTGCGCGAGCGCTTTTGGAGGGAGGTCAGCATCACCGGCGAGAACGAGGAGTTCAACGTCTCCCTCGAGAAGGGCGGGCGCGTGGCGGACTTCCTCGAGTTCGGCGAGGTGCTCTGCTACGACGCCCTGAATCGCGACGAGTCGTGCGGCGCCCACTTCCGCGAGGAGCACCAGACGCCCGACGGCGAGGCCAAGCGGAACGACGAGGCGTACGCCTACGTCGCGGCCTGGGAGTTCAAGGGCGTAGGCCAGAAGCCCGAGCTCCACAAGGAGCCCCTCAAGTTCGAGCACGTGCAGCTCGCGACGCGGAGCTACAAGTGATCCTTCCGAACCCCCCGAGCCGGAGCGACTCGTGAACGACGAAGAGACGATGGACCTGCGCCTGCACGTGTGGCGCCAGAAGGACTCGAAGTCTCCCGGCAAGATGGTGACCTACCGGGCGAACGGCATCAGCCCGGACATGTCCTTCCTCGAGATGCTCGACGTCGTGAACGAGGAGCTCGTGACGGCCGGGAAGCCCCCGATCGCCTTCGACCACGATTGCCGCGAGGGGATCTGCGGCATGTGCTCGCTGGTGATCAACGGCGTGCCCCACGGCCCCCAGCAGGGCACCACCGCCTGTCAGCTCCACATGCGGCACTTCCGGCACGGCGACGAGATCACCATCGAGCCCTGGCGGGCCCGGGCCTTCCCGGTGATCCGGGATCTCGTCGTCGATCGACGCTCGCTAGACCGGGTGCTCCAGGCCGGCGGCTACGTCTCCGTCAACACGGGGTCCGCGCCCGACGCGAACGCCATTCCCGTACCCCAGGACAACGCCGAGGCGGCCTTCGACGCCGCCGCCTGCATCGGCTGCGGAGCCTGCGTCGCGGCTTGCCCCAACGCCTCGGCGTCGCTCTTCGTTGCGGCGAAGGCGCAGCAGCTCTCGCTGCTTCCCCAGGGCCAGCCCGAGCGGGAGAAGCGGGCGATCCACATGGTCGAGGCCATGGACCGCGAGGGCTTCGGGGGCTGCACGAACCACTACGAGTGCGAGGCGGTCTGCCCGAAGGGCATTCCCGTCCGCTACATCGCGGACCTGAACCGCGACTTCCTGCGCTCGGCTCTCACGAGCCGGGAGGTGAAGCCGCTCCCTCCGGCCGTCGACGCGGAGGAGTAGCTCCGCCTCCGCCCGGGATGCCCGACCAGTTGCGCTCGTCCCGCGGGCCGGCCGCGGGCGTGACCCGCACGGGAATGCCGGTCATGCGCGACATGCCCGACACGCGCTCGACGGCCTCGGGCCCGTCCGCCGCCAGGAGGTTCACGTTCACGCCGGCGGTGCGCCCCGCCACGGAGAGCCCGCGCGCGTGCTGGTGCCCCCAGCCGTGAGGCAGGGCCACCGCGCCCGGCACCAGATCGTCGAGGATGCGCACGGGGAGACGCACACAGCCGCTCTCGGACTCGACGTCGGCGAGGTCGCCGCTCGAGAGGCCGCGGGCCCGTGCGTCGGACGAATGCATGTAGAGGTGGTTGGTGTCGCCCTCGCCGCGGACGAAGCCCTCGGCGTTGTGCGTCCACGAGTTGTGGGTCTTGACGTAGCGCTTGGTGATGAGCCGCAGGTCCGAAGGCGTGTCGAGCTCCGCATCGAAGTCGGCCTCGAGGCTCTCGGCCTGCTGCAGCAGCTCGGGAGGGGCCAGGTGGAGCTTCCCGTCGTCGGTCACCAGCCGCTGCCCGAGGAAGTCGCCGCCCTGATGGTCCGGGCGCAGCCGGCCCTCGGGTGAGCGCAGGAGCGCATCGAAGCTGCCATTGCCGCTGGCTCGCAGGATCCAGGAGAGGAGCAGACGCTGGGGCAGGGCGCGCAGGCCGCTCGGGTGCTTCGGGCCCAGAAGACGCTGCAGCGCCGTGAACACGCCCTGGGCGATGCGCGAGCCGAAGAGCGGCGTGCCCGCCGCCCGGCACAGCTCGAGATACATCGTCGCCTCGTCGAGGGCAAAGCCCGCCGGCGGCACCACGGCGTCGGTGGCCTGCAGGTAGGGATGCGCCTGGAGGCCCAGCATCAGCGGGAACACGAAGGGCAGGTCGGGTCGCTCGAAGGGCGTCGTGGCCGGAAGCACGTAGTGGGCCAGGGAAGCCGTCTCGTTCAGGAAGATGTCGGTCACCACCAGCAGCTCGAGCTCGCCGAGGGCCTCGCGCAGGCGGCCCGCGCCCGCCATGGTGATGAGCGGGTTGCCTCCGGTCACGAAGAGCCCGCGGATCTGCTCGGGCCCCGGCGTCTGGATCTCGTCGGGCAGGATCGCGCCGGGCAGGATGTCGTTCACCGCGGGGAAGTCGCCGATCCGCGAACGCACCTTCGTGGTGAGAGCTCCGCCGCGGGTGCTCAGCTTGGGGAAGTCCACGATGCCATGGCCCACCAGGGTTCCGCCGCGCCGGTCGAGGTTTCCGGAGACGGCGTTGATCACCTCCTGGATCCAGAAGGCGACGGCGCCGTTCCCGCCCATGTTCACGCCCGTCGAGCAGTAGAGTGCGGCGCCTCCGGCCTCCCCGCTGCACTCGCGGTAGACGCCGACCATGCGGCGCAGGGTCTCCGCCGGAATGCCCGTGACTCGCGCCGTGCGCTCCGGGCTCCACTCCTTCGCGAGGGCCTCGATCGCGTCGAAGCCGGTCATGAACGCATCGACGCGCTCGCGCTCTACGCCCCCCTTTGCGATCAGCTCGTTCAGGAAGCCGAGGTAGAAGAAGGCGTCGGTTCCCGGCCGGATCGGGACGTGCTCGCCCGCGACCTTGGCCGTCTCGGTGCGCCGCGGGTCGACGACGAAGACCCGCCCGCCCCGTTCCTCGATCGCGCGGAGCTTCCGGCCCGGGTTCGGGACCTGCAGGAAGCTCCACTTCGACACCATCGGGTTCGCCCCCACCATGATCAGGCAGCGCGTGCGCTCGACGTCGGGGAAGGTCAGCGTGAAGGGGAAGCCGTAGAGGTGGGTCGAGACGCTGAACTTGTTGGCGCAGTCCTGGGTGGACGAGCCGTACATGTTGCGCGAGCCGATCGCGTCCATGAAGCCCTTGGCGAAGATCGGGTGCAGCACGCCGAAGCCGGCCGCCGTCCCGATGTACATGGCCAGCGAGTGGGGCGAGTGGTCGCTGCGCAGCTGCGCGGTCTTGGCGCCGATCTCGGAGATGGCCTGGCGCCACGAGATGGGCTCGAAGCCAGAGCCCTTGCGCTTGAGCGGACGAGTGAGACGGTCCTTCGACTGGTACAGCCCCATCTGCTTCAGGCCCTTCACGCAGCCGAAGCCTTCGGTGGCCACGTGGTCCGGGTTGGGACGGATCTCGGTGATGCGGTCGCCCTCGCGGGTGACCTCGAGGCCGCAGAGGGCCTCGCAGATGCGGCAGAAGGAGGCCTGGGTCTCGGGCATCCGCGAAGTGTAGGGCCTGTGCGCACCTTGGCCCGGGGCGAGCCTAGTCCCCGCGGCCGTCCTCCTCGCTCGTCAGGGTCTGGACGCTGTCCGGATGGGCCAGGTCGAACTCGCGGGCGTGCTGCAGGTGCTCGGGGTCGAATCCCGCCTGGCGGGCCCGGGCCACCAGCTCGGAGAACCCGTCGCTCTGCTTGGTGCGCGTCGAGAGCGCGGTGCCCGGCGCATGCAGTCGCTGGTCGGAGACGATCTTGGCGCCGCGCTCGGCGCTCACCCCGCGATCGTCCCGGTAGTACTGGGACAGGACGAGCAGGCGCGAGCCCAGGAAGGCGGCCTCCTCGAGATCGTGGGTGACGAAGAAGATCGTCATGCCGTGGGTCTCCCACAGCTCGAGCAGGAAGAGCTGGACGTCCTCCCGGGTGCTCGGATCCAGCGCACCGAAGGGCTCGTCCATCAGCAGGATCTTCGGCTGCAGGATCAACGACTGCGCCACCGCCACTCGCTGCTGCATGCCTCCCGAGAGCTCGTGGGGATGCTTGTGCCCGTGCCCGGTGAGCCCGACCTCGGCGAGGTACCCGTTGGCCTCTTCCTCGAACTCGGCGCGGCGCTTCCGGAACTCGAGCCAGCCGCAGCGCAGCCGCCGCCCGAGGGTCACGTTCTCGAGCACGGTCAAGTGCGGGAAGAGCGAGTAGCGCTGGTAGACCACGCCGCGATCGACTCCGGGCCAGCCGACGGGCCCGCCCTCGATGCGGATCTCCCCGCCCGTCACGCGCTCCTGTCCCAGGATCAGCCGCAACAGCGTCGACTTCCCGCATCCGGAAGGCCCGATCACGCAGCACAGCTCGCCCTTTGCGACCGTGAGATCGATGTTGTCGAGCACCAGCTTGTCGCCGTAGCTCTTGTAGACGTCGCGGACCTCGAGGAAGGGGGCGCCGTCGCCATTCGGAGTCGCGTCGCTCACGTTCGCGTCGCCTCGTACCAGCCGAAGCGCCGGGCCACGATGGTACGCAGGGTCCAGTCGAGCACGAAGCCGAGCAGGGTGATCCAGAGCACGTAGGGCAGGATCACGTCCATGGCGAGATAGCGGCGCATCAGGAAGATCCGGTAGCCGAGGCCGTCCGTGGAGGCGATGGCTTCCGCCGCGATCAGGAAGAGCCAGCCGGCGCCGAGGGTGAGGCGCACCGTGTCGAGCAGCCGCGGCAGCACCTGGGGCAGCACCACCTGGGTCGCGACCGCCAGGTGGGTGGCGCCCAGGGTGAGCGCCTTGGTGATCTGCTCGGCCGGGATCGCGCGCGTGGTGAGATAGACGTCGCGCGTGATCACGAAGACCGTCCCCAGGAAGATCAGCACCACCTTGGACAGCTCGTCCACGCCGAAGCTGATGAACAGGATCGGCAGCAGCGCCAAGGGTGGGATGATCGACAGGAACGTGACGACCGCGAGCAGCAGTGATCGCAGGCCTGGATACAGCCCCACCGGGAGCCCGACCGCGAGGCCCACCAGGGCGGCCAGCCCGACGCCGATGCCGAGGCGACGCAGGCTCGAGAGCGTGTCCTGCCAGAACACGTAGCCCCCCGAGCGCTTGTCCTCGGTGAAGGCCAGCCGGTGCATCGACTCGGCCATGGTCGAGAAGGCCGGGAGGAGCTTGTCGTTCGGGTTCTCGGCCAGCCGCGCGCTCGACGCCATCCAGTACCCGCCCACGATCAGGACGAACGGAATCGCGGCGAGGAGCAGCGCCAGGCCGCGCCCGGGGCTCGCGTGGAGGCCGAGGAGGCGAGGCGCGCGCATCAGCGAGCCATCCGCGAGAGGTCCGGGGCGGGGCGAACCGCCCCGCTCGGGCGCGGGACTCCACGCCGCCTTCCAGCCCAGAGCGTCTTCGAAGCCGCCATCCCCTCCCCCCGAGCTTCCCGAGCGAGCGCTTCGGTACGAGGCGCCTCGAGAGGCCCCCTCGGCGGCCCACAGTACCCGAATCCGTGCCTTCCCGAGAGTCCGTGAGGAGTTGTGTTCCGATCTGGTGTATTGTCAGAAACGTCCCCGGTAGAGAACCTGGCCGTGAGCATTCCCAAGCAAGAGCCTCCCCTAGTCGGCGTCGACGCCGTGCGGGCGCCCAGCACCTCGGGCTCGAACCCCGACATGGTGGAGTGGATCCTCGAGGCCGGCCTGCGCATCCTCGAGGCCGAGGGCCCCCCCGGTCTCACGGTGCAGCACCTGGCCGAGCGCGCGGGTGTCGCCGTCGGCTCCTTGTATCGCCACTTCAAGAACAAGGAAGACATCATCGAGGCCGTCTACCGTCGGCAGCTCGACCAGGAGCTGAGCGCGATGGAGGAAGGTCAGGATGCCATCGCGAGCCTGCCCATCGAGGACTCCGTCCGCCTCTCGATGGAGCACGCCGTCGCACGCCACCGTCGGCTGCATCGCCTGCATCCCAAGTTCTACGAAGACAACGCCGCGCGCCTCTCGATCAGCACGTACAACCCCGACGCGAGCAACCGCGCGCGCGCGATGATCGAGCAGTCGATCCGCAACCACCTCGACGAGGTGCGCTCCGATCTCGACGTCGACATGGCCTGCTTCATGATCCTCGAGGGTGTGAATGCCATCCTGCGCTCGGCCGTCGAGTCGCGGCACGACATCCTCGAACACCCGGAGTTCGCCGACGAGCTGGTGCGCCTGTTCACGGGCTACCTGACCAGCCGACCCGTCGAGTAGGCTCGCCGCGCCGCGCCGCGCCGCGTCGCGCCGCGTCGGGTGGGACTGAACGCCCCGCTCCCAGGGGTCTCGCGGCCGCCCGCCGTCTCTCCCCAAGCCCTCGTCGCGCAAGCGCTTTCCCGATCGGCGGGCGACGCCTTCGGAATGGAGTGCGGGGCCCGCTTCGCTCATCCATGATCAGAGTACCCGCCAGCTCACGTCATCCGGACGGGTGCCCGTGTGTGTATGGAGCCTCCTCGAGAACCTCTCGAGTCTATGCTGATCGTGGGTCGCCCGGAACGCGCGTCGGACTGAGGGGGAGCGGGCGCGCCCGGCGGCGCGCCCGCTCGATCCATCGGGCCCCGTTCCCTCCGAGAGCCTGGCTGCGTCCGCGGCGTCAGCCTGCCCGCGCTAGAGCTGGGTGCGCGTGTTCTCGTCGATGGCCGCGTCGATCGCCTTCACGCCGTCCTCGTCGACGCCGAGGCGCTCCTTCAGGATCGAGCCGAACGACACGCGGTAGCGTTCGCCCCAGCGATCGGGCTTCCACAGGGCGGAGCGCACGAACGCCTTGGCGCAGTGGAAGAACACCTCTTCGGTGTGGATGCGCATGGCCAGCAGCGCCGGCTTGCCGCGCTCGTCGGTGAGCGACGCGAGCAGCTCCGGGTCCCGGGTGAGCTCCGCGCGGCCGTTCACGCGCAGGGTCTCGCTGGTTCCCGGCACCAGGAAGAGCAGGCCGACCCGCGGGTTGGCCAGCACGTTCTGCAGGCCCATCGCGAGCTGGTTGCCGCGCCGCTCGGGGAACACCAGGGTGTGTGGGTCCTCGACGCGCACGAAGCCCGGAGCGTCGCCCTTCGGCGATGCGTCCAGCCGCCCCGCGGCGTCGCTCGTGGACATCACCAGGAAGGGAGAACGCGCGATGAAGCCGATGGCGGTCTCGTCGAGGTGATCGAAGATCTTGAGCGCCGTCACCGGACTCGGGCCGGGAAGGATCTCGCGCAGCGCTTCGGCGTCGGGGATTCGATGGGGGTCGGACACGGTGCTCCTCCAGTGGCGAGAGGCTAGCGTCCGGATCTGGTATCACTGCCCGGCCATGTCGCTGCCCCGCGTCCTTCTCGTGTTCCCGATTCTGTGCCTCGGGCTCGTGGGGCTCGGCTGCGCGGACGACGGAGAGGGCGGGCCGGGCGCTCGCGCCACCACGGCGGCCGGCACCCTGCGGGTCACCGCGCACGGGGCTGGCGTGCGCTCGTCGGACGCCGTCGTCCATCGCACGACCTGGGTCCGCGGCCCCGACTACGACGCCATGGAGGACAACGACCTGCGCGGCTTCCTCGACGGCCGCTTCGTCTACGGCTGGAACCAGCCGACCCAGGTCCACTCGCGCCTCGGCCGCCGGGGTACGCGGCCGCGCTGGGGCGAGACCGAGCTCTTCCGCACGTTGGTCCGCTGGGACGAGATCTCGTTGCCGGCCGGCGCCCGGGTTCGGGACGCGAGCCTGACCCTCGCCGTCGAGAAGGGCCCACGCCGCGGCCTCGACGTGATGCTCTATGCGGTGCGGCGCGACTGGAATCCGGGAGACGGCGGGGAGCAGCGCAACAACACGAGCCCGCCGAAGCCCGGCGAGTCGTGGTGGAACGCGGCCCGCGAGGGCAGCGAGCCCTGGGGACACCCCGGTGTCGGCTTCGCCTCGGACACCCATCCCGACGCCGACACCGGGGCGATGGTGCTGGCGGAGACCCACTGGACTCCGGGGGAGGACCGTCTCGTGTTCCGCTCGACGGCGCTGGCGCGCCTGATCGAGGAGCGCGCCACGGCCGGCCATCCCATCGGCCTGCTGGTCAAGCTCAGCGACGCGCTCGAGGACACGCCCGACACCGTGCTCTACCTCTACACCGGGAACTACGGCGACTTCCGAAACCCCGCACGGCGCCCGGTGCTCGAGGCGAGCTGGGAGGCGCCCCATGCGCTGGCCTCGCTCGAGCAGCCGATCCGGCTCGAGCTCGGCCGCAGCGTCGTGTTCGATCGCCTGGCGGCCCCGGGCGCGCGCTTCGTGGCCGCGAGCTTCGAGCCCGATGAGTCCGGCGAGGCGCCCTTCGTCGAGGTGCGGGGCGCGCGCGAGGGCGATCCGCCCGGGCCGTGGCGCCCGGTGATCCACCCCCAGGCCGTCGAGTGGGACTGGCTCGAGGTGCGCGCCACGGCCGGCCACGACCCGGTCGCCCTCGGCGATGCGTTCGAGACGCGATTGCGCGACACCTGGGTGCGTACTGCGCCGCCGGAGGAGCAGGAGGTGGTCTTCTCCTTCGAGTCGCCGAGCGGAACGGAGACGCGGGTCCCGGCGACGTACGAGGGCGACTACACCTGGAGCGTCCGCTTCGTGCCAGACGAGATCGGTCGCTGGCGCTATCGCTATCGATCGCGCTTCGTGAAGCTCGAGGACCAGAGCCCCTACGGGCGCTTCGACGTGGTGGCGGCCGAGCTGCCGCGCGTGCGGTCGAGCCTCGAGCGGCTGCTCGCACGCTTGCGGAGCGAGTACCCCGAGCTCGACGACTCGCAGGTGCAGCCCCTCGCGCCGACGTTCTGGCGTCTCGAGCGAGCCGTGCACCAGCTGGCCACGCCGGACGAGCTCGCGAGCCCGGACGGGCGCGAGATCTACGCGCTGCTGACGGAGATCCGGCAGGCTCTCTCGGGACGCCGGGTGCCGGAGAAGGCCCGCGCGACGCCGATGCGTCGGGAGTACTAGCCCCGACTAGCCCAGCAGCTCGCCGAAGACCTCTTCGTTGAAGCCGACGATGACGTTCTTGCCGCTTCGAAGCGTCGGTGCACGGAGGTTGCCCGTGGGCCCGAGCATGGCGTCCACCACGGCCTTCGGCGCCTTTCCGCCGGGCTCGAAGCGATCGACCTTCTTGCCCTTGGCGACGACGACCTGGCGCGCCTCCTTCGCGAGCGCGGCCGCGTCGCTGCGTCCGAGCTTGCGGGATGCGGGAACGACTTCCTTCGCCTCGATTCCGCTGGCATCCAAGAACTTGGATGCTCGAGTGCAGGACGTTCAGCCCTTGCGGTGGTAGTACCAGTCGACTCGCTTGGCCATGAGGGGTCCTCCGTTCGAAGCCCAGGATCGCGTGCGGCAGCCCATGCGCAAGCGCGCCGCAGCCGGGTGCAGCCCGCGCGCAAGGACGCCGGGCGGTCGTCGAGTGCCCCGTTGCGAAACACCCCGAGGGCTAAAGGACCCGACTGTGCCGCCGATGAGACAGGGCGAGATCCTTTCGAGTTACCGTGCGCTTGAGCCACCCGGAGCGAAGGTCGCTCCCTCGGCCCAGACAGCTGCGGACCGGAAAGGGCATGACAATGCGGATCCTGAACGTGGCCGTCATGGCGGCCATCCTGCTCTTGAGCACTGCCGCCTGGGCAGCTCAGGCCACGACGGGCGTGGCCGAGACCCAGTCGACCCTCCTGATGGGAGCGGGCCTCGCCGGTCTCGTGATCGCCGGGAACCCGAGGGCAAGCGAGCAGGGCTGATCCAAAGCGGGCTTCGCCCGCCTTGCGGGCCGGTCGTCTACTCGACGTCCGGCTCGCCCTCGTAGTAAGGGCGGATCTTCAGCAGCGCGCCCCCGACGGCCGTGGCCTTCGCCATGATGTCCTCGGGGATCGCGGCCTTGCGTCCTTCCTCGGCCGCGCTGTTCCGCAGCAGCGAGATCCGCTTGTAGATCGGGTGGGTCTCGTCGCGGCCCTCGCCGTCCTTCAGGCGCGCCAGGAGCCGCTTCGCCGAGCTGTTCATGACCCGGATGTCGTCGCGCGCCTGGTAGAAGGCGCGCTGGTTCACCTGGGTGACGTAGGTCGGCCGCGCAGCGAGGGAGCCGTCGAGCTCCGAGCAGGCGGCCACGAGCTCCTCGGCGTACTGGGTGACGCGCGCCTGGTCCCACGTTGCCGGCTCGCTGGCCGAAGCCGCCCCCGCGCTCAGCAGCAGGAGCGCCGCGGCCCCCAGGAAAAGGCTCATCCGGCGGGCGTTCCGCACGGGCTCGACACGAAGAAACAAGCGCATTCCATCCCCTCCACGGTTGCCGGCTGGGCCTGCCCCAACCCACCCCGTGGGATCGTATCACGCTCCCGTCCCACTGGGGCATACACGGCGCTGGGGCGTGCACGGCTGGGGCCTGCACTATTGGGCCTGATCGGGCCCGGGCAGCACCTTCATCTCGAGCTCGCGCTTCTGGATCCGGCGCCGCTCCTCCATCTGTCGCCACAGCTCGAGCTCCTCGGAGCGTCGCCGCAGCGCCTCGAGCAGGCGTCGTCGGTCGTCCTCGTTGCTGTCGGTCCCGGCGTCGTAGACCACGGCGCGCTCGGCGCTCGAGTCCTCGCCGTCCTCGCTGCGGGCCTCGACCCGTAGGAGATTCCGCCCGGGAGCGAGCCCCAGCAGGCCGTCGAAGGAGCCGTCCGGGAAGAGCCGCAGGGCCCGGGCGGGCTGGTCCGTGGTCTCGTTGCGCACGGTGAGCGACTCGATGCGTGCCAGGTCGAGGTTTCGCAGCCGCGCGATCAGCTCGGCCGGCCGGACGATCGACTCCGCCGTTCCTCCCGACAGCTCGGTCATCCGTTCGAGCAGAGGGATCGCCTCGGCGCCGTCGCGGCCCAGGGCGAAGGCGTAGAGCTGCACGTTCGCGAGCCCGGCGACCGCGGCCGACTCGATGGCGCGATCGTGGGCGCGCGTCGAATGCACCGGGAGGGTCGGGGCCCCGTCGGAGAGGAACACGATCCCGAGTCGCCGCTCGTAGCCGTCGCGCGTTCCGTGCTGGCCGCGGAGGCCCGGGCGCAGCGCCATCACGGAGCCGTCGATGGCCTTCGAGAAGTCGGTTCCGCCGAGACCGTGGGGGAAGTCCACTCGGATCGTGTCGAGGGCCGCCAGCAGCTCCTCCCGGGAGCTCCCGACCGGCGCGGCCAGGCGCACCGCATCCGAGAACGTGACGATGCCGACGCGGAAGCGGCGCGGGTCGAGGCGCTCGATCAGCGCCTTGGCCGCCTCGATCTCGCTGGCCAGGATGGTGTCGTCGAAGTCGCGCTTCTCGCCGAGCAGCCGAAGGGTGTGGGGGCGGATCGCGGGATGGCGCGCCAGGTCCGTGAGCAGCGCTGGATCGGTTCTGCCCTCGGGGCCGTCCCCGTCGACGTCCACTCCGGTGTCGTGCAGCACGCTGTCCGAGATGTCGATGGCGATCACCAGGTCGTGGCGCACGCCCGCCGCCGAGCCCGCGCGGCCGCGGATCTCGATGAGCTCGGTCCCCACCTCGCGGGTCGAGGCGGTCGGCTCGTCGATCTCCACCTTGAAGCCGGCGCCGCGGCCAGGGCCCGGCACGAACGACAGGGTCAGCAGGATCGGGAGGAGCATCGCGAGCCCGCGCATCCGTACAAGGATGCGGAAGCTTCGGGATCCCGTCACCCTCGCTGCCGCCCATGTCCCCCGACTTCCGCCCCTTCGTCGAGGCACTCGAGGCTCGCCTCCCGCAGCACGCGCTGGCGGAGCCGGGCGCCCACGCGCGCTGGCGCGGCGGCACGGCCCCCGATCCGTACGGCTGTGCGGACGCCGCGAACATCCTCCACACCCTGGGAGCGCTGCCCCGGGACCCGGCCCTGCGCGCGGGCTTCGTGCGCCAGCTCCGGGCGTTGCAGGACCCGGAGACCGGGCGCTTCGTGGAGGGAAGCCACCATCCCACCCACACGACGGCCCACTGTCTCGGTGCCCTCCAGCTCTTCGACGCGCGCCCGCTGCACGCCCTCGCGAGCCTCGCCGAGCTGGAGGCGGCGGATGCCCTCGAGTCGTTCCTCGAGGGGCTCGACTGGCGGGACGATCCGTGGCTGGCCTCGCACCAGGGGGCGGGCGCCTACGCGGCGCGAGTGCTGGCCGGCGAGGCCACGGCCTCCTTCGAGGACCGCTACTTCGCGTGGCTGGCGCGGACCTGCGACCCGGCCACGGGGCTCTGGCGCGTAGGCTGCGTGACGCCTCCCTTCCGTTGGGGTGAGACGCGCTTCCCCCACCTCGCCGGCACCTTCCACTACCTGTTCAACCACGAGCACGCCCGGCGACCGCACCCGTACCCGGGCCCGCTGGTCGACACCTGCCTCGAGATGGAGGCGTCGGCGGAGTGGCCCTTCTCGCGAATGCTCGGCTTCGCCGAGATCGACTGGGTCTACTGCACCACCCGCGCCCTTCAGCAGAGCGGACACCGCGCGGCGGATTGCCGGGCGGCTCTGCTTCGCTTCGCCGCGGCGCAGGCCGCCTTCCTCGCCGAGCTCGACTGGGAGCGCGACGACGCCCGGGATCTCCACGCGCTCTTCGGGGCGCTCTGCTCGGTGGCGGAGCTCCAGCGGGTGCTGCCCGCCGAGGTCGAGGTGGGGCGGCCGCTCTACCTGGTGTTGGACCGCCGCCCCTTCGTCTGACCGTGCGCTCGAGGCGCTAGGCGATGCGGCTCCAGTCCTCGGCTCGCACCTCGTGCTGCAGCGGCTTGCCGGCCACGAAGCGCTCGATCTCGTCGATCGCGAGATCCACCATGCGCTCGCGCTCGGTGCCCAGCGCGCCCGCGATGTGCGGCGTGAGGAAGACGTTGTCGAGCTCGTAGAGCGGCGACTCCGGGGGCAGGATCTCCGGGTCGGTCGTGTCGATCACGGCATCCAGACGCCCGGACACGAGCTCGCGTTCGAGGGCCTCGCCGTCGACCAGGTGGCCCCGGGCCGTGTTGATCAGCACGGCGCCGTCGGGCATCCGCGCGAGCCCGGTCGCATCGATCATGTGGCGCGTCTCGGGGAGCGCGGGTGCGTGCAGGCTCACCACGTCCGCGCGGGCGAGCAGCTCGTCGAGCGGCAGGGGCACGACGCCGAGGGCGCGCGCGTCGTCGTCCGAGAGGGTCGGGTCGTGGAGCAGGCACTCGAGGTCGAAAGGGCGCAGCAGCTCGATCACCCGGCGCCCGATGTGGGAGGCGCCGACGATGCCCACCCGTTTGCGATAGGCGCTCGGGTCGGGCACCTCGCGCGACCAGAGGCGGAATGTGCGCAGCTCGCGGTAGCGCCGCTGCAGGCGGAAGACGCGCTTGGTCGCGAAGAGGATGGCCGCGAGCGTGTACTCGGCGACGGGCAGGGCGTTGGCGGCGGCCGCCGACGTGACGCGGAGCCCGCGCTCGAAGCAGGCGTCGGTGACGTGGTTCTTCACGGTCCCGCTGGCGTGCATCACGGCCCGCAGGGACGGGGCGCGATCGAGCACCTCGGGGGTGAGGGGCGGGCACCCCCAGGCCGTGAGCAGGATCTCCGCCCGGGCGAGCAGGGCCTCGGCCCGGGCGTCGGCGAGGTCGGTCAGGGGCTCCGGGTCGGGCAGCTCGCAGAGCCCCCGTAGCCGCTCGAGGTGCGCGCTGCGCACCATCCCCGCGGTGAGTGCGGGGGACATGACGAGGACGGCGACCGGGCTGCTCAAGCGGCCTCCGGGGGCATGGGAGGGGCCGGGCAGGGTACCGCTCACCGGCCCTCAGACCACGCGATTCCCGTCCTCGAGACACCCTGTTCGGGACACCCATATGGGGGAAATCGCCCTCTCTGCGGGACCTACAGGGTTGCTCCCAACCGGTCGATGGTACCAGCGTGAGTGAATCCGAACGACTCCAGCCCGGAGTGCTGGTGGCCTCGGAGGATGCCGAGCTGCGGGCGCAGATGCGTTCGGAGCTGGGAGCCCGTGGTCACGAGGTCGCCGAGGTCGCCGACGCCGAAGCCGCGCGGTCGGCCTACCAGGCCGATCGGCACGGGCTCGTGATCGTGGACGCCGACCTCCCCCATGGCGGTGCGTACGCACTCTGCCGCGATCTGCGCGAGGCGGCGGGCAAGGGCACCCAACCGCTCTTCCTGCTCCACGACGCGCGGGATCGCGAGGCGCCGTCGGCCGCCTACGAGGCGGGCGCGAGCGACGTGCTGACCAAGCCCATCGACTGGGAGCGCCTCTTCGACCGGCTGCCCTTCCTGGCGCGCCGGGTCCACGGCGTGGCCGAGCTGCGCCGCGAGCTCACCAGCCTGAAGAACGCCCAGCGCCTCGCCGGGCTCGGAAACTTCGAGCTGCACTACGCCACGCGCAGCATGCGCTGGTCGGACGAGGTCTACCGGATCCTGGGTCTCTCGCCCGAGGAGACGGCGGCGGACGCCAAGCGCTGGTGGAGCCACGTGCACCCCGCCGATCGCGACCGGGTGCAGCAGGGGGTTCGCGAGGCGCTCGAGGACGAGGGCAGCTACGTGATCGAGCATCGGGTGGTGACGCCCGACGGTCGCGTCCGCCACGTGCGCCAGCAGGCCGAGCTCGTGATCGGTGGGCGGACCGAGGATCGCTGGCTGGTGGGCACCCTGCAGGACGTCACCGAGCAGAAGCTCGCGAGCCACCAGATCTGGTACCTGGCCAACTTCGACCACCTGACCGGGCTCGCCAATCGGCGTCAGTTCCACCACGAGTTCGAGGAGGCGATCGCCCGGGCCCGGCGCTCCGGCCGACGGGTGGGCCTGCTCTACCTCGACCTCGACGACTTCAAGCGGGTCAACGACTCGATCGGCCACTCGGCCGGGGATCGCCTGCTGCGCCACGTGGGCGACCTGCTGCGCGGCCGCGTGCGCGCCTCGGACCTGGTGGCGCGCCCGGTCGAGGACGAGGCCCCGCTCACCATCTCGCGCCTCGGCGGCGACGAGTTCACCGTGCTGCTCACCGACATGGAGTCCCAGCACGAGCCCGCCGAGGTGGCCGAGCGCATCCTGGGCGCGCTCCAGAGCCCGATCCCGATCGAGGGCCAGGACGTCGCCGCCCTCGGCAGCATCGGCATCGCCGTCTTCCCGGACGACGGCAACGACGTCGAGACGCTGATGAAGTCGGCCGACACCGCGATGTACCACGCCAAGGAGAAGGGCCGGAACCGCTTCGAGTTCTTCCGCCCCTCCATGACCGAGGCGCTGGTGCGACGCCTCGAGCTCGAGCGACGCCTGCGGACCGCCATCGAGAGCGGCGGCATGAGCGTGCACTTCCAGGCGAAGATCGACCTGCGCACCCAGCGGGTGTGCGGCGCCGAGGCGCTCCTGCGCTGGCAGGACGAGAACCTCGGAGTCGTCTCGCCCGGCGAGATCATTCCGGTTGCCGAGGAGACGGGCCTGATCGTCGCCCTCGGCCAGCGCGTGCTCGAGGAGGCCACGTCGGCCGCGGCGCGCTGGGCCCAGGAGGGCCACGTGGGAATCCCCGTGGCCGTGAACTTCTCGCCCCTGCAGCTGTGTCGCGAGGATGCCGGAGAGGGCGTGACGGCCGCCCTGCAGACCACCGGGCTCGCGCCCTCGAGCCTCGAGATCGAGATCACCGAGAGCGTGCTGATGCAGGACGACGACCGCGTGGCCACGATGCTCCGGGACCTTCGGGCGATGGGCATCCGCGTGGCCCTCGACGACTTCGGCACCGGCTACTCCTCGCTCAGCTATCTCACGCGCTTCCCCCTCGACGTGCTCAAGCTCGACCGCTGCTTCACCCGGGACGTCGACACGGATCCCGCCGGCGAGGGCGTGGTGCGCGCCGTCGTCGGCATCGCCCACAGCCTCGGGCTCTCGGTCGTCGCCGAGGGCATCGACTCCGAGGATCAGGCGCGGGTGCTGCGCCGTCTCGGCTGCGAGGAGGGCCAGGGCTTCCACTTCAGCCCGGCCCTTCCCTACGACGAGTTCCTGGCCTTCCTGCAGTCGCGGGAGTCCCTGGAGTAGGACCGGCGGCTCTGCGCGCCTTCATGGTCGCGACGGAGGGCCTCTGCTAACCCCGCCCCCATGCCGCAGGGGATGCAGGAGGCGCAGGGGACGCAGGAGAGCCTGTCGGAGAGCGTCGGGCGCGTGGCCCAGGGCTTCGAGTTCTCGGACTTCCGGGCCCGGGTGACGCTCGACGACGTGCCCGAGGTGCCGGGCATGATCGCCCAGCCGACCCAGGCCTACTACAAGTGGCTCACCTCCGAGTCGCTTGCGGGCCGCGGTGCCGTGGTGGAGATCGGGACCTTCCTCGGGCGCTCGACGGTCCACCTCGCAGCCGGGCTGCGCCTGCGTCGGGACGAGCCCGTCCTGCACTGCTTCGATCGCTTCGTGTGGCGACCCGAGCACGCCGACACGGTGGCGCTCCCTCTCCAGGCCGGGGAGAGCTTCGAGGCGATCTTCCTCGACAACGTCCGCGCCGTGTACCCCAACGTTCGCACCCACGCCGGCGAGATCCGCGACATCGCCTGGTCCGGCGAACCGATCGAGCTGCTCGTCCTCGATGCGCCCAAGCAGCTGCCGGATCTCTCGACGGTTCTCTCGGTGTTCGGGCCGTCGCTGCTCGAGGGCGGCCGCATCGTGCTCGAGGACTTCCTCTACTTCCCCGCCTATCCGATCGCGTGCGTCCTCTCGCGGCTCGGCGACGTGCTCGCCTACGAGCACGTGGTCGATCGCAGCCACACCGTGGCGCTTCGGGTGGAGGCGCCGCTCGCGTGCGGTGACGCCCAGCCCCTCGACTGGGATCCGTCGCGCTGGAGCCCGGCGGAGGTGCGCGCGCGCTGGGACGCGATCCTCGAGCCGCTGCCGGAGCCGGCGCGGCGGCGCCTCGCGCCCGGACGCTGGCTCCACCTGCACGATCTCGGTGCCGTCGACGAGGCCTGCGCCGGCGTGCGCGGCCTCGACCTGAATCGCGACGAGCAGGCGCTCTGGGAACGACTGGCCCAGACCCACCTGCACGATCGCTATGCGCCGCTCTTCGCCGCGCTCGGTCTGCGCCGGCGCTTCGACCCGCGCCGCCCGAAGGACCGCACCCGCGCGCGCCGGGAGCTTCGCCGCGCCTGGCGGCGCGCCTACCTCGGGAGCCGCCGCTTCGGCCGCCGCATGCTGGATGCGATCCAGCCCGGGAGCCAGGGCAGCTAGGAGCCGGAGCCCCCCTGCGGCGGGTCCTCGACCCGGAGCTCCAGATCCTTCTCCTGCTGCGCGCGACGGGCCTCGACGTCGGCCCAGGCCTCGAGCTCCGCGGTGCGCTGGCGGAGCGCCTCGAGCAGCGCCGCCTCCCCCTCGCCGGGCGGATCGCCCGCCGAGCCGACGGAGGGGCTCGAGCCTTCCTTCGAGTCCCTCTTCACGCCCGGCTGGTAGGAGATCTCCCGCTCGATCCGATGGGATCCGCCGTCCGCGTCGCGCGCCTCGAAGACGAGGCGGTTCCGGCCGGGAGCCAGGGAGACGAAGCCGTCGAAGGAGCCGTCCGGGAACGCGCGCAGGGCCCGCGCCTCTTCGCCCGTGGTCTGGTTGGAGACCGCGAGGTCGGCGAGTCCGACCAGGTCGAGATGGCGGAGGCGCGAGACCACCCGTGCCGGGCTCTTGACCGATTCGACCCGGCCCGCGGTCCAGGTCGTCATGTTCTCCATCACCGCGATGCCGGCCTCGGCCTCGGGACCGATGGCGAAGGCGAAGAGCCGGATTCCGTCGTAGCCGGCGTCGATGGCGGCGCGCACGGCATAGCGCTCGGCGCGGTCGCCGTGGACGGGGCGCGTGGGCGCACCGTCGGTCAGGAACACGATGGAGCGCAGGCGATCGGCGGGCGCGCCGTCGGCTGCCACCAGCATGTCGTGTGCGCGGGAGACGGCCGCGCCGAAGTGCGTTCCCACCTGGCTCGAGTGGAAGTCGTAGAGGATGGTGTCGAGGGCGCGGTCGAGCTCCTCGCGGGAGCTTCCGATGGGCGCCAGCTCCCGCGCGTCGTCGGCGAATGTCACGATCCCGACCCGGAAGCGGCCCGGGTCGAGCCGGGCTACCAGGGCGCGCGCCGCCTCGATCTCGGCGGCCAGGACCGTGTCGTCGAAGTCGTGGCGGCGCAGCTTGCGCAGCACCCGGGACGACACGCCTTCGGCCTCGAGCTCGAGGATCAGGGTCGGCCGGGTGCGCGCCCCGGCGCCGTCCCCGTCGAGATCGATGCCCGAGTCCTCGAGGGTGCTCCCGGACACGTCGAGCACGATCACCAGGTCGTGGCCGGCACCTCGGCGTCGCCCCCCGTGTCCCAGCACCTCGTAGAGCGGGGAGTCGACGGGCGCCGCGCCGGGCTTCGGGGCGTCCACCTCGAGCCAGGGCACCTCTTCGCCCGGGGCCGGAGAGGGGACCGGGGGTTCCGGAAGCTCCGAGGCCCACGGGCCGATCGCCCCGAGGAGCAGGACCAGGCCGAGCAGCCCGAGGGGCGCGGCGATCGAGGCGGGGCGCGTCACGACGGGGCAGTATCGCGATCGCACCCCACCGGCGCCCGTTGCACGCCCCACTCCGTCCCGCGCACTTCGTCCCCGCGGGTTGGGTAGACTCGCGCCTCATCCAATGGAGCCCGCGTGAGGCGCGACTTCCCTTCGTCTGGTGCACCCCTGGGTCGGACCTCTGCGCGGGTCCCGCGCCGGGTGTGGGTGCGTCTGCTGGGGACGCTGTGCCTGGCCGGGGCCCTGGCCCACGGCTCTCCGAGCGGGGCAGAGACCCGAGACGCCGAGAGCGTGGGCACCGGTGAGCTGCGCGGCAGCGTGCGCATCCTGAAGAAGCGCCTCTTCGGCGGCGTGCGCCCGGCACGCACGCACGGCGACGTGTTGCTCAGCGTGCGCGGGTTCGGCGCGGCGCCACCCGAGGCGCTCGCCGAGCTGCGCCAGCGGAACAAGCGCTTCGAGCCCCGCGTCCTTCCGGTGGTGGTGGGGCAGCGCGTGCGCTTTCCCAACGACGACGACATCTACCACAACGTGTTCTCGGTCTCGCCCCACGCGCGCTTCGATCTCGGCCACTACAAGGGGAGCGACCCACCTGGAGAGGTCGCGTTCGACGCGCCCGGCATCGTTCCGATCTACTGCAACATCCACCCCGAGATGCTCGCCTACGTGGTCGTGCTCGAGAACGCGGCCTTCACCTTCAGCGACGGCGAGGGCGGCTTCCGACTCGAGGGCCTGCCCGCGGGCTCGTTGCAGCTGGACGCCTGGATTCCCGGCGCCGAGATGGTGAGCCTCCCCATCGAGATCATCGAAGGCGCCGTGACCGAGGTCGAGCTCGAGGTGGAGCAGGTGCAGAAGATCCCGGCCCACCGCCGCAAGGACGGCAGCCACTACCCGCCGCCCGACGACGATTTCTACGACGAGGAAGGCTAGATGGCCGTGCGCCCGCGCTCGTTCCGCACGCGGCTGAGCCTGGTGATGCTCGCGCTGCTCTTCGTGGCGCTGGGGCTCGTGATGGGGCTCGTGCAGGACGTGACCGCACGGCGTGTGGAGAGCGAGTTCGCCGCGCGCTTCGACCGGGCGGTGGCGGCGCTGCGCCAGGTCCAGGCGCTGACCGGCGAGCTGGTGGAGCGCGAGCTGGTCTCCCTGTGCTCGGGCAACCCGCGCTTCCGCACGGTGCTCGCGACGGCGTCGCTCCCGGGGACCAACCATCCCGAAGCGCTCGAGGAAGCGAACCTGTGGGTCCGCTCGCTGCTTCCCACCCTTCCCCTGGCGGCCGAGAGCGACGTCTTCATCGTCTCCGACGCGGCCGGCGAGCTGGTCTTCACGAAGACCGACGCCCGGCGCGTCGGCGACGACCTGACCGCCCTCCCGGTGCTGCGCGAGGCCGCCGAGCGGGGCCGCGCCTCGGGCGTCTGGGTGGCGGGGACGCCGCTTCCGGCCGGCCTCTCCTCCGCGCTCTTCCCCGATGCCGTGGGCGTGGTGCAGGTCTGGGTCGAGGCGGTCGCCTACGACGGCGAGATCCAGGGCTTCGTGATCGCGGGCGAACGGCTGGACGACGCGCTGCTCGGGCGACTGCGAGAGCTCTCGGGCCTGGATCTCGCCCTGGTCGGGGGCGGGCGGCTGCACGCTTCGACGCTGGTGGTGCGGGTGCAGGACGACCTGCGGGCGCGTGCGGCCGGCACCCCCGCTGAGCGGGGCGCGGATCGTCGGGAGTGGCTCGGCGGACAGCGCTTCGTCGTGCAGTCGGCCGAGGCCGTGCCCGGAGCCGGCGAAGAGGCGGTGGCCCTGCTGGTGCTGCAGAACCTGGACGCGGAGCTCGCCTTCCTCGGCTCGTTGCGTCGCACGGCTCTCGCTCTGGGCCTGGGCGTCGGTCTGGTCGCACTGCTGGTGGCCCTGGGCGTCGCGGGCGGCGTGACGCGTCCCGTCTCGGAGCTGGCTTCCGCTGCGCGCCGGCTGGGAGCCGGCGAGCTCTCGGCCCGCGTCCGGGTCACGACGGGCGACGAGCTCGAAGACCTGGGCGACGCCTTCAACGAGATGGCCGAGGGCCTCGAGGAGCGTGAGCGGATCCGCCGCACCTTCGAGCGCTACGTCACGCCCGGCGTCGCGCGCCAGGTGCTCGAGCGGGAGGAGAGCGGCGGGCCGGCCGCCGACCGGCGCGACATCACCGTCGTGTTCTTCGACCTGGCCGGGTACACCAGCATGGCCGAGCGGCTCGAGCCCGAGCAGACCCTCGACCGCCTGAACCAGTACTTCGAGATCGTGCACGAGGCGGTCGCAGCCGAGCAGGGGACCGTCAACCAGTTCTTCGGAGACGGGGTGCTGGCCTTCTGGGGAGCCCCCGAGGCCATGCCCGACCACGCGCTGCGCGCCTGTCGGGCCGCCTCCTCGGCGCTCGAGAGCCTGGCCGCGCGCTCGCCCGAGTGGGAGCGTCAGGGGCTGCCGCCGATCCGCTGTCGTATCGGCATCCACACCGGAGAGTGTCTGGTGGGCGAGCTCGGCGCGGCGGAGCGCCGCGCCTACGGGGCCGTCGGTGACGCCATGAATCTCGCCAGCCGGCTCGAGGGGGCGAACAAGATCTACGGGACGTGCATCCTGGCTTCGGAGACCACGGTGCAGGCGGCCGGCCCGGAGCTCTTCGTCCGAGAGCTCGACTGGCTGCGCGTCGTGGGGCGGCGCGGCCGGGTGACGCTCTACGAGGTGCTGCCCGCCCTCGACGGCGCCTCTGCCTCGCGTCGCAAGCAGGTCCACATCCTCTACGAGCGCGGGCTCTCCGCCTGGCGGGCCCGTGACTTCGCCACCGCCCGCGAGGCCTTCCAGCAGGCCGTGGCCCTCGATCCCGAGGACGGCCCCTCGCGGACCTTCCTGCGCCGCTTCGACGATCTGCCCGAGAACCGGCTGCCCGAGGACTGGTCGCCCGTGCACGAGGCCGCCGAGAAATAGGCAGGCCGCCGAGAAATAGGCAGGCTGCCGAGAAATAGGCAGGCCGCCGAAGAACAGGCAGGCTGCCGAGGAGTAGGCGGGCCGCCGGGAAGTAGGCGTCGGCGCGGGCACGGCTATTCTAGAGCGATGCGTCTCTCCTCCCGTCTCGCCGACCTCGTCCTCTCGGACGACCGGGGCGAGGACGTGCGTCTCGGCGACCTGTGGCGCGAGCGGGCCGCGGTGCTCGTCTTCGTTCGCCACTTCGGCTGACTCTTCTGCCGCGAGCAGGTCGCCCAGTTGGGCGACGCACAGGACGAGATCGAGGCCGCCGGAGGCGACCTCGTGGTGATCGGGAACGGCGCCGCGCACTTCGCGAAGGCCTTCCGAGAGGACCTCGACTTCCGCGGGACGCTGCTGGTCGACCCCGAGCTACGCGCCTATCGCGTGGCGGGTCTGCGACGCGGTCGGGTCGAGGTCCTGTCGCCGCGGCTCGGCTGGAACGCCCTGCGAGCCCTGGGCAAGGGACACCGGCAGGGCGCGATCGAGGGCGACCCGTGGCAGCTCGGGGGGGCCCTGGTGATCCGGCCGGGCGGCGACCTCGCCTTCCGGCACGTGAGCACCGTGGCCGGGGATCACGCCGACCCCGAGGAGCTGATCGCCGCACTCGAGCCCGGCCTCGTGCCGTTGCCGGAGGGGGAGGGCGGGAGCGCTCTCGCCAGCGTGGCCCGGCCCCTCGGTCGCCTGGTCGATCCCCTGGTCCCGCTGTCCTTCTCGCGGCCCGGCTACGCGATCCGCGCGGCAGGCTTCGACCCCGACGATCTCGTCGTCGACCTGGGGGAGCAGCGCTGGCTCGTGACCGGCGCGAACTCCGGGATCGGCTTCGAGACGGCTCTGGCCCTCGCCGACCTCGGTGCCGAGGTCGAGCTCCTGTGCCGCAACCCCGAGCGCGGCGCCGAGGCCGCCGAGCGGATCGCGGACTCCACGGGAAACCGCCGGGTCCGGGCCCACGTGCTCGACGTCTCGAGCCTCGCCGACGTGGCCCAGGTCGCCGAGCAGCTGATCGATCGACCCGTCGACGGGATCGTCCACAACGCCGGGGTGCTTCCCGACGATCTGATCGAGAGTGCGGACGGCCTCGAGCTGACCTGGGCGACCCACGTAGCGGGCCCCCATCTGCTGACGCGGCTGCTGCGCCCCGCGCTCGAGGCGGCGCCGGCCGCGCGCGTGATCTTCGTCTCTTCCGGCGGGATGTACACCCGCGGCCTCGAGACCCGCGACCCCGACTGGCAGCGACGCCGCTACGACGGCGTGCTGGCCTACGCCGAGACCAAGCGCGCCCAGGTGGTGCTCGCGGAGCTCTGGGCGGAGGCGTTCGCCGAGACCGGGGTCACGTGCAACTCCATGCATCCGGGCTGGGCGGAGACCCCGAGCGTCGAGAGCTCGCTGCCCCGCTTCCATCGCGTGACGAAGCCCTTCCTGCGGACACCGGCGGAAGGCGCCGACACGGTGGTGTGGCTCGCGGCAAGCCCGGCGGCGGCCGGGGAGACCGGCCGCTTCTTCTTCGACCGCCGGGCGGTCGGGACCCACTGGCTGCTCGGCACCCGCGAGAGCGCGAGCGAGCGGGCCTGGCTCTGGGAGCGCTGCGAGAAGCTCGCCGCGCCTTTCGTGGTGGTCCCCTCGGACTGAGGCCCGGCTACGCGCGGGCCGAGCGCCGGCTCCGCAAGAGCCAGCCCTGGACGCGCGACCGGAGCTGGCTCGACTTGATCGGCCCGCTCAGGAAGTCGTGTGCGCCGGCGGCGAAGGCGCGCTCGGACGTGGCCGCCCGGGTCGGCTCGTGGGCGAGCACCAGCACGGACGCGCACGGGAGGGCCTCGCGAAGGGAGCGGCAGGCATCGGCCGCCGCCGGCTCGGAGCCGCGGCCGTCGAGCAGCACCAGGTCGGGCGGGGCGGCTCCGCCGCGCGTCGCCTCCTCCTCTCCGTGGGCGACCCGCAAGCGGATGCCCTCGGGCTCGAGGGCCTCGGCCACGAGGTCGGCCGTCTCGCGATCGGCGTCGACCAGCAGGACGCACGGCGTCCGGGCCGACGCGTCGCCCGGGGGAGAGAGGCGCGCGTCGGGGGCCGTCGGCTGGTGTTGCGAGCCGGATCCTCGCAGCTCGAGCTCGCGGCCTTCGGCGGCGGCGAAGACGTCGAGGTCCGAGCCGACCCGGTCGACGCGCTTCCGGGCCCGCTCCTCGAGCTCGCGGATCGCGTCGTCGTTGCGGGTCGGGTCGTGGGAGAAGAGCGCGAGCCGGCGCGCACCGGCGGCGAGCCCGTAGTCGACGGCCTGCTCCACCGGCGTGTGGCCCCAGCCGGCCTTCTCGGGGAACTCGGCCAGGGTGTACTGGGCATCGTGCACCACGAGGTCGGCGTCGCGTAGGAATGCCACGTGACGCCGATCCTCGGCGTGGGCGGGCGCACTCCCCGGCGCGACGTCCGGGTCGAAGGCGGCGTGCGGCTCGTGGTCGGCGGCGTACACGAAGACGGCGCCGTCCACCTCGAGCCGATAGCCGAGGGTGAGCGCCGTGTGCTTCAGCAGCTGGGTCGTCACGCGGATGCTCCCGAGCTGGAGCGAGCCCTCCTGCAGATCCTCGAAACGCGGCGAGCTGGCGAGGCTCTGCAGCACCACGGGATGGTGTTCGTACGACATCTGCCCCGACAGCGAACGCTCGGTCTGATGGCGACGAGCGCCCGGAGCGCGGACGGTCCAGTGCTGGCCGGGCTCGAAGAGCGGGCTGAAGAAGGGGAAGCCCTGGATGTGATCCCAGTGGGTGTGGCTCACCAGCAGGTGGGAGCGCGCCTCGGGTCCCGATTCCGGGGCCGAGCCCAGGGCCGCGGCCAGGGCGTGGGCGCCGGTGCCGCAGTCGATCACGACGCGAGTGCCGTCGTCGGCCACCACCTCGAGACACGAGGTGTTGCCGCCATAACGCACCGTCTCCGGTCCGGGCTTCGGAATCGAGCCGCGCGTACCCCAGAATCGAACCCGCAAGGACTGCTCCCGCGCCCCCCCAAAACGGCGCTGACCGGCGCTGACTGGCGCTGACTCCTATGGGATCGCCTCCCCCGGCCGGCAGGATGTGAGGAGCCTCACACTCCGGGTCGATCGGCAGAAAAACGGCTCCCGCGCGCAACTCGGGCTCTTCCCTGCGCGTAGCGGGCCACATCGGTGCGTGAATCGACACTCACTCTGGAGGCTTCTCGTCCGCCATGACGCGACGCGTCTGGGTCATGACGCGACTTGCCTTACCGTGTGGACGGTTACGTTCCGTGGTAGTTTGCCCGAGGCTCTCCCGACCGATCGTCCGATCGGCGCGGCCAGACCAGAAGGAGCTCTCCTTTGCCCGGCTTCCCGACCCTCCCGGTGCGCGCCCTGTTCTTCGCGCTGCTGATCTCGGCCTCTGCCCAGGCCCAGACGCCCTCGTTCATCACGTTCGAGACGGGGCCCGTCCGCCCCATCGGCGTCTCCGAGGACGGCAATCGCGTCTTCGTCGTGAACACGCCCGACGCCCGACTCGAGGTGTTCGCCGCCGATGCCGTGGGGCTGACCCACACCGCCTCGATCCCCGTCGGCCTCGAGCCCGACGCGCTCGCGGTGCGCGGAAACGACGAAGTGTGGGTCGTGAACCACCTGTCGGACTCGGTGAGCATCGTCGACGTGACCCTGGGCCGGGTGAAGAAGACCCTGCTCGTGGGCGACGAGCCCCGCGACATCGTCTTCGCGAACGACCGCGCCTTCATCACCACCGCCCACCGCGGACAGCACCGCACCGACGCCTCGGTCGCCGGGGTCCCCGGTGTCGGCGATCCGCAGCTCACGACGCCCGGCGTCGGTCGCGCCGACGTCTGGGTCTTCGACGCGGACGCGCCCGGCGACTCCCTGGGCGGCGATCCCGTAGCGGTCCTGACCCTCTTCGCCGACACACCCCGAGCCCTGGCCGTGAGCCCCGACGGCGGAACCGTCTACGCCGCGGCCTTCCACAGCGGCAACCAGACGACCGTGATCTCCGAGGGGCTCGTCTGCAACGGCTTCGACCCCGCGACCCCCTGCCAGATCGGGCCGACCCCGGTGCCCGGCGGCAACCCCGGCCCGGCGACCAACCACGAGGGCGTCCCCGCTCCCGAGGTCGGCATCATCGTCCGGCTGAACCCCGCCACCGGCAAGTGGGAGGACGAGCTCGGCCGCGACTGGAGCGCCGCCGTTCGCTTCGACCTCCCGGACAAGGACGTCTTCGCCATCGATGCGGAGACCCTGCAGACCACCGAGGAGATCTCCGGCGTCGGCACCATCCTCTTCAACATGGTGGCCAACCCGCGCACCGGCGCGATCTACGTGTCCAACACCGAGGCGCGCAACGAGGTGCGCTTCGAGGGCCCGGGCGAGTTCTTCGACTCGACGGTCCAGGGCCGCCTGCACGAGTCGCGCATCACGGTGATCAAGGACGGCCAGGTCCTGCCCCGGCATCTGAACAAGCACATCGACTACGACGTGCGCCCGGCGCCCCCGGGCACGAAGGACCACAGCCTCGCCACGCCCCTCGACATGGTGATCGACAAGGGCGGACGCTTCCTCTACGTGGCCGCGTTCGGCTCGTCCAAGATCGGCGTCTACCGCACCAGCCGCCTCGAGAACGACAGCTTCGATCCCGAGACGGCCAGCGCCCGGCACATCGACGTCTCCGGTGGCGGCCCGAGCGGCCTGGTGATCGACGATGCCCGCCGGCGCCTCTACGTGGCGACGCGCTTCGACAACGGCGTCTCCGTGGTGGACCTGCGCAGCCTGCGCGAGGTCGACCACGTGTCCCTCCACAACCCGGAGCCCGACTCCGTGGTCGCGGGCCGCCCCGTCCTCTACGACGCCTTCAACACCTCGAGCAACGGCGAGGCCTCGTGCTCCTCGTGCCACGTGTTCGGCGACCTCGACTCCCTGGCCTGGGATCTCGGCGACCCGGACGGCGGCGTGGGCCGGAACCCGATGGTCGTGAACCTGGACACCGCCGTCTTCCTGGCCCGCGATCTCTTCGACGCCGACTTCTTCAGCGGGCTGAACGGCGAGGGCAACCTCGACGACTTCAGCCCGATGAAGGGGCCGATGACGACCCAGACCTTCCGCGGAATGGTCAACTCGGGCCACATGCACTGGCGGGGCGACCGCGCCGACGGCTTCTTCGGCTTCGACGCCGGCAACACCAACGACTCGGAGCTCTCCTTCAAGAACTTCATCGTGGCGTTCCCGGGCCTGCTCGGCTCCGAGCGCAGCGTGAACGATGCGGATCTGCAGCAGGACATGCAGGCATTCACGGACTTCACCCTCCAGATCGCCCTGCCGCCGAACCCGATCCGGAACCTCGACAACTCCGACACGCCGGCCCAGGCCCGCGGACGCGACTTCTTCTTCGGCGGCCCGGACGGCACCCAGCTCTCGGACGGCCTCCCGCTGATCCCCGGGGCCACGGGCTTCACCTGCAACGGCTGCCACGACCTCGATCCGTCGAAGGGCTTCTTCGGGACGGGTGGCGACTCGAGCTTCGAGTTCGAGGAGCAGACCATGAAGGTCCCGCACATGCGCAACCTCTATCAGAAGGTCGGCATGTTCGGGATGGCGCCCGTGCCCAACTTCTTCCTCTTCGGTGACAACGGCCACCAGGGCGACCAGATCCGCGGCTTCGGCTTCCTGCACGACGGCAGCTCGGACACCCTGTTCCGCTTCTTCCGCTCGATCGTGTTCGATCCGGACACCTTCAGCATCCCGGAGTTCGGCATCGTGGGTGGCGGCTTCACCGGCGGCAACCCGCAGCGGCGCGACATGGAGGCCTTCGCCCTGGCGTTCCCCTCGGATCTGGCACCCATCGTGGGCCAGCAGGTCACCCTGACCGCGACCTCCGGGGCCGACGTCGACGCCCGCGTCCAGCTCCTGATGGAGCGCGCCGAGGCGCCCTTCACCTCGAAGTTCCTGGGCGGGGACGTGACCGAGTGCGACCTGATCGCCAAGACCAGCCTCCTCGGCGCCCCGCGCGGCTACTTCTATACCGGGGCCGGCACGTTCCTGGCCGACGACGGCAGCACGCTCTCCGACGCGGAGCTGCGCGCGATCGCCGACACCAACGACGTGACCTACACCTGCATGCCGCCCGGATCGGGCATGCGCGCCGGGGTGGACCGGGACGAGGACGACGTGCTCGACGGCCTCGACAACTGCCCGGCCGTGGCCAACGCCGGCCAGGCCGACGGCGACGTCGACGGCCTGGGCGACGCGTGCGATGACGCCAACGCCCTCGTGCTCGTGGCCAGCAGCGGCACGGGCGCTTGCGGTCTGGGCTTCGAGGCCGTGCTTCCGCTGGCCGCAGCCTTCTGGATGCGCCGCCGCCGGACGCTTCGCGCCTAACGCTCGCCGACCCGACGAAACAGGGCGGGCGGGCCCATGCGGCCCCGCCCGCCATTCGCTCTGTCGTTCGCCGCTACTCGCTCGGCGGGGGCGGAGCCGCGGAGCCGGCTCGCGGGAACGCCAGCTCGTCGAGCTTGTCGGCGATGTCCTGGCCCGCCGTCGAGACGTCGACGGCCTTGTCCACGTGGCGGACGATGCCGTCGGAGTCGACGTAGAAGGTCCATCGCTTCGCGAAGAAGCCGCCGAATCCCGCGACGCCGTAGGCCTTGGCGGCCTCGGCCTCGGGGTCGGAGAGGAGCACGTGCTTGGCTTCCAGGGACTCGGCGAAGTCGCGGTTCTTTTCGACGTCGTCGAGGCTCACCATGTAGACGGCGACGTCGAAGGCCTGAAGGGCTTCGGCGCTGTCACGCAGCGCCTCGAGCTCCTGCGTTCAGCCAGGCGTGAAGGCCTTGGGGAACCAGGCCAGCACCACGCCCCGCTTGCCCAGGTGGTCGGAGAGGGCGTGGGTGCGGCCGTCCGAGCCGGCCAGTGAGAAGGCGGGCGCCTTGTCGCCCACCTCGGGCGCTGCCTGCGCGCCGAGGGGCACGGCGAGGAGCAGCGCGGCCAGGGATCCGCCCAGGAATCCGGCCAGGGCCGGCAAGCGTCGTGTGCGCGTCATGGCTCTAGGCTAGCCCCGGCGCCGACCGGGGCTACTCGACGGCCGCCGGGCCCTTGTTTCCGATGTTGGCCGCGATCAGCGTCCGGGTCCGGTCCGCCAGCGACTCCGGCGTTTCGTCCTGGAAGGACGCGTAGGGCATCGGCTCGAGCACGGTGATGGTCACGGGGTGTCGGCCGCGCAGCACGAGCCCCTTCTTGGGCAGCGCGTGGGAGGTGCCCTCCACGACGACGGGCAGGATCGGCGCCTTGGCCTCCAGAGCGACCTGGAAGGCGCCGGGCTTGAAGGGGCGCATCTCGCCCGTGTCCGAGCGGGTGCCCTCCGGGAACATGAAGATCGAGCTGCCTGCGGCGATCGCCTCGCGACACAGGCCGAGCATCTCGATCACGCTCTCGCGGTCGCCGCGCTTGAGCGGGATGTAGCGGTTCAGGCGCATGTTCCAGCCGATGAAGGGGATCGAGAAGTTCTCGATCTTCGAGACCCACTTGAAGTGGATGAAGAGCCGGAAGAGCACCACGATGTCGAGCATCGACAGGTGGTTGGCCACGATCACGTAGGCCTCGTTCGGGTCGACGCGCTCCCGCCCCACGACGCGCGTCGGCCACACGGGGCTGCCCCAGCTGAAGATGGCGGCCCAGAAGCACGTGAAGCGATGCAGCAGCCACAGCCGCCGGTCGAAGGGCCCGGTCACCAGCCGGATCACCGCGGCGATCGGGTAGAAGAGCACCGACACGCCGATGATGAGGGTCCAGATCATGCCCGACACGATCACGTTCATGCGCCGGGATTGTAGGCGACCGCGCCGCCGGGGGAGAGCCTCGGGCCGGGGACGATTCCGAGCCGCGGAGGGGACGGATCGGCCGGGCGGGATACACTTCCCCCATGCACAACGTGATCGTCCTCGCCGCCGTCTCCGTCTTCTTCCTGCTCTCCTCGCCGGTTCTCGGGCAGGGCCTCGAGCCGATCCCGGCACCGGAGGGCGCCCGCGTCTACGTGATCGCGCCGACCGACGGCGCGACCGTCAAGAGCCCGGTCACCGTGCGCTTCGGCCTCGAGGGAATGGGCGTGGCGCCCGCGGGCGTCGACCACCCGAAGACGGGGCATCACCACCTGCTGATCGACGTGCCGCTTCCGCCCGCCGGCCTGCCGGTTCCAGCGGACGCGAACCACATCCACTTCGGCGGCGGACAGACGGAGACCACGGTGGAGCTCGCGCCGGGCAAGCACACCCTGCAGCTGATCCTCGGTGACTTCCGCCACGTTCCCCACGAGCCGCCGGTGGTGTCCGAGGTGGTGACGATCACCGTCGAGTAGAGGGGCCGCAGCGCTCTAGCGAGCGTCTCCCAGCTCTGCATTCATCGTCGGCTCTTCGAGCCAGGTGGCGATGTCCTGGCCGATCGCGCGGGTCGTGCGCCCGATGATGCTGCAGGTCCCCTTGAAGGTCGCGAAGGCGCCGCCGGTCGAGAAGCGCTTCGCCCGGAAGCTGCCGAGCTTCTTGCCGTTCTCGCTCAGCGTGCCCGTCACCTCGAGCCACTTGGGGCCGGAGAAGGCGCCGCCGCCGGGTGCGTGAACCTCGGTGATCGCCATCTCGATCTTGCGGCCCTTGCCGAGGCCGTCGACCAGCTTGACCTGGGAGGAATACTCGGCGAGGAAGCTCGGGACCTTCGTCTGGAGCTCGCACTCCTCGCGGACGGCCTTGGGCACGGCGGACTTGAACGGGATCTCCCGCAGCACCTGGACCGAGCCCTCGGCACCGGCCGTCGCTCCCGGGAGGAGCAGGCCGAGGAGCGCGAGAAGGGGGAGCGCGGAGCGAAGCATGGGAGGTCCTCCTGGCGTCGCAGGACGCCGGTGCGAGCGAATCGGGAGCGCGCCGGATCGCGGACGATCGGCCGCGGGACTCTAGCGGACCAGCAGCTTGTAGCGGTGGCTCGCGAGCTCTCGTCCGCCGGCCATCACCCGGAGCTTCATGTCGTACTCGCCGGGCACGAGCTGGCTCTTGAGGTCGGCCACCCGGTGCTTGCTCTGGTAGCGGCCGTTCCCGCGCTCGGTCGACGACACGGTCGTCTTCATGACCAGCCGCCCGTTCTCACGGGCCTCGAGGACCTCGTCGATGCGCACGGGCTTCGACGTCCGCAGGTCGACGGCCATGTTGTAGCCCGCCGGCCGGTTGAGCCGGCCGAGGCGCATCGAGCGGTGCACGTCGATCTTGACGATCTTCGCCCGCACCGAGGGCCTGGGCGCCGCAGCAGTCTTCGGAGGCGGAGCGGGCTTCTCGACGGTCGCCGAGGGGGTCGGCGGCGCGATCGCGGTCTGCGAGCCCGCCGGAGGCGAACCCGTGGGAGGCGAGCCGGTCGTCTGCGGCGGGGCCGCCGCGGCCGTCTGCTGGGAGGCATCCGGCGTCTGGGTCGCCCCGGCTGCCGCCGTACCGACTGTCGCCGTGCCTGCCGCCGTGCCGGTTGCGGCACCGATCGCCGTGCCCGGGGGCTGGCTGGCTCCGCCACCTGCCGTCGGACCCGCGACCGCGGTCGGCGGACCGGGTACGGGCGGCTGCGTCTGGGCAACGGTCGGCGGTGCGACCGGCGGGCCCGCCGGATCGGCCTCACCCCGCGGCCAGAGCAGGATCGCGGCGAGGATCACCGCCAGCAGACCGGCGGTGGCGGCCGCGTAGTGGACCGGCGTGAGCTCCTCGAGGGCACCGCGGATGCGGTCGCCCCACTCGGCGCTGGCCGGCCGCTTGCGAACGACGGTGGCGGCCGCCGCGGCGGAGACCGCGGGGGCGGTCCCGGTCGGGTGCCCCAGGGCCTGGGCGAACTCCTCGGCCGTGGCGAAGCGCTCCGAGGTGTCCTTGGCGAGGGCGCGGTAGATGGCGTCCTGGACCGGCTGGGGCACGTCCGGCTTGAAGGTCGTGATGTCCCGCGGCTGCTCTTCCAGGTGGGCCCGCATGGCCTCGAAGTCCGACTGGGCCTCGAAGGGGAGCTTCCCGGTGAGCATCTCGTAGAAGACGATGCCGAGGGAGTAGAGGTCCGTGCGCGGGTCGACGTCGTGGCCGCGCACCTGCTCGGGAGCCATGTAGGCCGGGGTGCCGACCGCCATGCCGGTCTTGGTCATGCGCGCCGAGCCCACGAGGTGGGCGATGCCGAAGTCGAGGACCTTCACGAGTCCGCGCTCTCCGATCATCAGGTTGGACGGCTTCAGATCGCGGTGGACGACGCCCTGTTGGTGGGCGTAGCCGATTCCGGCGAGCGCCTGCCCGAAGAGCGGAACCGCCTCGTCCACGGCGAGGCCCTTGCCGCGCATGATGTCGCCGAAGTCCTCGCCGTCGACGTACTCCATCACCAGGAAGAGCTGGTCCTCGCGCTCGAAGAAGCGGTAGACCGTCGCCACGTTCGGGTGATGGAGCTTCGCCAGCATGCGGGCCTCGGCGCGGAAGCGCGCCGCCAGCTCGTCGCGGCCGGAGAGCTCCCGGCGCATGCACTTGACCGCCACCTCGCGCTCGAGCTCGATGTCGACGGCCTTGTAGACCTCGCCCATGCCGCCGGCACCGAGCTGCTCGGTGATCCGGTAGTTCTCGATGACGGTGCCGATCATGGACTGCGCTGCCTCGGATCCTCGTTGTCTGCGTGGGTTCTTGTCGGCGAACCGGCCTGGGGGAGAGAGTCCGGCTCCGCCGGAGGTACGCAAGCCCTCGGGGGGTGGATGGGGCTGGGCCCCATCGAGGCATCTGGATGACGCTCCGGTGTCCAAAGCTAGTATCGCCATCGAGGTGAAGGCAGCCAGCAACCCCCGTTCCCGCTCCGATCGCCCGGAGCCGTGTCGGCTGCGCGCCCTCGGGCTGGTGAGCCCCCTGGGCGGCGATGCCGCGTCCGCCTGGCCCCGATTCGTGGCCGGCGACCTCGGCGGCCTGCGCGAGCGCTCGGATCTCGTGCCCGGGCAGACGCTCTGGGTCGGCGAGGTATGTGGTGAATTACCTACGATTCCACCGCCCCTGTCTCGCTTCGCCTGTCGCAACAACGCCCTGGCCCTGGCCGCCCTCGAGGGGCTGCGGCCGGAGTGGGAGGCGGTCCAGGGCGTGGCTCCCGAGCGCATCGGCGTGGTGGTCGGGACGAGCACCTCGGGCGTCTCGGACGCCGAGACGGCGCTGGCCACCCACCTCGAGACGCAGGCCTTCACGCCGGACTTCGACTACGCCCAGCTCGAGTTCGGCGGCCTGGCGGGATTCGTCGCCGCCTGTGTCGGGGCTCGGGGGCCGGCCTACACCCTGTCGAAGGCCTGCTCGAGCGGAGCCCGTGCGCTGGCGAGCGCGCGCTCCCTGCTGCGGCT
>JASJCN010000144.1 GCA_030065975.1 Myxococcota bacterium
GCAGCGGGCGCCGCCGGCGTGTCCTACACCGGCGAGGACGGCTCGATGGACTGGGCCGTCGCCGACGGCCAGACCGTGCTCGACGCCTACAAGTCGGCCGGCGGCGGCCAGGGCGACCCGCTCGACTACGACTGCGAGAAGGGCATCTGCGGCGCGTGCGCCGTGCAGATCGCCGAGGGCAGCGAGCACTTCGAGCCGGTCGAGGAAGGCTCCACCGAGATGAAGACGATCCAGATCGCGGTGGGAGTCGAGCCCGACTCCTCCAAGTACCGCCTCGCCTGCCTCGCGAAGATCAAGGGTCCCGTGAAGCTCTGCGTTCCGGAGGACTGAGATTGACGCCGACGCGTCCGGCTCGACACGCACGGAGAATCCTCTGCCTGGGCATCGTCTGGGTGCTCGGTGGGCTGGTCCCGGCCGCCGCGAGCGGCCAGGCGCTGGTGCCCCTCGAGCACACGAAGGAGGTCGCGAAGGACGTCCTCGGGCCCACCCAGTGCGGAGAGAGCTGCCACACCGACGCCTACACGGTGTGGCTGACGACGCGCCACGCGAAGGGCTACGACGGCGACGGCGCCCTGCACAAGCGGCAGCGCGCGAAGGACATCGCCAAGAAGCTCGGCCTGCTCTCGGTCAAGCGGAAGAGCCCGTGCCTCACCTGCCACTTCACGCCGCGGCTCAGCAAGACCGGCAACCTCTCCGCGCTCTCCGGCACCTCGTGTGAGTCCTGCCACGGCGCGGCGGCCGACTGGCTCTCGATCCACAACGACTACGGCGGACCCGAGGACGAGAACGCGACGCGCGAGACGGAGACCCCCGCCCAGAAGGCGGAGCGTGCGCGCCGGGCGTCGGCGGCGGGCATGAAGCGGCCCTCGGATCTCTATCCGGTGATCGCCAACTGCTACCAGTGCCACCTGATCCCGAACCAGGAGATCATCGAGGTCGGCGGCCACCGCACGGCGTCCACCAGCTTCGAGTTCGTGAAGTTCTCCCAGGACAAGGGCATCCGGCACAACTTCCTGGGCAGCGAGGGCGCCGGCGGACAGGGCACGGTCAACGCCCGGCGCTCCGAGGCCCGGCGGCGGCTGATGTACGTGGTCGGCCAGGCGGTCGGCCTCGAGTACAGCCTGCGCGGGGCCGCCGCGGCGACCAGCGACGGCAAGTACCTCCGGGCACTCGGCAAGCGGGTCGAGGCCCATCGCGGCTCCATCGAGGACATCAACGGCGCCGTCTCCCTGCCCGAGCTCTCGGCGATCCTGAGTGCCACGAGCGGCGTGTCGATCTCGGCCGGCGCGGACGCGGCGCTGCTGAAGGCCGCCGACGAGGTCGGTCGCCAGGCGCGCGCGATCGTGGCCAACCACGCCACCACCGACCTCTCGAAGATCGACGAGGTCGCCTCCACCGAGACCGCCGAGGTCACCGCCGACCCGACCTTCGTCGCCAAGCGCACGCCTCCGCCCCCGCCGCCGCCGGCGCCCTCGGCCGCGTTCAAGGCCGCGGGCGGGGTGCCGGCCCAGGGCGAGCTCCGCTCCGACGTGCGCAACCCGCGGCCGCCGAAGGGCGCCACCATCGATCCCGACGAGTGCTCGGGCTGCCACGACAGCCAGCAGGAGTGGCTCGACCAGCATCCCCACGGCGCGAGCCACCTGCCCTTCCTGGGCAAGGCCCGGAAGAACTCGCAGATCGCCATGCTGTACTACGGCGAGAAGCAGGGCCTCGACTGGATCGACAAGGGCCAGGCCGTCTGCTCGGACTGCCACGCCACCATCGAGGGCAGCAACTTCAAGCGCAAGGTCGGCTACGGCGTGACCTGCCAGCAGTGTCACGGCGCTGCCGGGCCCTGGATCGAGGCGCACAAGGACGCGCCCGACAGCGCCAAGAAGGTGGCGGGCATGAAGGACCTGTCGAACCCGGCGACGCTCGCCGAGAACTGCACGAGCTGCCACTACATCACCGACGAGCGGCTGCTGTCCTCGGGTCACCCGAGCGGCCAGGACTTCCAGTACGACCTCGAGAGCATCAAGCATTGGCGGAAGGCAAAGCCCAGCACGAGCGGCATCCAGGCCCAGATCGGCAAGCGCGGGCCGGTGCCGAGCGTGCGCCTCGGCAAGCTGCCCGATGGCGCGGCCGCCAAGAGCAAGGCGGCCGAGCAGGCGGCGGTCGCGGCCGATCCCACGCTCAAGGTGGCGGTCGAGCAGGGCGCCGCGGCAGTGGCCGCGAAGGTCGCGTCCGGCGAGGCGCCCCCGCCCAGCGCGGGTACCGGAACCGTCGCCGCCCCGGGCAAGCCCGCCGGACCCGCGACGCCCGAGGAAAAGCTCCGGGCCGTCCACCAGCGGATCCTCGAGATCCACAACGCCGACTGAGGGAGAGCCGTGTCCGAAGCTGCCGTCGAGCAACGAAAGACCCAACTCCATCGCGACCGTTGGTCGGCCCTGGCCGACGACCCGCAGATCCTCTCCTTCTCCGAGCGGCTCACGCCGGAGCAGATGAAGCAGTACGCCGTCTTCGAGGGGATCAAGGACCCGATCCTCGAGGGGCTGACCACCGACGTGGCGCTGGCGACCTGGAGCGCCGGCTCGGTGCTCTTCGAAGAGGGCACCTACGTCGACGTCGCGTTCTTCATCGTCGAGGGCCGGGTCTCGGTCTCCCTCGAGCGGCTCGGCGACCTGAGCGACGCCCAGCCGATCTTCGAGCAGCGCGCGGGCGGCGGCGAGGAGTCGATCGAGCAGGCGGACCACGAGGCGAGGCAGGCCGAGGCCAAGGGCCACGAGATCACGCGCCTCTCGACCATGGACGCGGACCTGAAGCCCGGCGAGGCCCAGGAGCTCGGGCCCGGCGAGTACTTCGGCGAGATCGGCGCCATGAGCGGCTGGCCCCAGTCGGTCACCGCCCGCACGCTCACCGACACCACCGTCGTGCAGATCCGGCTGCCCGCCTTGCGCACCATGCGCCGCCGGGCCAAGGCGCTCAAGAAGCACCTCGACGAGATCTACCGCGAGCGCTCGCTGCTGGCCCAGCTCGCCACGACGCCGCTCCTGGCCGGCTGCGACGAGGCGTTCCTGACGGAGCTCAAGGACCAG
Source organism: Myxococcota bacterium (assembly GCA_030065975.1). Taxonomy (GTDB): domain Bacteria; phylum Myxococcota_A; class UBA9160; order UBA9160; family UBA6930; genus JASJCN01. Next base: position 3,075 of record JASJCN010000144.1, read on the forward strand.
GTGGAGCTGGTCTCCGGAGATCCCGACGGGCTGTTCGTCACCGAGGGCGAGGCGGCGGACGCGCTCTACATCGTGCGCTCCGGCTTCGTGAAGCTCGAGCAGTCCTTCGGCGAGGGCGAAGTCGTCGTCTCGTATCTCTCGAAGGGCATGTCGCTCGGTGAGATCGAGCAGCTGCTCGAGGGCGGCAAGTGGGAGGTCTCGGCGCGCTCGGTCGAGTACAGCGAGCTCCTGAAGATCCCGGCCGCCTCGCTGCGCACCATCCTGCAGCGCCATCCCGACATCGAGGCGCGCCTGTGGGAGAGCGCCACGCGCCGCATCAAGGAGATGGGCGCCGCCCGGCGCGACGTGGCGCGCTCGGAGTTCACCAAGATCGCCCTCGATCGCGGCCTGGTGGAAGGCAACAGCATCCTGGTGATCGACCTCACCCAGTGCACCCGCTGCGACGATTGCATGCGGGGATGCGCCGCGGCCCACGACGGCCGCCCGCGCTTCGTGCGCGAGGGACACAAGGTCGGAAACCTGCTGGTCGCCCGCTCCTGCTACCACTGCCAGGATCCGGTCTGCCTGGTCGGTTGCCCGACCGGCGCGATCCACCGCAAGGGCCTGCGCGAGGTGGTCGCGGTGAACGAGAACGTCTGCATCGGCTGCGGCAGCTGCTCGGACAAGTGCCCCTACGACAACATCGTGATGCACGACACGGGGAAGACGTGGCCCGACGACATGGTCCCGGAGACCCTGCGCGGAGAGGACCGCCAGGTCGCGAGCAAGTGCGACCTGTGTCGCGACACGGGGCACGGCCCCGCGTGCGTGGCCAGCTGTCCCCAGGGATGTGCCCACCGGGTCGGATCGGTCGAGGCCTTCCGCGACCTGCTGGATCTCTAGGTGGACACGAGGAGCAACGGATGAGCGCGGCAGTCGGAATGAGCGGGCGGCGTCGGGAGCGACCGGGCGCACGGCTGTGGCGGAACCTCTTCTCGGTCGCGCTGGTGATCCTGCTGGCGACCGGCCTGGCCAACCTGCTGCTCTCGGAGATGGTGCCCGGGAACATCTGGGGCATCGCGTACGGCACGGCGGCCGCCACGCTGATGATCGGCGCCGCCTTCTTCGGCGTGCGACGGCGCATGATGCACTCGGCGCTGCGCCTCGGTCTCGGGGGCTCCCGGCAGTGGCTGTACTTCCACCTGTACGGCGGGCTGCTCTTCCTGCTGCTGATGTTCATGCACACGGGCTTCCGGCTGCCCGAGGGCGTGCTCGGCTGGTGGATGTGGCTGCTCGCGGTGTGGACCGGTCTCACCGGCCTGCTCGGGCTCGCGCTGCAGCAGTGGATCCCCAAGGCCCTCGGCTCGGGGCTCGGCCTCGAGGTCCACTACGACCGCATCCCCGAGCTGGTGGCCGAGCTGCGCGACCGTGCGGAGGAGCTCTCCGAGGGCGGACACGATCCCGTGCGTCAGCTCCACGCCCGCAAGGTCGCCCCGGAGCTCGCGGCGCCCCGACGCAGCTGGCGCTACTTCATCGATCCCACGGGCAGCATCCACTCCCGCCTCCGCGAGTTCGACTACCTGCGCTCGCTGCTGGGCGGCGAGGAGGCGCGCGACGTCGAGGCGCTCGAGGGGATCTATCGCGCCAAGCTCGAGATGGACGCCCACTACACGCTGCAGTGGGCTCTGCGCAGCTGGCTCTACCTGCACGTCCCGATCTCGCTGGTGCTCGTCGCGATCGTGGCCGTCCACATCGGCACCGTCCTCTACTACTAGGAATCCACAGTCCATGGCAGAGAGGGACTCCAAGGGAACGTTCAGCGATCGGCGGCTGCCGGTCGCCCAGAAGTACGTCATCCCGATCTCGCGGAGCCGGATGGTCTGGGGCGGTCTCGCCCTGGCTGGCGTCCTGCTTCTGCTCGTCGCGGTGGACGCCTTCGTCGGAGACGGCGACGTCATCTCGGCGGGGCCGGTCTCCCGGGCCCATGCCGCCCTCGAGGAGCGCGGCAGCTGCGACTCGTGCCACGTGGCGCTCGCTTCGGCCTCGTCGGAGAAGTGCCAGGACTGCCACGGCTTCGTGGCGGACGGACGAAGCGCCTTCGGCCACGCCTCCCACGTGCTCTACCAGTCCTCCGACCTGCAGCGCGTGACCGACCACGAGAACGACGCGGCGCTCGAGTGCACGGCCTGTCACACCGAGCACCAGGGCCGCGATGCGAACATCACCGAGGTGGCCGACGCGCGCTGCGGCAACTGCCACTTCGGCGGCTTCGACGAGCATCCGCAGTTCGCGTTCGCCCGCCTCCACCAGGCGAAGGAGCGGCCGGGCCTCGCCTTCCCCCACGTGAAGCACGTGCGCAAGCTGGTCGAGAAGAACGATCTCGCCCAGATCGAGACCGCCTGCCTGTACTGCCACCAGAGCGACGAGACGGGCGCCGGGTTCGTCGACATCGACTTCGAGATGCACTGCTCGAGCAAGGGCTGCCACGCCCAGGGCAAGGAGAAGACGCCCTTCCTGCCGACCTTCGCGGCGGGGCGCCCGGGTGTGCTGACTCCCGAGATGATCGCGCGCAGCGGCCGTCCGGGGACGTCCTGGGCGAAGCTCGAGGACCCCACGGCCTATCCCTGGGAGGACGGTCAGATCCGCAAGCTGGCCCAGCTGCACCCGGATCCCTGGGTGATGGAGAACCTGCGGCACCTGGCGCGCCAGCGACGCTCGGGCCCGGTCCTGGCCGACCTGCTGCTCTCCTCGCCGGGCGACGCGCACAACGCGCGGGCGCTCTACGCCGAGGCCATCGAGACCCTCTCCGGCTGGATCGACGAGCTGCGCAGCAGCCCCGACAAGCAGGTGCAGAAGGATCTCGAGTGGGCGTCCAGCATGCTCGAGTCCCTCGAGCGCCAGCTCGAGAACCCGTTCGAGCTCGCCTCCGCCGAGGCGTTCGAGGCGCTCGACGACGTCGAGCTCGACCCGGCCACCGAGGAGGCACTCGACGAGATCGAGGCGGGCCTCACGAAGTGGTGCAGCGAGTGCCACGGCGTCGCGAACGGCGCCATCGTCCGCCCCCAGGCGGACCAGGAGATGCTCGTCCGCGCGAACTTCGACCACCGCGCCCACGCGCTCCAGCAGGGCTGCCTCGACTGCCACAGCTCGGGCTACAACGCCGGCGTGTGCGAGCAGGACCCGAGTGCCGAGTTCGACTGGCGCACGCCCTTCTGCCTCTACGTGAGCCCCATGGACACGAGCGACCCGGCGAACCCGAAGCTCGTGCATCCCGAGCGCCACGATCTCGAGGTCGCCGACGACTTCACCGGCCCCGAGTGGGTGAACCTGCCGGGCGTCGAGAGCTGCCGGAGCTGCCACAGCTCGAAGGAGGCCGGCGACTCCTGCACGACGTGCCACGAGTACCACCCGCACAAGGACCGGGGCGCGCACCTGTCGCGCTTCCTCGGCGAGGGTGACGAATCATGATCGGGGAGCGGTTGCGATGAAGGCCCGGCTCTTCTGCAAGGTGGGAGACCTGAGCGGAGCGTCCACGGAGTTCGAGGCCGAGGCGCGCATCGGGCGCGGCTCCTCGAACGAGCTCAGCCTGGCGACGCCCCTGGCCTCGCGGGATCACGCCCGGATCCACTGGAGCGACGAGGCCGGGTGCTACCTGCTCGAGGACCTGAAGAGCGCCAACGGCACCTCGCTCGACGGCCTGCGGGTCGAGCAGCCCGAGAAGCTCGGCCGCCTGCACGTGATCACCTTCGCCGACACCCACGACTTCATCTTCCAGGTCCTGGACGGAGACGCGCCCGCGCCGGCCCCCGCCGATCCGGAGGCCAGGGCCCGGCTCACGGTGGGCGGGAAACGCTACAACCTGCGGCCCGGCTCCTACATGATCGGGCGCGTGGCCGAGGCCCAGATCCAGATCGAGAGCAATCAGGTCTCACGCCAGCATGCGCGGCTCGACGTCAGCGAGACCGGAGTGACGCTGACCGACCTGGGCAGCAGCAACGGGACCTTCGTCGACGACGCCCAGCTGGCCGCCAACGTCGCCGCCCCGGTGAGCTCCGCGTCCCAGATCCGCTTCGGATCGGTGCGGGCGACGCTCGAGGGCGTGTAGGACAGCCCGGTCTGCGGGCTGGGAGTGTGAAAGACCCCGCACAGGGGGGTCACCCGAAAGGGTGATGGCAGAGCCTGGCAGGATTCGCAAAAAACACCCGAAAGGGCGCGAGATCCGTACGATTTTTTGAGAAGATGGCGGTGGCTCGGGAGTCAGGGGACCGAGCCCGCCCGGTTTGAACGCGCAGCCCGGCGCCCAGGCGGAACGTCCACCACGGTTCCGCTCGGAGGGCCGCGCCTGTCGCCTGTCGAGAAGGGAGCAGCAGGATGAGCATGTTCGAGCGAACGACGTACGGGCCCACGGGCCCGCTCGGCCCGGTGCGACGCCTCCGGGTCGTCCTCGTCGTGGCGTTGGCCTTCGGGATCGCCGGGCTGGGCTCTAGCGCCCTGGCTTCGGAGCTCTTCGAGGACCCGCACGGAACGCTGTTCTCCGAGAGTGCGTATCCGAGCGCGGCCGAGTGCGGCCAGTGCCACCCGAAGGTGTACGAGGAGTGGGCCAGCTCCAACCACGCGTACTCCTCGATGTCGCCGATGTTTCACAAGTTCGAGCAGAAGATCAACGATCTGGCCCAGGGCACGATCGGGTACTTCTGCATGCGCTGTCACGCCTCGGTCGGCACCACGATCAAGGAGAGCCGTGACCTCGCGCTCTGGGAGCGCGCCCAGGTCTCCCGCGAGGGCGTGACCTGCGTGACCTGTCACCGGGTCGACGAGCGCTACCAGAAGGAGAACGGCGAGCGCCGCATCGTTCCGGGCAACATCCACCAGCCCGTGTACGGCAACTACGAGGCGCAGGAGCTGCCCAAGATCGTGGCCAACCCGGGCGCCTACAACGTGCGCCCGAGCGAGGACTCGAGCGTCCGCGGCACGCCGATCCACGCCCAGGCGATCGAGTTCGAGCAGCTCTCCTCCAGCCAGTTCTGCACCTCGTGCCACCAAGTGGCCGTGTTCCCGGGCATCAAGCTCGAGGTCGTGGTCGAGCAGTACCGCGGCTCGCCGGCCTTCCGCGAGGGCATCACCTGCCAGGACTGCCACATGAGCCAGGTCCAGGGACTGAACTCGGGCTACGAAATGGACTACGTGGCCTACATCGGCGGCAAGCCGATCGGCGAGAAGCGCAAGCACTCGAACCACCGCTTCGTGGGCCCGGGCTACCCGATCGCCCATCCGGGGATCTTCCCGCACAACCCGCGGGCCACCGAGATCGCCGACATCCAGCAGTGGCTGCAGTTCGACTACAAGGCCGGCTGGGGCACCGAGGCGTTCGAGCGCAGCGGGCCTTCGGAGAGCCAGTTCCCGCCGCACTGGCAGGATCTGGAGCGGCGCCTGGAAGCCCGCGAGGTCATCGAAGAGAACCTCGTCGAGCTCAAGGTGAAGCGGGATCTGCGTGAGGAGGTGATGGAGGCCGGCTCCGGCGTCGACGGGCCCTTCTTCACCAGCAAGCGCAAGGTGGGCAAGGCGCTCAAGTTCGACTTCGTGCTGAAGAACAAGAACAACGGCCACAACCTGCCGAGCGGCTCCCTGGGCGCCCAGCCCGAGATCTGGTTCAACGTCGCGCTCAGCAACCCGAGCGGCGTGACGGTCTGGGAGTCCGGCTACGTGGACTCCAACGGCGACATGGCGGATCTCCACTCGCTGGACGTCGCGGCCGGCACGATCGAGCACGACGACCAGCTGGTGAACCTGCAGACGAAGTTCCTCACCACCAACGTCGCCGGCACCGATCGCGAGATGTACCTGCCGGTCAACATCGACATCGACCAGATCCCCTTCATCCGGCCGGGCAACACCCCGAACTCCGTGATGAACCACCCGCCCTTCATCCGCATGGAGGGCCGCAGCATCCCGCCGCTGGGGGAGCGCAAGATCAGCTACCGCGTACCGGGCGACAAGATCACGGAGGCCGGCACCTACAAGCTGTCCTTCCGGATGCGCAGCCGGGCCGAGCCGATCTACTTCATGCGCTTCGTCGGAGCCACGAGCGAGATGGAAGAAGCGATGAACGAGTGGATGCTCGACTACCACAAGCACGCCGTCGAATTCGAGATCGAGTAGAGCGAAGTAGAGCGAAGAGGGAGGGGAAACGATGACCATTCGCAAGGCGACGGCGCTCTGCGCAGTGATCCTTCTGGTGTTGCCCAGCGGCGTCCTGGCCGCGGGCCTGGAGAAGCACGACCCGGCCGTACGCGAGGTGCCCTACGACGAAGGCGCCTTCAAGGCGGACCCGTACTACGGGGATCGGCCCTACAACGCCGACGCGCAGGAGGCGATCTACGGCGCGAAGCGCCTCAACAAGACCCAGCGCCCGCTGGTCGAGGCCTTCCGGGACCTCTACAACTGGGGCGCCTTCCGGGAGCCGATCAACATCTTCGGCGAGGCGAACCCGTTCGCGCCGCAGTTCATGATCTTCGGCGACTTCCGGACGGCCATCGCCTACAACGACAACGGCGACGTGGACAAGGGGCTATGGGCCAGCCGGCTCAACCTGGACGTGGACCTGAAGCTCACCGCCACCGAGCGCTTCCACGCCTTCTGGGACCCGATCCGCAACAACGGCGAGGCGACCCGCTACGAGTTCGACTTCGCGGACGGCAGCGGCGACTTCGAGTTCGAGACCGAGTGGAAGCCCGACACCTTCTTCTTCGAAGGCGACCTCTCGTCGATGCTGGCCGGTGTGATGGGGACGGACCGCAAGTTCGACCTGCCCATCGCGGGTGGCCGGATGCCGCTGCTCTTCGCCAACGGCATCTGGGTCGAGGACACCTTCGACGGCTTCGCGTTCACGATCCCCGCGCGAAACAGCCGGACCCTCGACATCACGAACATGGATTGGACGTTCTTCTTCGGGTTCGACAACGTCACCAACCAGGGCATCAACGCCAAGAACGACAACAACGACGCCCGCATCTACGGCTTCACGGGCTTCATCGAGGCGCTCTACGGCTACACGGAGATCGGCTACGGCTACGTGGAGGACCGCACGGGACGCGGGCTCGACCACCACAACATCGCGTTCTCGCACACCCGGCGCTTCCGGGACTGGGTCTCCACCAGTGGCCGCATCATCGCCAACGTCGGGCAGGACCCGGACGACGGGATCGACGAGACGGCCGACGGCGTCCTCTTCCTCTTCGAGAGCTCGCTGATCACGCACCTGCCGTCGAACCTGGTGCCCTACCTGAACGTCTTCTATGGCTGGGGCAACGCCAACCCGCTGGCCCGCGCCAACGGCGACGGAGCCCTGAAGAACACGGGCATCCTCTTCCAGACCGACGCGCTCTCCGGCTACCCGCGCTTGAACAGCTCGGGACACGACGCCTGGGGCGGCGCGCTCGGTCTCGAGTGGATCGCGCTGGACTTCAGCTACCAGGTCGTGTTCGAGCTGGCGACGGTGCAGCGCCACGGCGGTGACGCGCAGATCGCGAACGCGGAGTACGGCGCGGGGATCCGCTTCCAGATCCCGCTCACGAACGCCTGGCTGCTGCGCACGGACGCGATGTACGCGATCCGCAGCCAGGACAACGACCTCGCGGGCGTCCGCGCGGAGCTACGCTGGAAGTTCTGATCCCGGCCGGAACGACGACGGCCCGTCCGGTCTTCCGGGCGGGCCGTTCTCTTTGCGGCTGAGGGGCTGCGCAGCGCTCCCGCCGTCGCCGCAAAGAGAACGGCCCGCCCGGAAGACCGGACGGGCCGTCGTCGTTCCGGCCGGGATCAGAACTTCCAGCG
>JASJCN010000145.1 GCA_030065975.1 Myxococcota bacterium
GCTCTCGGCGGTGCTCGACGGCGCCGAAGAGCCCGACGATCTGCTCGACCACCTGCTCGCGAGCCGGGAGATCGCCGGTACCACCGGCGCCCTGCTGGGCTTCGACGCCGAGGGGAATCTGCAGCGGCGCGCGCAGATCCTGGGCGTCGAAGGCGCGCGGGTCGTGTCCGTGGACGAGCGCGGGGGCGAGCCGCCGCTGCTCCCGCTGCCGCCCGTCCGGCCCTGGGAGCTGGAAGAGGAAGAGGGCGCGCTCGGAGTCGGAGCTTCGATCGGGAGCGAGTGAGCCGGGGCTTGCCCAGTCCCGAGCCCCGCTGCAGCATGGGGTCATGACGACTCCCCTCTGGTGCCTCGTGCTGATCGTGCTGCTGCCGGTTCCCATGGCGATGGTCGGCGCCGGTCTGCGCGTCCGGCAGTACGGCTCGGACTTCGACAACAAGACGCCGCGCAAGCAGGTGGGCGAGCTCGAAGGAGTGGCCGCCCGCCTCTACGCCGCCCAGAGCAATGCCTGGGAGGCGGCCATCCTTTTCACGGCCGCCGTCGCAGTCGCGCACCTGGCCGGGGCCGATGCCGCGGCCTCGGCGACGGCCTCGCTGGTCTTCGTGGCGGCGCGGGTCGCACACCTGGTGCTCTACCTGCTGGATCTCGACCTGCTTCGCTCGCTGAGCTTCGGGGTGGCGCTGGTCTGCGTGCTGCGGCTCTTCCAGCTGGCGGCCGCGGGAGGGGCTTGAATGCGACGGGTGCTACTCGGCGGAATCATCGGGCTCGCGCTGCTGATCGCGGCGCCGCCTCTCTACTACACGCTGTTCGGGGACTCGCCGCCGCCGCTCCCGGCGCCCGATACCCACGTCGACCTGCCCGACGGTCGCCGCATCCACCTGCTCGACGAGGGCGTGGGCGAGCCCCTGCTGCTCGTCCATGGCCTTCCCGGCGTGAGCTGGGACTGGGGCGACACGCGGCCCGCGCTGGTCGAGCGCGGCTTCCGCGTGCTCTCGATGGATCGGGCCGGCTACGGGCACTCCGATCCGCGAAAGGACGCGGGGGCCTACACCTACGAGAGCAACGGCCAGGACGTGGTCGACCTGCTGGCCGCCATGGGTCTCGAGTCGGCGGTCGTCGTCGGATGGTCGTTCGGCGGCGGCACCACGATCCACGCCGCGCGGCTCTCGCCGGAGCGGGTGCGCGGCGCGGTGCTCGTCGCGAGTTCGGGGCCCCTGCCCGAGGGCCTCGAGCTTCCGGGTCCGCCGCCGGTGTTCCAGCTGCTCTTCTCGCCGCCGGTCCTGCGCTGGATCGGCGCGGTCCCGCCGCTCTCCGAGGGCCTGCGCCGCAGCACCACGCTCCAGGCGTTCAGCGAGCAGCCCGTCCCGGACTGGTGGCACACCCAGCTCGCGGCGAGCATGGCCCAGGACAAGACGCGACAGGCCTGGGTGGCCGAAGGCGAGAACGCGTCCCCGCCCTGGAGCGATCTCGACCCCGGCGGGCTCGAGCCCCCGGTCCTGGTGATCCACGGCACCGAGGATCGCTTCGTGCCCCTCGCCATCGGTGAAGGGCTGGCCGAGCGGGCCCCGAAGGCCCGGCTCGTCGTCGTGGAGGCAGGAAGCCACATGATCCCGGTGACCCACGCCGGGAGGGTGGCCGACGCCATCGCGGAGTTCGCCCGGGGGCTCTGATCCGGTCAAGCCCGGGCGCCCGGGGGCCGAAACGCCAGGGTGATGTCCGCACCCGCCCCCTTCGAGTTCGAAGTGCCGGAGGAGCTTCCCGTCCTCCCGCTTCGCGAGTTCGTGGTCTTTCCCTACATGGTGCTGCCGCTGCTGGCGGGTCGCGAGCGCTCGATTGCCGCGGTGGAGGACGCCCTGGCGGGTGACCGGCTGGTGCTGATGGCGGCCCAGCGCAATCCCGAGCTCGAGGAGCCGGAGCCCGACGATCTCAACCGCGTCGGAACCGTCGGCATGGTGATGCGCATCCTGCGCATGCCCGACGGCCGGGTGAAGGCGCTGGTGCAGGGGCTGTGCAAGGCGCGCATCGATCACTTCGTCGAGAACGCGCCGGCCATGTGGGCCTCGGTCACGCCGATCCCGCCCGACGTCGACGAGGACTGGTCGGTCGAGGTCGAGGCGCTGATGCGCATGGTGCGCTCCCGGGTCGAGGAGCTGCTGCCCCTCAAGAACCTGCCGCCCGAGGTGCTCTCCATCACGGCCAACGTGCACGAGCCCGGGCGGCTGGCGGATCTCGTCGCTTCGAACCTGAAGCTCCGCCTGGGCGAGGCCCAGGAGGTGCTCGAGGTGCTCGACCCGCTGGCCCGCCTGCGCAAGGTCGACTCCATGCTGCGCCGCGAGCTCGAGGTCACGAGCATGCAGGCGGAGATCCAGAGCCAGGCCCGGGACGAGCTCTCCCGCGGCCAGCGCGAGACCTTCCTGCGCGAGCAGCTGCGCGCCATCCAGGTGGAGCTCGGCGAGGTCGACCCGCGGCTCGAGGAGGTGGCGGAGTACCGCGCCCGACTCGACGAGGCCGGCCTTCCCGAGGAAGCCCAGCAGGAGGCCATGCGTCAGCTGGGACGCCTCGAGCGCATGCACCCCGACGGCCCCGAGGCCCAGGTGGTGCGCAGCTACCTCGAGTGGATGGCGGACCTCCCGTGGAACCGCACCAGCCCCGACCGGCTGGATCTGCTCCACGCCAAGGAGATCCTGGACGCCGACCACGCGCACCTCGATCCGATCAAGGAGCGCATCCTCGACTTCCTCGGCGTGCGCAAGCTGCGCGCCGACTCGCGCGGGCCGATCCTGTGCTTCGCGGGGCCTCCCGGCGTGGGCAAGACGTCGCTCGGGCGCTCGATCGCGCGGGCCATGGGCCGCGAGTTCCTGCGCATCTCGCTCGGCGGCGTGCGCGACGAGGCCGAGATCCGCGGTCACCGCCGCACCTACGTGGGCGCCATGCCCGGCCGCATCATCCAGGGGCTGAAGACCGCCGGGACGAGCAACCCCGTCTTCATGCTCGACGAGATCGACAAGCTCGGTGCCGACTACCGCGGCGACCCCAGCTCTTCGCTGCTCGAGGTGCTCGACCCGGAGCAGAACGGGAAGTTCAGCGACCACTATCTGAGCGTGCCCTTCGACCTCTCCGGCATCTTCTTCATCGCGACGGCGAACCTGATCGACCGCGTGCCCCAGGCCCTGCGCGACCGCATGGAGGTCGTTCAGCTCGCGGGCTACACGCCAGAGGAGAAGCTCGAGATCACGCGCTCCTATCTGATTCCGCGGCAGCTCGAAGAGCACGGACTGCCGGCGGATCGGGTGCGCTTCTCCGACTCGTCGCTGCGGCGCATGGTGACGGACTACACCGCCGAAGCGGGCGTTCGGAACCTCGAGCGCCAGGTGGCGACGGTCTGCCGCAAGGTCGCCCGTCGCGCCGCCGAGGGCGACGAGCGCAGGCTGGCGCTGAACCAGCGCAACCTCGACAAGTGGCTCGGGCCGCCGCGCTTCCGCGACGACGCGAGCGTCGGGGAAGAGGACGTCGGCGCGGCGAACGGCCTGGCCTGGACCGAGGCCGGCGGCGACGTGTTGCGCGTGGAGGTGGCCACCACCCGGGGGCGCGGCCTCGTCCTCACCGGCCAGCTCGGCGACGTGATGAAGGAGTCGGGCCAGGCGGCCCTCACCTTCGTGCGTTGGTGGCTCGAGCAGCGCGGCATTCCGGGCGACGTGCTCACCCGCAACGAGATCCATCTCCACGTCCCGGCGGGCGCCATCCCGAAGGACGGCCCTTCGGCCGGCGTGACCATGGCCACGGCCCTGGTGTCCGTCGCCACCGGAATCCCCGTGCGCGGCGACGTCGCGATGACCGGCGAGGTGACCCTGCGCGGACGCGTGCTTCCGGTCGGAGGCGTGCGGGAGAAGTCGCTGGCGGCGCTGCGGCAGGGGATCAAGACCGTGATCCTCCCGAAGCCGAACCAGGTCGATCTGCGCGAGATCCCGGCGGAGCTGGCGCGCCAGATCACGTTCGTGCCCGTCGAGGACATGAGCGAGGTGCTCGAGGCGGCGCTCGCGCGCATGCCCCGCCGCCCCAAGGGCACCGGCCGCCGCCGCGGTACGGCCTCGCACAGCGGCGTCGTCTCGGCGCGAAGCGGCAAGTAGACGCGTCCCGCGGACGCGGCGCCCGCGCCAGCGTGAGGCTTGCGTGAGGAAGGCCCTCGTGGCCCCACGTGCGCCCCGGGCGGGATCCGGCCTGGAATATCCTCCGTAGTCAGGGCGAGTTGCGACTACGGAGGTACTCCATGCGGATCCGGCACCCCCTCTCCCAGGCCCTTCTCATCCTCGGCGTCTGTCTCGGCGTCCTCACGCTGTCGCTGCCTGCGCAGGCGGCCGTAGACGTGCCTCCCTTCGCGGGACAGGCCGCGGGCCTTCCCCAGTACGACGTCCGCGTCAACGGAAGCAACGTGCCGATCACGATCCTGGACGCAGGGACCTTCACGATCGACGTCGTGGACATGCGGTACCCGTTCTGCTCGGAGGGCCCCCCGGGCGGCTGCACCTCCCTCATCGAGTGGAGCCGCTTCAACCGCGTCTACACCAACACCGTGAGCGGGCAGGTGATCTGGCGCGTCACCCTCGAGACGCCGGACGACGAGTGCCGCGGCAACGAGGACATGACGTGCGTCGTCACGGTGACGACCGAGACCTTCAACTCGTGCCCCGGCTTCTTCCGCTTCAACGCGGGCTTCATCCCGCTGATCTTCCGCGAGATCTCCGACGACGACGAGCTCCCGCGGCAGCCGCGGATCGTGAGCGTCCCGATCACCGTCGACTTCTCGAACCAGGACTGCCAGCCGATCGCCTCCTTCGACATCGACGTGGTCCAGGACAAGACGGTCCTCCTGGACGCCGGCTTCTCCACGGATCCGGACGATCGCCCGATCGGCGTCGACTCGAACCTGAGCTACCGCTGGGACCTCGACGGCGAGGAAGTGATCACCACCCAGGGTCCCGAGCTGCTCCACACCTTCCAGGAGGCGGGCCGCGACAAGCGCGTCGAGCTGACCGTCTTCGACAACGAAGGCGACCAGGACACCGTCGACGACTTCTTCGATCTCGAGGGCGCGCCCGGCGACGCCTTCTTCACCCACCAACCCTCGATCCTCGACAACCAGGAGATCCTCTTCGACGCGAGCTTCTCGATTCCCTCCGAGGCGGCGGACGAGATCGAGGAGTACTTCTGGGAGTTCGGGGACGGCGAGTCCGACAGCGGCTTCTTCGATCCGACGATCTCCCACGTCTACCAGGATCCCGGCACCTACACGGTCACGCTCTCCACCGTCGACGATGCCGGCTTCGACGCGGAGTTCGAGAAGGACATCGACGTCGGCGGGCCGCCCGGGCCGACGCCCGACTTCAGCTTCCAGCAGCAGGCCTTCCCGCCGTTCCAGGTGCAGTTCATCGGCGATCCCGTGCTGAGCGATCTCACCACCGTGCAGGGCTGGGAGTGGGAGTTCGGCGACGGGACGTTCAACGGCTTCGGCCGGATCTTCGAGCACGTGTATCCGGGCCCGGGCACCTACCGGGCGACGCTCACCGCCCAGGACATCCAGAGCACCGAGTACGAGAAGACCAAGAACGTCGACGTCGGCTTCTTCGGGATCTTCCTCGACGCCCAGGGGACGGCGATCATCACGCCGGAGAACGACGACCTGAACCTGCGCATCGCCGACGGCCTGCCCATCGGGCTGCCCCAGCAGCTCGTGACCTTCGGCTTCCCGGTGATCTTCCCGGGTGGGATCGGCGAGACCCGCGGCGTGAACTTCAAGGCCCGCCTCGAGGGCAGCCCCATCCAGCGGGTCGGCGATCCCATCGGCAACTGCCAGGGGCCGGGCTGCGGCGCCTGCAGCGACCTGAATGCCGGTGTGATCGACGACGCCCCCAATGACATCGAGATCGACGGCGTGCGCGCCGCGAAGCTCGGTGGCATGGCGACCCTCACCGGGGCCTGCGGACCCGGCGTGGCGATCCTGGCCACGTGTCGGGCGGGAGTCGCCGACCCGACCCTGGCCGAGCTCGAGGCGGCCGGCTGCGTGCCCTACACCATCGCCAGCGTGCTGAACACGGCCTCCAACGCGGGCGACAGCCAGGTCGACGCCGACGTCTCCGGCCTGGCCCTGGGCGACGAGGTGATCCTCTCCCCGGGCACCGACCGACAGGAGTCGGCGAAGGTCACAGGCTTCGGCTCGGTGATCTTCGACCGGGCGCTCACCTTCGCGCACCTGCCGGGCGACTCGATCGTCACCTTCGACACCGACGGTGACGGCGTGGCCGACGGCTCGGACAACTGCCGGATGGTTCCCAACGCCGACCAGGCCGACGCCGACGCGGGCAACGACGACGACAGCAGTGTCCCCGGAACGCAGAGCTACGGAGACGCCTGCGACGCCGACCTGGACGACGATGGCGTGGTCGCGGCGAGCGACTTCTTCGCCGTCTTCCGCCCCTGCCTGGGAGCCGACCTCGCAGCGCGGCCGGAGTGCGTGCAGGCCGACTTCGACGGCGACGGCGTCGTGGGCTCCTCGGACTTCTTCTCGGGCCTGCGGCCCGCGCTGGGCGACACGCCCGGGCCCGGGCGCAGCCTGCCGTAGTCACGGGCCCGGAGGATCGGATTTGCGCGGCGGCTCGCCGCTGCGCCAAGCTCGCCGTGCGCACACGCGCCAGCCCAAGGAGTCGCCATGCGAGCGCCCGCCCTCGTCCTGCCCGTCGTCTGGTTTTGGATCGGATCGTTCCTCGCGGCCTCGCTGCCGGCCGCCGCCGACGAGGCGGAGGCGCCGGCAGCCGACGAGGCGGAGGCGCCGGCAGCCGCCGAGGCCCCGGCCTTCACCATGGGCAACGGCGACGTGAACTGGATCGTCACGGAGGGAGCCAGACGCGACGGCGCCACCTTCACCTTCTCCGAGGTGCGCATCGACGGCAACGGCTGGCTCGTGATGCATCCCTTCAAGGACGGCAAGCCCGTGGGCGAGGTGTACGTCGGGGCCACCTATCTCGAGGACGGCGAGAACCGGGACGTCGAGATCACCGTGGACTCCGTGCCGGAGCCGGGCACGATGTTCATCGTGATGCTGCATCTCGACGTGAACGAGAACCGGGTCTTCGACTTCGTCTTCGTCGACGAGCGCAACGTCCTCGACAAGGCCGTCTTCGAGGGGACGAAGATGATCGCCCATGCCATCGCGGCGCCCGAGTAGCGAGCCGGAGTCAGTCCTCCACGCACCAGACCTTGCTCGGGTTGGAGCAGGTCCCGTCGATGAAGGTCCAGACCGGCTCGATCTGCATGAGCCCTGGGATCTCCACCGTCTCCTCGACGCTCAGATATACGAGCGGTCCCTGGCCCGAGTTCGAGGTGAAGGCGTCGCAGGCGAGGCTGCTGGTGTCGACGCCACTGCGCGCCCAGCCCGCGAAGGAGAAGCCGCGGGGCGTCCCCGAGCCGGTGTCCTCGCCGCTCACGCCGAGGCCCGTGTCGTAGCTCAGCGAGTCGCTCGCGAGGAGCTCCGGAAGCGACGCCATGTGGAAGCCGTTGGTGCAGGCGAAGGGCGCGGTCTGGCCGGTGTGCTCGCTCGGGGTGAGGTAGAAGCGGCGTCGTCCACGGCAGGCCGCGCCGGGGCAGGCGTTGCCTGCGATCGGAATGCCCTGCTCGATCACCGGCTCGCTCGAGTTGGCGAGGCCGGTGTTCCGCACCACGTTCAGCCCGTAGCCGGTGTCGTCGCTCAGGGAGAGACCGCTCCCCCCGACGTCCTCCACGCGATTGGATTCGACCAGGGACCCGGCTCCGGCGGAGATGCCCGCGAGTCCGCAGCTCGAGACGGAGAGGTCGGTGACGTGGGAGGCCTCGAAGACGAAGACGCAGACGCCCGAGAAGCCGCTCACGTTGCCGTTGCGCACGACGGTGTGCACGACCTGGCTTCCGGCCGCGATGATGCCGAAGCGCGCGCCTCCGCTGCACGAGCCGGGTGAGCACGAGTCCGGGCCGCGAAGGCTGAAGCCGTTCAGGTCCAGGGTGACGTCCGCCGCCTGGATGCGGATGCCGCTGTTGCTGCCGGCTCCCACGCTGAGGTCGCCCGTGAGCACGTAGCTTCCGGGCTGGTTGATCATGAAGGGGAAGCCGCCCGCTGCATCGATCGTCGCCTGGTTGAGCTCGATGCGGCCGTCGACGCCCCCTGCGGCGCTCGAGAGGAGAAGCGCAAGAGAGCAGAGGGCGCTCGAGAGCAGGAGCATCCGGAGTGTTCGCATGGGGGCCGCCTCGACGCCCCCACCCTAACACAGGAGGGTTGCCCGGAGCCCTCAGTAGCGCGTGGCGCCCGGTGTCCGCGCGTAGCCGAGGTACGCGATGCGGCGGAAGCCGAGGTCCATGTCGGGCGCGCTGGTGGTCACGGTGCGCTCGTCCTGGATCGTGTACTCCGGAAGCGCCTCCAGGTTCTTGCGCATCGCCTCGTCCACCGGCTGCAGCAGGTCGACCTCGATCTCGTAGGGGGCCGGCTCTCCGGTGTAGGGCGCGAACTCGCCGGCCCGTGCCCGCGAAACGCACCGCTCGGCCCCGTCGCGGATCAGCTCCCGCGCCCGTGCGGGCGGGATCACGTCGGCCGACTGGCGGCCGAGCGCCCGCTTCACCTCCACCGCCTCGACGTTCGCCACGCGCTTGCGCACCTCGCCCACGACCATCTGGTCGCCGGTGATCAGGCCGACGGGGACGCCGAGCTCGCCGGCCCGGATCGCGAAGAGGTCGGGCTCGCCGACGGCGCGGCCCGCGATGCGGACGTGGGCGAAGCCCGTGCCCGAGATGGTGTGCGCCATGACGCCGGGCCAAGTGCCTGCGGCCGCGTGGTGCCCGACCAGGAACACGAGGTCGCAGCTCTCGTCGAGGCCCGCCATGCAGGTCGCGCCGGGTCGCCCCGCCCCGCGGATGACCCGGCAGCGCGGATCGATCTCGTCCATGCGCAGCACGCAGAGATCCTCGACGCCGTGGTTCTCCTCGACGAGCACCTCGGTGGCGCCGGCTTCGAACGCGCCCTCGATGGCCGCGTTGGCGTCGGCGGTCATCAGGCTGCGGTTGCGCTGGAAGTCCATGCCCTGGGAGGCGACGTCCATCCAGCGCACCAGCCCCGAGATGCCCTCCATGTCCACGCTCAGGAAGATCTTCATGGCGCGATGGTACCAGCCCGGGGCATCGGGCCGGGTATGCTCGGCCCGGCATGGGCGACACCGAGAGCGCGGCGCGACGCATCACCCTGGTGCGTCACGGTCGGCCGGACGTGAGCGATGGCCTGATGGCGGCGCCGGCCTTCGCGGACTTCTGGCAGCGCTACGACGAGGCCGGCATCACGGCCGACTCGAAGCCCCCCGCGGCGCTGCGACGGACGCTCGCGGAGTGCGACCTCTACGTCACGAGCACGCTTCCGCGGGCCCAGCAGTCCCTCGCCCGCATCGCCCCCGACGCGGTGCCCCGGATCGACGCGCGCTTTCGCGAGATCGGGATCCCTCCCGTGCCCGTGCCGGCGCTGCGTCTCCCGGGCCACGCCTGGAGCGTCGTCGGGCGACTGGCCTGGCTCGGGAGGCTGGTGTCCGCCGACGAGTCCGTTCGCCAGGCGGCGCGCCGGGTGCGCGGCGCGGCGCTACAGCTCGCCGAGTGGTCCGAGGAGTACGAGCACATCGGCGTCGTGACCCACGGCTTCTTCAACGGCTGGCTCGCTCCCGAGCTGCGGCGTCTGGGCTTTCGCGGTGCCCGCTTGGGGACGCCGCGGCACTGGTCGTTCGACACCTTGACCCGGTCGGCACGCTAGGGGAGCTCTGCAAGTCGTCTCTCCGCGTGGGAAGCGCTTCGGATGCCGCGAGTCGGCAACGAGTGCAGAGCTTCCCTAGCCTGCCCGGGGTGACGAAGCGGGTGTCCGATCTCGGTGAGTTCGGGTTGATCGAGCGCATCGATCGACTGGCCCGGGCCTCGGGCGGGCGCGAGCCGGTGCTCGGGATCGGCGACGACGCGGCGCTGCTCCGCCACCGGGCCGACGAGGACGTGGCCGTCTCGACCGACGCCTTCGTCGAGGGCGTCCACTTCCGCTTCGATCAGGAGGCGCCCGCGACCGCCGGCCGCCGGGCCATGGCCGGCGCGCTGTCGGATCTGGCCGCCATGGGCGCGCGGCCCCTGGGCGTGACCTGCGCGCTCGCGGTGCCCCCGAATGCGGAGCTCGACCCGGTGATGAACCTCTTCTCCGGCCTCATCGAGGCGGCCCGCCAGCACGACGCGCCGCTGGCCGGCGGCAACGTGACCCGCGCCCGGGAGCTCTCGGTCGTGCTCACCGTGGTGGGCGCGGTTCGCCGGGGGCGCGCCCTGCGCCGCCAGGGGGCGAAGCCCGGCCACCGCATCCTCGTGACCGGGACGCTCGGCGGCCAGGCCCTCCAGCGCGCCCGCGGCCGGGTCCGCCGCGCCCCGACGCCCCGCCTGCAAGCCGGCCAGCGGCTCGCAGCAGACCGTCTGGCCAGCGCCTGCATCGACATCTCGGACGGGCTCCTGGCCGACCTCGGCCACCTGTGTCGGGCCTCGGGCGTGGGGGCGGAGGTCGATGCCGAGGCCGTCCCGCGGCCGCGGAGCCTCGGGGTCGTCGCCCGGGCCTTGGGCCGCGCTCCCGAGGACTGGTTCCTGGCCGGCGGCGAGGACTACGAGCTGCTCTTCACGGTCCGCCCCGGGGCGCCGTCCTGCGAGGAGCTCTCCGGCCGCCTGGGGCTCCCGGTGAGCGAGATCGGTCGCATCACCCGGGAGGACCTGGTGCTGCTGGGGGCCCCGGAGCCGCCGGCCGGCTGGCGCCACTTCTAGGCCCTTCCGGGCCCGATCC
>JASJCN010000146.1 GCA_030065975.1 Myxococcota bacterium
CGGCGGCGGCAGTCGGACGTCCCAGATGTCCTCCTTGTAGCCGCGCCGCAGCTCGATCTCGTCGCGAAAGCCTGCCGTGGTGAGCAGCCCGGTTCGTGCGCCGTTGCGCTCGATCAGCGTGTTGTCGGCCACGGTGGTGCCGTGCACGATGCAGTCGAGCCCGCGCAGGAAGTCGCGTACGGAGAGGAACTGACGCCGCGCGAGCTTTTCGATCCCCTGCATCACGCCGAGGCTCCGGTCCTCGGGCGTGCTCAGCACCTTGTCGAAGAAGAGCTCGCGATCGCGCTCGAGGGCGAAGTCGGTGAAGGTCCCGCCGATGTCGATGCCGAGGCGCGCGTTCATCCCTCGCCCCCGGCGCGACGCTCGCCTCGCACGGCGGCCGTGGCCGCTTCGTCCACCTCGAGATCCAGCGCTTCGAGGCTTCCTCGCAGCACCACCCCGTAGCGCAAGAGCGCCGCTTCGACGCTCACGTACTCGTCGAGCACGTCGGAGAGCACCGCCGCGGGATCGCGCTCGAGCGCGGGGCCGAAGCCGGCTCCGCCCCCGTACTGGTAGGCGGTGACGGAGCCGGCCGGCAGCTCGGCCTGGACCGACCCCTCGACCTCGAACTCGTCCTCCGTTCCGACCCGGAAGTGGTTGGCGTAGGGCGAGGCGTCGTCGCCTCCGAGCAGACCGCGCAGCGGGTGGCGGCGGGAGACCATCCAGGCCATCGCGGTGCAGGGTTCGTCGACCTGCTTCACGTTGAGGGTCCCCGGCTGCCCGCGCCAGCGACCCGCTCCGCCCGTGTCGGTGGTGAGCTCCCGGGACAGGTTGAGCACCGGGAAGCGGCTCTCGGCCTCCTCGGCGGTCGCCAGGATCAGGTTGCCCAGGCCGCTGCACATGCTGCCCCAGCCGTCGACGCCCTGCGTCGCCGAGGCGTCCGAGGCGCGCACGTCCACTCCCTGGTCCATCCACATCTGGCCCCGTTCGTCGACGCCGACCACGGAGTTGGGCATGCCGAGCTTGTACACCTGGGGCGACGAACGCTCGGGCAGCACCTCGGAGAGCGCGATGCAGATCGCCTCGCCGACCTCGACCGCCGGATGGAACGCGCCCAGGGCGGCGGGCTTGCCCGGCGGCGGTTGCAGGATCGAGCCTTCGGGCACCACCAGCTCCACCGCATCGAAGAGCCCCTCGTTCTTGGGGATGGAGGGATCGATCATCGAGGCGAGCTGGGCCATCGCATAGCTGCGCGTGTTGCCGAAGGTGTTCCAGACGCACACCAGCTCGGGGCGCTCGTCGCTCCCCGAGAGATCGACGCGGAGCCGGTCGCCCTCGACGCGACAGCTCACGTGGACGTGCACGTCCGGGTTCCCGACCGTGTCGTGGTCGATGTAGACATCCGACGCGTACTCGCCGTCGGGCCAGCCGGCGACCTCGGCGCGGAAGCGGCGCTCGGTCTCTGCGATGTTCCAGTCGACGGCGGCACGCAACGTGTCGGCGCCGTGACGCTCGGCGAGCTCACCGAGCAGCCGTGCGCCCAGCTCGACCGCGGAGATCATTGCGGCGATGTCACCCGCGAACGACGGCATGCGGTTGTTGCGCACGAGCATCTCGAGCACGTCTTCCCGGCGCTGGCCGCGGCGCACCAGCTGCAGGTAGGGCAGGATCAGCCCCTCGGCCTGGAGCTCGGTCGCGTCGACGGAGAAGCCGCCGGCGTCCTTTCCGCCCGTGTCGCCCTGGTGGGCCTGGAGCGCCTGGATCAGCAGAAGCTCGCCGTCGGC
This sequence comes from Myxococcota bacterium, assembly GCA_030065975.1. Lineage (GTDB taxonomy): Bacteria > Myxococcota_A > UBA9160 > UBA9160 > UBA6930 > JASJCN01. The sequence continues at coordinate 1,764 of JASJCN010000146.1, forward strand.
GTCGAAGACCGGGGCGTACACGTTGTAGTCGGGCAGGTGGCCGCCTCCGGCCTCGGGATCGTTGCCGACGAACACGTCGCCCGGGCCCCAGTCGTCCCGCTCGCGATGCTCGAGCCCGTAGCGGACCGAGAGCGGCGAGATGAAGAGCAGCTGCGGGATCCCGACGGAGAGCCCGGCCAGGCGACCGTGGGCGTCGAGGATGCTCGCGTTGCGCTCGTTCGACTGGTTGATGATGGCCGACGAGGCCGAGCGGCCGAGGTGTGTCGCCACCTCGTAGCAGATCGTCTCGAAGGCCCCGCGGATGATCCCGGCGCTCACCGGATCGATCGGAACGTCGACGCCGATGGGATCGCGCCGGGCTACCAGACGGCGGTTGCGCTCGTAGCTCATGGAGCCCTCCTCCGTCCGACGGGCCTGCTAGCGTCGCCGGCATGCCGGAACGGCTCTCGCACATCGGGATCTGCGTCGCCGACCTTCCGCGCTCCCGGCGCTTCTACTGCGACGGCCTCGGCTTCCGGGAGCGCGCCCGCTTCGAATCGAGCGGTGACGCAACCGCGCGTCTGCTCCAGCTCGACGACGTGGCGCTGTCGGCTCTGTACCTCGAGCGCGACGGCGTCTGCATCGAGCTCCTGCACTTCGAACGCCCCGGCCACGCGGGCCCGCCCGAAGCGCGGCCGATGAACCAGCTCGGCCTCACCCACCTCTCCCTGCGCGTGAGCGACCTCGACGCGACGGCGGAGCGACTGCGCGAGGCCGGCGGCCGGATCCTTCCCGAGACCCGCATCGCGCATCCCGAGCTTCCCGTGGGCGCGCTCTTCGTCCTCGACCCCGACGGCACCCGGATCGAGCTGGTGAAGTCGCCGGGGCCACTCGACCGCGTGCCGGGCGAGCCGCAGGCGAGCTGACGCGCCTCGCCGCATCACGCCCGGCCCGACAGGCCGAGGGCCCGCTTCGCGACGATGCCGCGCATGATCTCCGAGGTCCCTCCGCCGACGGTCTCCCACATGCTCTGCCGCCACAAGAGCGCAGGCCGGGCATCTTCGAGCAGGGCCGCGGGGCCCTCCCACTCGAGCGCCGTGCGCGCGATGCGCTGACACGCCTCGGTGTGCAGCACCTTGTTGGCAGCCGCGAGGGCCGTCGCGTCGTGGCCGCGCTGCATCGCATCGAGCACGCGGAGCGCCATCATCTCGACCTGCAGGGCCACGACGGCGAGAGCCGAGAGCTCCCGGCGCACTCCGGCATCCGCATCGAGCCTCCGATTCCGACACCACGCGTGGAGCTCCTCGACGTCGCGGTGGACCCGGCCGGGCGGAAACTGGATGTGCCGCTCGTCGGCCAGGGCCTCGCCCATGATCTTCCACGCGCCGCCCTCGGGCCCCACGCGCCGCGAGACCGGCACCCGCACGGCGTCGAGACGGATCTCGTTCAGCTGCTCGCCGTCCAGGATCGGAAGATCGCGTCGGCCGACGCCGGGAGCGTCGAGGTCGACGATCAGCAGGCTCAAGCCCTCGCTGCGGCCTCCGGGCTCACCGGTGCGGCACAGGAGCCACAGGCAGTCCATGTCCTGGGCGTAGGATTGCCAGCACTTGTGGCCGTCGACCACGTACTCTTCGCCGTGGCGCTCGGCGCGGCAGCGCAGGCTCGCGAGGTCCGAGCCCGCCTCGGGCTCGGAGTAGCCGAGCGCGAAGTGCAGATCGCCGCTTCGGATCGGCGGCAGGTAGCGGCGCTTCTGCTCGGCCGTGCCATGACGGATCAGCGTCCGCGCCACGATGCCGGCCGAGAGCGGATTCCGCGCCGCGCGCGCGTAGGCGACCTCGTCCCACAGGAGGTACTCGAGCGCGGGCGAGCCGGCAGCGCCGCCGTCCTCCTCGGGCCAGGCGAGGGAGAGCCAGCCGCGCGCGCCCATCTCCTGGAACAGCCCCTTCACCGCGGGCCAGCGCTGCCCCTGGCGGAAGTAGCCGTCGAGGTCACGATGATCGGCCAGGAAGCTCCGCACCTCCCGTCGGAAGCGCTCCTCCGGCTCCGAGAACCGGAACCTCACCGCTCTCCGCCTTCGTCGGACTCGCCGGGCCGTGCGGTCCGTGCGGTCGGTGCGGTCCGGGCATTGGGATCGGGGTTCCAGCGCGGCGCGCGCTTCTCCGCAAAGGCGCGGGGGCCCTCCTCGAAGTCGGGGTGCGACCAGTGCAGCCGCAGCAGCGCCCAGGCCGCCTCGAGGGCCTCGCGGTAGCCCCGCTCCTGGGAGCCCCAGACGGCCTGCTTCGAGAGCGCCATCGCCTGAGGCGAGTGCTCGGCCATCGCCGCCGCCATCTCGAGCGCGCACGCGCGCGCCTCGTCCGGCGTCTCCAGGAGCTCGTCGACCAGCCCGAGCTCGTAGGCGCGTCGCGCGGGCATCCGGTAGCGGGAGCCGAGCAGGGTCATGCGCAGGGCGGCCCCGAGCGGGAGCCGGCGCGCGAGGCCCACGTTCTCGAGGGCGCCCACCATCCCGACGTTCACGTGGGTGTCCATGAAGGCGGCGTTCTGCGATGCGACCACCACGTCGGCGTCCACGACGAAGTGGTGGCCGCCCCCGACGCACAGCCCGGTCACCACGCAGATCACCGGCTTCCAGACCCGATTCTGATGGGGAGACCAGAAGACCGCCTCGTCCAGGGGCCGATTCGCGAAGACCTCCTCGGCATCCTCGGCATGGGCTTCGGCCACGTCGAACCCGGTGCAGAAGTGTCGATCGCCCGCCGCGTCGATCACGGCGACGCGAATCGACGCGTCCTCGCGAACCGCGGTCCAGATCGATCGCATGGCCCCGTGCATCGCCGGGGTGAGCGCGTTGCCGCGCTCGGGCCGCGCGAGGGTGATGCGCGCGATCGCATCGCGCACCTCGAAGCGAAGGCCGGGGAGCCCTTCCCGCTGGGCGGGGAGCCGTTCCCGCTGGTCGGGGAGCCCTTCCCGCTGGTCGGGGAGCCCTTGCCGCTGGTCGGGGAGCCCTTGCGGCTGGACGGGGAGCCCTTCCCGCTTCTCGGGCCTCATCCGAGAGACTCCCCGACCCGTGCATCGAGGCGCGCGACCATCGACTCGCGCGCGGTCGCGGTGCCGATCGCATGGGACGCGCGTTGACGGATGCGGCGCGAGAGCGGGTAGAGCGGGCCCTCGAGCGTCATGCCCTGCGCCCCCATCACCTGATGGGCCACGTGACACGCTTCGAGGGCCGCCTCTCGCGCGGCGAGCCACGCCGCGGCCGCGAGCCCAGGGGACGGGCCCTCCCCTTCGTCCCGCCGCTCGTCCCACTCGCACGCCGCCGCGTGCGTCAGGGTCTCCGCGGACGCGACCCCGATGTACACGTCGGCCAGGGGATGGGCCACGGCCTGGAAGTCGCCGATGGGCCGGCCGAACTGAGTGCGGGTGCGGGCGTGATCCGCCGCCAGCGCCACCACCCGGCGCGCCGCGCCGACGAGGTACGCGGCCAGCAGCAGCCGTCCCAGGTCGAGGCCGGCCCGGGAGCGCTCGAGGCGCTCTTCGCGGGTGCGCACGCCGCGCGCCACGGGCTCGGCGTCGAGGCTCGAGAGGCTCTCGAAGCCCGCCGCCAGCGGGGCGCGGAAGAGGCTCTGCCCGGACACTTCGAGCTGCACCTCGCAACCGGGGACGAAGGGCGCGAGATCGTGGGTCCCGACGGAGACGCGGAGCGCGCCACGGGCCACGGCCGCGCGCTCTTCGCGGCGGAGCACCTGCCCGCCGATCAGCGCCTCGACGACCGGGCCCGGGAAGGCGACCGCGCCGAGCTCCTCGAACGCGGCCGTGGCCTCGAGCGCGCCCCCCTCGGCCTCGGGAGACGCGAGCTCGAGCACGCCGAGCTCGGCCAGGCCCTGCCACCAGTCCGCCGGACAGTCGCCGGCGGGCGGCGCCCCGCCAACGCGCTCCCGGCAGAATCCCGCGACGGCCTCGCCGACGGCGAGCTGCTCCGAGGAGAAGGCCAGGTCGAGACTCACGGCGCGCCCTCCGCCCAACGTTCGGCCGTGATCGCGCGCGCATGGGCCGTGCTCCCGCCGAGCTCGAGCCGGAGCGACTGGAGCCGCATGCTGAACACGTGCAGGTCGTGCTCGCGAGTGAAGCCGATGGCTCCAGAGAGCTGGTGGGTCTCCCGGAACACCTGGGCGGCGGTGTCCGCCGCGTGGGCCGCCGCCACGGCGACGCGCTCCCCGGGTGCCCCGTGATGGGCCGCCTCGAGGGCGAGCCAGCGACTGGCCTCGGTGCGGATCGCGCAGCGCGCGAGACGGTGCTGCACCGCCTGGAAGGAGCCGATCGCACGCCCGAACTGTCGACGCTGCTTCAGGTACGCGACGGTCGTGGCCAGCGCCGCAGTCGAGGCGCCGGACAGCTCGAGGGCCAGCGCGAGCCGCCACCAGCGCAGCAGGCGCTCGCCGGATCCGGCGCCTAGCGCCTCGCCCGATCGCCGCAGGGCCTCGGGCACGAAGCCGAGCGGGTCGCCATAGCCCGACCGCACCGGGGCCAGTGAGCCCGGCTCCACGCGAACGAGGCGCGCGACCGCGCCGTCCGCAACGAGCAGCACGCCGGCGAAGGCGGCGTGGCGCACGGGGCCTCGGCCGTCGGCGTGCACCAGCGCGACGGGTACGTCGGGGACCTCGCGGAGCAGGGCCGGAGCGACCAGCGCGCGCGCTCCCACGTCGAGGACGGCCGCGGCCCGCGCGGCACGCTCCACCAGGAGCGCCGCCTCGAGCGGGCCCACCTCGGTCGCGAGGGAGAGGAAGCCGGCTTCGCGGAGCGCCCGCGCGAGGTCGTGGTCGAGCTCACCCTTGGCGGCCAGGGCGATGGCGCGCTCGGGCCCGGCACGGAGCGAGAGCAGGACGTCGACCGAATCGAGGATCGCCTGCTGTTCGCCGTCGAGCTCGAAGTCCATCGCTACTCCCGCGGCAGCTCGAGGTGGCGCGCGGCGATCAGGTTGAGCTGCACCTCGGTCGCGCCCACCGCGACACCGGCCGTCATGGCCAGGCGGAAGTTGGCGTCGGCGAACGATCCGTAGGCGAGCCCTTCCTGGCCGAAGAGCTCGAGGGCGAGCTCGCCGACGGCGAGGTCCGCATCGGTTCCGGCCACCCGCGCGAGCTGGGTGTCCGTCGAAGGCGGCTTCCCGTGGGCCCGTTGATCGATCACGCGATAGGTGAGCACCCGCGCGGCCTCGACCAGGGTGCGCGCGTGCCCGAGCCGCTCGGCCACGTGGGGATCCTCGAGCCAGCCGCGCTCGCGGGCCCGTTCGGCCAGGCGGTCCAGGGTGAGCGCCGCGCGCGCATAACGCGCGGCCCCCACGCGCTCGTACTGCAGCGCATGGGTGACGACGTTCCAGCCCTCGTTCTCGGGGCCGAGCCGGCACGAGACGGGGACGCGGACGGCGTCGAAGAAGACCTCGTGGAAGTAGCGCTCGCCGACCACCGAGGGGATCTCGCGCACGGTGATGCCCTCGGTCCGCATGGGGACCAGCAGCACCGAGATCCCCTTGTGTCGGCCGGCTTCGGGATCCGTGCGCACCAGCAGGATGCAGAAGTCCGCGTGCTGGGCGTAGGAGGTCCAGATCTTGCTGCCGTCGACGACGTACGCGTCGCCTTCGCGCCGCGCCCGTGTGCGCAGGGCGACGAGGTCCGAGCCGGCCTCGGGCTCGGAGAAGCCCTGGCACCAGATGACCTCGCCCCGGGAGATGCGCGGCAGATGCTGCGCCTTCTGCTCCTCGGTGCCGAACTCCATGATGGCGGGGCCGATCCAGTTGACGTTCATGTACTGCGGGCCCCGGGGCTCGCCGATCGCCCACAGCTCCTCGCCCACGATGGCGTGACGCCAGGGCGGCGCATCGCTGCCGCCGTAGGCCGCCGGCCAGTGCTGGGTCAGCCAGCCGCGCTCGGCCATGCGCGCGCAGAACTCCCGGGAGAAGCCGGCCTGGGCGTCGCTGCCCGGACCGTCGCGGGAGATCGTCTCCCAATCTTCGGGGAGCGTCTCGTCGAGGAAGCGCCGCAGCTCCTCGCGGTGGGCTTCGTCCTGCGGCGACCAGTCGAACTCCAAGGCGCCCCCTTGCCACCCCCGGCGCTCCGTGACAGCATATTTGACGGGCCGTCAGATCGCAAGGATCGGTCATGCTGCTCAACGTCGTGCACATCAACATCAACGTGGCGGACCTCGACCGCTCGGTGGCCTTCTACGAGGCCCTCGGCTTCTCGGTCATGCAGGTGTTCGAGGAGGACAAGAGCGCCGAGGAGATGGCCTCGATGGACTTCGGCGGCACCCGCATGCGCGGCGCGGTGATGAGCATCGGCGACGACCCGCGCGCCAGCACCAAGATCGAGCTGCTCCAGTGGTTCGAGCCGCGCTCGGAGCCCATGCCGCACCCGACGGAGACGAGCGGCGGCGTGGCGCGCATCGCCCTGCGCACGAAGAATCTGCTCGGGTTCGCCGAGGAGCTGCGCGCGAAGGGGATCGTGTTCGAACGCGAGCCCCAGGAGATCGACATGGCCGGGGCGAGCCGCTTCTGCACCTTCCGCGATCCCGACGGCGTGCTGCTGGAGCTGCTCGAGTTCTGACCCGAGGCAAGGAGCGAGGCATGCTGCTCGAAGGAATCCGCGTGATCGAGATGGGCTTCTGGGTCGCCGGGCCCGCGGCCGCCGGGCTCTTGTGCGACTGGGGCGCCGACGTCGTGAAGATCGAGCCGCCGACGGGAGACCCCTACCGTCGCATCTTCCAGGCCCTGGCCGGGATCGACATCGGAAGCCCGCCCTTCAATCTCGACAACCGCGGGAAGCGGAGCGTCGTCCTCGACCTCTCGAAGGACGAGGGACGCGAGGCGGCGCTCGACCTGATCGGCGGCGCCGACGTCTTCCTCACCAACTACCGGCACGGCGCCCTCGAGCGGCTGGGCCTCGACTCCGCGACGCTCCGCGCCCGCTTCCCGGAGCTCGTCTACGCCCACGTCACGGGCTACGGCCAGGAGGGGCCGGACCGGGATCGCGCCGGCTACGACATGGGCTCCTTCTGGGCGCGGGGCGGCATCGCGCACCTGCTGGCGCAGCAGGGTGCCGAGCCGGTCGCCTCGCGTGGCGGCTTCGGCGATCACATCACCGCCACCCACTGCGCCGCCGGCGTGCTCGCCGCCCTGCTCGCGCGCCATCGCACCGGCGAGGGGCAGCTCGTCGACGCGTCGCTCCTGCGAAGCGGCATCTACACCATCGGCTTCGACGTGATGCAGCAGCTCGAGCTCGGCTTCACCCTCTCGGCAGGCAAGCGCGAGGAGTCGATCGTCCCCACGGTCTCGAGCTTCCAGGCCGGCGACGGGCGCTGGGTCTGGCTCCTCGGCGTCGAAGCCGACCGCCACTGGCCGCGACTGTGCGAGGGGCTCGAGCTCGGCGAGCTGCTTTCCGATCCGCGCTTCGCGAACGCGGCCGCGCGGCGCGAGAATGCCCGCGAGATGATGCGCCTGCTCGACGAGCGCTTCGCCACCCGCCCCCTCGACGAGTGGCTCGAGCGCTTCGACGCCGTCGACCTCTGGTGGGCCCCGGTGCAGACACCGGCCGACGTGGTCGAGGATCCCCAGGCCCGGGCCGCCGGCGCGTTCGTGGACGTCCCGCAGCCCGACGGCACCACCAAGCAGGCGGTCGGCAGCCCGATCCGCTTCGGGGACGCCGAGGTGGCACCGCGCGCCGGGGTTCCCGCCGTCGGCGAGCACACCGACGACGTCCTGCGCGAGGCCGGCTTCGACGCCGAACGCATCGCGAAGCTCGCGAGCGCAGGAGTGACCGTGGCCGCCGGCAGCGGGGAGCGATGAAGCGTCCGGGCGAGCCGCCCGCCTTCCGCCTGCTGCCGCGCATCGACGAGACCAACGCGCACTTCTGGCGCGGTGGCGAGCGGGGCGAGCTGCGCTTCCTGCGCTGTACGGCGTGCCGCACCTTCGTGCATCCGCCGGCGCCGGTGTGCCCGGAGTGCCTGGGGCGCGAGCTCCGGGCCGAGGCCGTCTCCGGCCGGGGAGAGGTGCTCACCTTCACGGTGAACCACCAGCCCTGGATCCCGGGCTTCGACCCGCCCTACGTGATCGCGATCGTGGCGCTCGACGAGCAGGAGGGGCTGCGCCTCACGACGAACGTCGTCGGCTGCGAGCCCGAGGACGTCTCCATCGGGGCGAGGGTCCGCGTGGTGTTCGAGGAGCGGGACGACGTGTGGATTCCGCTCTTCGTCCTGGACGAGGACACGGGCTCGTGACGGAGGCCGCGATCTCCGGGATCGGACAGTCCGAGGTCGGACGACGCCTGGGGCGCGATCCGCTGGCCCTGACCGTCGACGCGTGTCTCGAGGCCATCGCCGACGCCGGGCTCGAACGAGGCGACATCGACGGGATCGCGACGTATCCGGGCTCCGGCTTCGGACCGAAGGGCTTCTCCGGCGCGGGCGTGGTGGAGGTGCAGGACGCGCTGCGGCTCTCCCTCGACTGGTACTCCGGCGGTGCCGAGACGTCGGGGCAGCTGGGCTCCGTGATCAACGCGTGCCTGGCCGTGATGGCGGGCATGGCGAACCACGTGCTGTGCTTCCGTACCGTCTGGGAGTCGACCGCCCAGGGGGGCGGTGGCCGCGCCGGCATCGGCACGTCGGGCAGCGGGGGCGGAGGAGGAGGCGGAAGCGGCGGCTTCCGCGCATCCGGCCCGATGCAGTGGACGCTCCCCTTCGGCGCCGCCTCGGCGGCGACCTGGATCGCGATGTTCGCGCAGCGCCACTTCCACGAGTACGGAACCACGCGGGAGCAACTGGCCCAGATCGCGCTCAACGCACGCCGCAACGCCGCCCTGAATCCGGCAGCCGTGTATCGCGACCCGATGAGCCTCGAGGACTACCTGTCGGCGCGAATCATCTCGACGCCCTTCTGCCTCTTCGACTGCGACGTTCCCGTCGACGGCAGCGTCGCCGTGATCGTGTCGCGCACCGACGCGGCCCGTGACCTGCGGAAGCCCTGCGTCCGGGTCGAATCCATGGGCAGCGCGATCCGCGGGCGACCGTCCTGGGACCAATGGGACGACCTCACCACCATGGCATTGCGAGACGCCGGCGCCATGCTGTGGGAGCGCACCGAGCTCGGACCCGGGGACGTGGACGTCGCCGAGCTCTACGACGGCTTCAGCTTCATCACCCTCGCCTGGCTCGAGGCCCTCGGCTTCTGCGGGCGCGGCGAGAGCGGTCCCTTCGTGGAGGGCGGGGCCCGCATCGCCCGGGACGGCGAGCTCCCGCTCAACACCCAGGGCGGACAGCTCTCCGGCGGCCGCCTCCACGGCTACGGCTTCCTGCACGAGGCCGTGGTCCAGCTCCGCGGCGAAGCCGGCGAGCGCCAGGTCCCGAACGACCCCCGCGTCGCAGTGGCCGCCGCCGGCGGCGGCCCCCTCGGCGGCTGCCTGTTGATCGTCCGCGACTAGACCCGAGGGGTGGGGACGGTCCTTGCCCTCAGGGGCGAGGACCGTCCCCACCCTGCGGGGGGTCGAGGCGGAAGTACTTCGTGATGCCGCCCGTCGCGCGTGCGTGGAAGGGGAAGCCGTACTTCGCCTGGCCTTTGGCCACCAGCTCGAGGCGCTCGGCCTCGTCGTCGATGGGGACGGCGCGTCGCTCGAAGAGACGGCCGTCCGCGCGCAGCAGGATCCGCGGCTCCTCCCGCACCACCCACTGCCAGCGCTTGAGCGGAGACCACGTGACCGGCAGGTAGGGCACGCCCTCGTGGACGACGATGCCCGTCCGCACCGTCCGCGGACGCGACGAGAAGATCTGGATGTCGACGGAGTCGAGGTCGGTGGCGAAGGACCAGTCGGGCTCGGGGCCCGTCTCGAGCTCGCCCGAGAAGGTGCCGCCGGGAATCGGGCCGGCGGGACCGTCGGTGATGCAGCCGGTGAGCAGCAGAGCCAGCAGCAACGTGGGCCACCGCGCGCTCACGACCCGCTCCCGATCGGCACCGCGGCACCGAGCACCGCCTTGGGAGGCCGGAGGCCGGCGACGAGGCGTGACGCCAGAGCCGCAACCAACAGCGTGAGCGGAGCCTGCAGGATCCCGTAGGTCGCGGGAGCAATGGAGAGATCGGGGCGCTCGAGCAGCGCGATCGCGACGAACATCGCGAGCGGCGCGTTCTGCATGCCGCACTCGAAGAAGAGCGCCACCCGATCCCGGCTGTGAAGGCCGGCCAAAGCGCCGAGGCCGAGCGCGGCGAGCAGGGTCGCCACGTTGAGGCCCGCAGTGAAGACTCCAGCGGCGCGCAGGAAGGGCAGCACGTCCTGCTTCTGGCTCAGGATCGCGCCCACCACCAGGGCCGCGAAGAGCAGCGTGGCGGTGATGCGCGTCGGGCGCTCGATGCGGCCGGCCATGCGCGGGCCCACGGCGCGCACCGACATCCCGAGCGCTACCGGAATCAGCGTCACCCCGAGCAGAGTCCGCATCGTCTCCCCGACGGGCAGTCGCAGCCCGGTGAGGCCGTCTCCGACGAGGTTGGCGAGCCCGCCGAGAACGAGCGGGACCGTCGCCACGCTCATCACGCTGAAGACGGCCGTCATGCTGATCGAGAGTGCCGTGTTGCCGCGGAACAGCGAGGTCATGAAGGCGGATGTGACGCCGCCGGGGCAGACGGCGAGCACCAGCAGTCCGAGGGCGACCTCGGGGGGTGGAGCGAAGAGCCGCGCGATCCCGAGGGCGAGGAGCGGCAGCATGAGCATCTGGCCCAGCGCGCCCACCCAGAAGGCGCGGCGCTGCTGGAACACGCGGGCGAAGTCCGCCGGGGTCAGCGACAAGCCGAGGGAGAACATGATGAAGCCCAGGGCGATGGGGAGAACGATCTCGACGATCGGGTTCATGGGACGTCTCTTGGGCGCGGAGGGGCGGTCGGGGGTGGAGCTCCGAGGCGGGCGTCTCGTCAGGCGTTCCGCATGATGCGACGGGCAAGCGCCGGGGAGATGCGGAAGATCGCGGCCAGGAGCTTCGCCTTGCCCGGATGGGCGTCGGATCTCCCGGCGCGCACGGCGCGCAGGATCTGGCGGCTGCAGTCCTCGGGCTCCATGGCGTCGTCGTTGCGGCCCTCGGTCATGGGCGTGCGCACCAGCGGAGTGATCACGTCGAGCACCCGTACGCCGCGCGGCTCGAGCTGGTAGCGGAGGGTGCGCGAGAAGCTGCTGAGGCCGGCCTTCGTCGCGCAGTAGACGGGCGAGGCGGCCTTCGGCGCGAGGGCGAGGCCCGACGAGACGTTCACGATCGTGCCACCGGCGGACTCGACGCGATCGGAGAGCCCGGCGGCGAGCTCGATGGGCGCCAGGAGGTTGATCGCGATCTCGCGAGCGGCGCCGTCGACGTCGAGCTCCGGATCGATCCGACACTCGATCTGGATTCCGGCGTTGTTCACCAGAAGGTCGAGGTGCGGTGCCTGCTCCTTGACCCAGGCGACGAGCTCCGCGCGCTCCGACGGCAAGGCCAGATCGCAGCTCCGGTAGGCGACGTTCGCGAGGCCGACGAGCTCGTCGGGCAGCTTCTCCCGGGAGCCGCAGGTGAGCACCTGGGCTCCTTCGGCAGCGAGGGCCCGCACCAGCTCGAGGCCGATTCCGGAGGTACCTCCGGTCACGAGGGCAGTCCTGGCCATGTCCGCTCCTTTCCGGGCACGCGACGTTCGCAGGGTGCCCGGCGCTCCGGCGGCCGGCTTGAAGGATCACGCCACAATCGGCCGCAAGGCGCGGAACAGTTGGGCCCCGGATCGGCCGGCTACGCTCCGGCCATGGCTCAGGAGCCCGAACCGCCCGCCTCGGCTGACGGGGAGGACTTCGCCAGCGCGGCCCTCGTCGCGCTGGTGGCGGCCTCCCTGCGCGAGCGGGCCCCGGAGCTCCTGCCCGACGATCTCGGCAAGCTCGACCCCGTGCGCCAGGCGCGCAGCCCGCTCGCGATCAAGCGCGCGCTGCTGGAGCGCGCGTACCAGGAGCTCGGCCCGGGCTTCGTGTTCGAGATCGGGCCGAGCATCCGGATCTTCGAGTCGAACCCCCTGCTCGAGGCCTTCCTGCGGTCGCCCGACGGCGCGGTGCTGCTCGCCAAGTGGGCCCGCTTCGAGCGCTACGGACACGGCCTGCACCGCACGCGGATCGAGAACCCCGAGCCCGGGCTCTACCGGCTCGAGCACTACGCCACGCGCGGCCCCGCCCCGGGCGCCGCCCACGACCTCTTCGTGCTCGGCATCCTGACGGCGCTCCTCGAGCGGGTGGAGCCGCGCGGCCTCTCCGTCTCGCTGCTGCCCGGCCCCCGGCCGCTCCTGCACGATGGAACGCGACTCGAGACCCGTGAGACGAGCTTCGAAGCCGGGACCTCTCGCTGGGAGCTGCGATTCCCCGGCATCTCGCGCGGGGCGCGAGCCCGCGACTCCGAGCTCGAGGAGGCGGCCGGACCCTCCGGACTCGTCGAACGTCTCCGCGCGCGGCTGGCCGACGACCCGTCGCGCTCCTGGTCGCTGGCGGAGGTCGCCCGCGCGCTCGGCGTCTCGGCGCGCTCGCTCCAGCGCCGGCTGGGCGACGCAGGCACGTCGTTCACCGAGATCGTCCGGAGCGTGCGGGTGGGCTCCGCCTGCCGTCTGATCGAGACCACGCGCTACTCGATGACCGAGATCGGCTACCTGTGCGGCTTCACCGATGCGGCGCAGTTCTCGCGCGACTTCCGCGCCTCGGTGGGGGCCAGCCCTTCGCAGTTCCGCGAGGTCGTGGCGCCCGACTCCTGAGGCGACGCGCCCGCTACTCCGCGGGAGTCTGGAAGGCGCTCATCAGCTGAGTGGTCACGTCGTGGACGCTCACCGGGCGATCCCGGTCGGCGCTCGGCGGCTTGCCTCCCTGGCTCGCGACGCGGAGGTCGACGTCCCCGGCCTCGGCGCGGAGCGCCTTCACCGTGCACTGCTCGCGGGAGCGGTGGGCGAAGGGATCCAGCCGGAAGTGCCGCAGCGCGTTTCCGTGGGTGATCTGGTCGATCTCGTCGCCCGGGATGCCCTCTAGGCTCTTCCACAGGATCTCGGGGGCGTTGGGCCAGGTCGTGTCCGAGTGCGGGTAGTCGCACTCCCAGGTGATGGTGTCGAGGCCCACGTCGTGGCGATTGCGCAGGCCGGTCGCGTCGTCGATGAAGCAGGTGACGATGTGCTCGCGCCACACCTCGCTCGGGAGCTTGCCGCCGAAGTCCTGACCGGTCCAGCGGTGGTGGTGCGCATAGACGTAGTCCGCGCGCTCGAGCAGGTAGGGCACCCAGCCGATCCCGCCCTCGGAGAGCGCGAACTTCAGCGTCGGGTAGCGCTTGAGCATGTGCGACCAGAGCAGGTCGGCCGCGCAGTGCAGGATCTGTGCGGGCTGGGTGCTGATCATCACGTCGATGGGCGCGTCCATGGACGTGAACTGCATGCCCTGTCCCGAGCCGATGTGGATGCAGACGAGGGTTCCCTCGTCGGCGCAGGCCTGCCAGAGCGGATCCCAGTGCAGGTCGTGGAGGCTCGGCAGGTCGAGCTTGGTCGGATTCTCCGAGAAGCTGATCGCGTGGCAGCCCTTGCGGGCGACGCGGCGCACCTCCTCGGCCGCGAGCGCAGGGTCCCACATCGGAACGATCGCCAGGGGAATGAAGCGGCCGGGGTGCGTCCCGCACCACTCGTCGATGTGCCAGTCGTTGTAGGCCCGGAGCATCACGAGGCCCGTGGCCTTGTCGTCGTCGCGCAGCCAGAGCTGGCCGCAGAAGCCGGGGAACGAGGGGAAGCACATCGAGGCGAGGACGCCGTTGGCGTTCATGTCGCGGATCCGCTCGGACAGCTTCCAGGTGCCGGGGCGGAGCTGGTCGAAGGCGGTGGGCTCCATCCCGTACTCCTCGGGCGGCCGACCAACCACCGCGTTGAGGCCGATGTTGGGGATCTGCTTGCCGCGGTAGACCCAGACGTCGCTGCCGTCCGCCTTGTGCACCACCCGGGGAGCATCGGCGCGATGGGCCGCTCCCAGATGGCCCTCGAAGAGGTCCGGGGGCTCGACCACGTGGTCGTCCACGCTCACCAGGATCAGGTCTTCGGGTCCCTCGGGTTGCAAATCTGACACCTCGTCAGGTACTGTAGACTCTCGAACCCGGCAGTGTAAAGGGGCCTTCGCGCCCCGC
>JASJCN010000147.1 GCA_030065975.1 Myxococcota bacterium
GATCACCGTCGTCGGACACGGTCACGGTGATCGAGTGGTTGCCCGTGTCGCCGAAGGCCGGCGTCCAGTTCACGGTCGCGCTGCCGTCGCCGCCGTCGTTGAGGACGGCACCGGCGGGCAGCCCGGCGGCCTGGAAGGAGAGGACGTCGCCGTCGGGATCGCTGGCGTTGATCGAGACGACCAGGGCCTGGCCCTCGCTCCCCGCCTGGTTGCCGATCGGAGCGAGCACCGGGGCGCGATTCACGTCGCCCACGGTGAGGGTGACCGTCTCCGAGGCGTTCGCCGCCGAGGGGTCGCTCGCCGTGAAGATCACGTCGTAGTTGCCCACGTCGTCGAAGCCCGGCGTCCAGTCGAAGCTGCCGGTGCCGTTGCCGTTGTCGGTGAAGTTCGCACCGGCCGGGACGCTCGCCGCGCTCAGGGTCACGGAGTCGCCGTCCGGATCGCTCGCGCCGATCGCGAAGGAGAGGCTCTGTCCCTCGTCGACGTTCTTGGCACCGATCGGGTTCAGAGCGGGAGCGCGATTCACGTTGCCCACCGAGATGCTGATCGTCTCGGAGTCGTTGAGGACCGGGTTGCCGTCGTCGGTCACCGTGAAGGTCACGGGGTAGTTGCCGGTCTGGTCGAAGCCCGGGGTCCAGGTGAGGCGGGCGTTTCCGCCGCCGAGGTCGGTGAAGACCGCGCCCGTGGGCACGCCACCGGCCTGGAAGGTCAGGGTGTCGCCGTCGAGGTCCGTGGCGCTCAGGTTCACCGTGAGGTTCTGGCCCTCGTCCACGTTCTGATCGCCCACGGCGGCGAGGGTCGGAGCCCGATTGCCGTTGAAGACGGTGATGGAGATCGTCTCCGTGGCGCTCATGACCGGGTCGCCGTCGTCGTCCACGCGGAAGGTCACGCTGTAGACGCCGGCATCGCCGAACGCGGGCGTCCAGTCGAAGTCGGCGGTGCCGTCGCCCTGGTCGACGAACGAGGCGCCGGCCGGCAGCCCCGTCGCCGAGAAGGCGAGACCGTCGCCGTCGGGGTCGGTCGCGCTGATGGTGAACGAGAGGCCCTGTCCCTCGGTCCCCATCCGGTCGCCGATGGCGGCCAGCATCGGCGCGTTGTTGACGATCACCGGGGGACAGAGGAGGGAGTAGTCGCCGCCCAGGGCACGGCCGGTCACGAAGTCGAGGCCGTTCTGGTTGCGGTCGTAGTTTCCGACCGAGGGGTCGACGTGGCAGAACGCGCAGTCGTTCGGCGGTGCCGGCACCACGTCGGGCTCGCAGAAGGCGTTGACCTGGGCGTTGTACCCGGGGAAGGCCGCCGCGCCGGTCGCGAGCAGCAAGCTCGCGCCGCCTGCGACGAGCAGGCTGGCGAGGACGAGGGTGACGAGGCTTGCGAGGGGACTCTTGTTCATTCTCGAGGCTCCCGGCCGTCGGTGAGCTCCCCGGAAATGCGGGGAACGCGTCCGACGGCAAGCGATGGGGTCGATCGGCTGGCTCGGTCGGCGTTCGGGCTAGTCGCCCATGCAGTGGACGGCGGCGCCCGCGAAGACGTCCTTCAGGTTCTTGCCGCTCGTCTCGAAGCCGTCCGCGATGGACTCGATGGCATCGCGGTCGGCCTGTGAGGTCGGAGGCCGCAGGCAGACGGCCTCGAAGACCTGCTCCACCTTGCAGACCGAGAAGGCCCGGGTCTCGGACAGCTCTTCGCCGAGGCTCTTGGCGCCGTTGCCGGACGATCCGGAGCCCTGCCAGCCGATGGCAGCATTGGCTCCGTTCCGCCAGTAGTTCACCCAGGAGTCGTCTGCGGTGGCGAATCCCAGGGGGAAGGTGTTGTCGTTGATGAGGTACTTGTTCTGCACCTCACCGCGCGTGTAGACCACGCGCTCGAGCTCGGCGTCCCACTCGTAGTAGGCGAAGGCGCCCGCGAGGGGGTCCATTCCGCTGTGACAGCCGCTGCACTGGTTCAGGAAGATGCTGCTGTCGCCTCCGGGGGCCCGGCTCACGTCCTGACGGATGCGATCCGTCGGGCGCGTGGTGTCCTTGAGCTCCTCGAGGTCGCGGCACAGGTAGTTCATCGACGTGAAGCGGAACATCCGGCGGTTGGTGCCGGCCTGGAAGAACGCTTCGCCGGCCGCCCGCGTCGTCAGCACGCCCGCGGCGTCGCCCGCACCGAGCTGGCTGCCGGGCAGCGACGACTGCTGCACGGGGACGAGGACGGCGGGATCCGAGAGGTCGGCGCGCGAGTCCTCGAGCTCCTCGTAGTGCTCGTTGTCGGTGTGCGAGTACGCGGTCTCGACCACACCGGGCGCGCCCACGTAGACCACGTCCGCGCTCAGCACCTCGTCGAAGGGCCGGTCGTCGCGGACCAGGCCGATCACGGTGGCCGAGTAGTCGTTCAGAGGCGCGAACACGTTCTGCGCTTCGTTCGTCCACGGAGTCACCAGGTTCTTGATCGTGGACGAGTAGAAGAGCGGATGCCTCATGGCCTCCTGGGCCGCGAGCTCCGGGTTGCCCGCATCGATGTGGCCCGCCATCAGCGTCAGCACGGCTTCGCTGGGCGGCACGCCGACGAGGCGGTCGTGGATGCGGCGAGCCTGCTCGCGAGAGCCGGCCGCGGCCGGAAGGGCGGCTGCGATCACGACGAGCGCAGCGATCAGGGCCACGAGACATCCCGGCCACGCGAAACGTTCGCGGAGGCAGGGGTGGGAAGGAGAGTGGGTCGGCATGCGTTCCTCCCGACGGCGCAAGGGGGTCGCCGCTGGTGAATCGACCCACGTATCGGAGAGGGCGCGGCGCGTCTTCGTGAGGGCTGACACGGAACCCGGGAGGCAGCGAGGGCGCAGGAATGCGCGTAGGACTGCTCAGAAGTTCCAGGAGTTCGTGTTGTGACACAGCTCGCATGTATTCGGCGAGGGGATATGTGTCGGGTGCTTGCCGGCGACGAGCGCGTTGTTGTGGCAGCTGAAGCAGCCGCTGGCGATGCCCACGTGGTTGAAGTCGGCATCGTCGAAGCGGATGGTGTTGTGGCAGTCCTCGCAGCGATTCGACGTCGGCAGATGGTCGGCCGACTTCCCGGTGGCCAGGCTCCCGTTGTGGCACGAGAAGCAGCCGCTCGAGATCCCGGTGTGGTTGAAGCGCGCGCGAGAGAAGCGCAGCACGTCGTGGCAGTCCTCGCAGCGATTCGACGTGGGCAGATGGTTGCCGCTCTTCCCCTGGGCGAGGGCTCCGTTGTGGCACGTGAAGCAGCCGCTCGAGATCCCGGTGTGGTTGAAGCGGGCGTTCTGGAAGCGGAGGGTCATGTGGCAGTCGTCGCAGAAGTTCGACGTCGGTAGATGCGACGCGTTCTTCCCCTGGGCGAAGCTCCCGTTGTGGCACGAGCCGCAGGGCGCCGTCGTATCCATGTGGTCGAAGCGCGCCTGGGTGAAGGTCTGCGACGTGTGGCAGTCCTCGCAGCGGTTCGAGCTCGGCACGTGGTTGAAGGGCTTGCGCGTGGTGGCGCGGACGCGGCCGTCCACGTGGCAGCCTGCGCAGGTCGAAGGCGTGCCCTCGAAGAGCCCGCCCACGTGGCACGTCTCGCAGGCCACCCGGGCATGGCTCCCGGTCAGCGGGAAGCGCGTGGACCAGTGGTCGAAGCCCTCCTGCGTGACCCTCCGGTCGACGCGCTGGTCGACGCTCTGGGCGGCGCTCTGTGCGTCCACCTGTGCGCCCACGCACAGCCACAGCAGGGCGCCTATGGCCCACACGGATGCGCAACGGGAGGCGCAAAGGAGTCTCCGGACGCGGCTCACGAAGAGGCTTGTCGTCCGCCCGCGACCCCAACCTGTGACGCCGATCACGAAAAACATCCTCCCGCCCTTCGATGTGGGGGCAGCGGGAAAATCCCCGCACCCCGTGGAAGGAGCGGGACGGCGTGCGCATCCGAGGTCGATCCCGAACCCGAGCCAGGCGAGCCGGCGCCCCGTGGGCCCTCGGCCTCTGCGTCGCCCTGTGGCTCGGGATCGGTGCCGAGGCCGCAGCCAGCGGACGCATGCTGCGGGGCCTCGAGGTGCATCCGGGGACCGAGACCTCGAAGGTCCGCGTCTCGTTCGCCACTCCGGTGCGCATCCTGCGCCAGAGCCCCGCCTCCGAGGGCAGCTGGGTGCGCATCGAGCTCGCGCCCTTCACCGGCCGCGAGCGGCTCGACGGCTATCCCAACGAGATCCGAAGGCCTCCGGCGGCCATCGGGTCTGCGCTCCAGGAGGTCGTGTACCAGGCGCGCGAATCGGATCGCGCCGAGCTCGACCTGCGCTTCGACCGGCGGGTCCGCTTCGACGTGCGCCCCGGCGACGATCTGCGCAGCCTGCTCGTGAGCCTCACGCCGGTGGCCCCGCCCCCGGAGGAAGAGACTCCCGAGGCGGCAGCGCCGCAGGCCCGGGCCGCCGCGCCCGCGCCCGAGGCGACGCCGGCGCCCGAGGTCCGCCCCGGTGACCCCGAGCTCGCCGACACCTACGTGCGCGAGGGCCGCGCCGCGCTCCAGAGCGGCGACTACGATCGCGCTGCGCTGCTCCTGGAAGAGGCCGCCACCCTCGCCGAGCACCCGCGCTCGGCGGAGGCCCGGGAGCTCCTTGGCGTCACCCGAGAGCGCAACGGCCAGCGCGCCCACGCCCAGGCCGAGTACGAGGCCTATCTCGAGCGCTGGCCCGACGGGCCGGGCGCCGAGCGGGTGCGCCAGCGCCTCGACGCCCTGCTCACTGCAGCGGACGACCCGAAGCCCGCCCTGCGCGAGGCGCGTGCGCCCGCGCGACCCCCGGCGACGAGCCCGGGCCAGCGCGCGCCGCGCTCCCCCCTGGACGACCTCGAGGTCTTCGGCAGCGTCTACACCTCCTACTCCAGGGTGCAGCGCGACAGCGAGGGGTCGGGCCGCACCCTCGACGACTCCTCCTTCTTCCACGACGTCTTCACCCGGGCGAGTCTGCGTACGGATGGAGTCGACCTGCGCGCCGAGCTGCAGGCCTCCTATCTCTTCGACCTGCTCGACGACGACGACGACTGGCGCGTGAGCAACCTCTTCGTCGAGGTCGATCCCCGGAGGAGTCGCTTCTCGGGCGCCTTCGGTCGTCTGCCCGGCAACCGGGCCGGCATCCTCGGCCGCTTCGACGGGGCGCGGCTGCGCTATGCGCACTCTCCCCGGCTGGCGCTCAACGCCGTCGCCGGCATGCCCTTCGACCCCTTCATCGAGCCGGGCATCGACCCGAGCCGGGCCTTCGTGGGCGCGAGCGTCGAGACCACGCTGTTCGAGGACCTGCGCCTCGAGCTCTACGGCATCCAGCAGTGGGCCGACGGGCTGCGGGACCGAAGCGGCGTCGGCGCCGAGTTCAGCTGGATGCGTCGGGGGAAGTTCCTGGCCGGCCTGGTGGACTACGACGTCGCCTTCGCCGAGCTCAACACGGCCTTTCTGGTGGGCACCTGGCAGCTCCTGCCCGGAACCACCCTGAACGGCGTGATCGACTACCGGCGACTCCCGACCCTCACCCGCCGCACCGCCCTGGTGGGACAGACCGAGGACTCCCTCGACGAGCTGCGTCGCCGCTTCGCGACCGGTGACATCGACGACCTCGCCCTCGACCGCAGCGTGCGCTCCCAGTCGGCGACACTCGGACTCACCCAGACGATCACCCAGCGGTTCCAGGTCTCGGGCGAGCTCAGCCTGAACGACTTCTCGGGGAGCCCCGAGTCCGGTGGCGTAGGCGCCTTTCCGGGCAGCGGCCTGCAGGTCGGGAGCTTCCTGCAGCTGCTGGTCAGCGATCTGCTGCGCGAGGGGGACGTCGTGACCCTCGGCTTCCGGAGCCTGCAGTCGCGCGACCTCGATCTCTACGCCCTCGAGCTCCACTGGCGGGCCGCGCTCAGCCGCAAGCTGCGCGTGGATCCCTTCCTGCGCCTCGAGTACCGCGATCAGATCACGAGCGGCGGCGTGATGACCTATCGACCCGGCCTGCGTCTCGACTACCGGGTCGGCGCCCTCAACCTCGACGCCGAGTTCAGCTACGGCTGGGGCCAGGGCGAGCGATTCCTCGGCGAAGGCGACGAGGAGGGCTACTTCCTGCTGGTCGGGGCGCGTTGGGACTTCTGATGCTCGAAGCCGCCATCTACCTGCTTCCCCTGCTCCTGGCCCTCGGCCTGTGGTGGCACAAGCGCAGCCGCTTCGAGGCGCGGAGCAAGCTCGCCTTCGAGGCTTCGCGCGCCAGCGGGCTCGACGAGCCGGTCTCCCTGCATCCCGTGATCAACCGCAACCGCTGCATGGGCTGCGCGGCCTGCGTGGAGGCCTGTCTCCAGGGCGACGTGCTCGGCGTGATCGCCGGCCAGGCGGAGCTGGTCAATCCGACCCACTGCATCGGTCACGGGGCCTGCCGCGAGGCCTGTCCGACGGACGCGATCGAGCTGGCCATCGGCAGCGAGACCCGCGGCGTCGACATCCCGATCCTCGGCCCGGACTTCCAGAGCAACGTGCCCGGCGTCTTCGTGGCGGGAGAGCTCGGCGGCATGGGACTGATCCGCAACGCGGTCGAGCAGGGGCGCCGCGCGATGGAGTCCGTCCGCAAGATCGAAGGCGTGGGGCAGGACGACGACCTCCTCGACGTCGTGATCGTGGGCTGCGGCCCCGCCGGCCTCTCGGCCTCGCTCGCCGCCAAGGAGCACGGGCTTCGCTTCGTGACCCTCGAACAGGACACCCTGGGCGGCTCCATCAACCACCACGCCCGGGGCAAGATCGTCGTGACCGAGCCGGTGAAGATGCCACTCGTCGGCGACGTCCGGATCCGGGAGACGACGAAGGAGTCGCTCCTCGCGCTGTGGGAGAAGATCGTCGCCGAGACCGGGCTCGAGATCCGGGAGCGCGAACGGGTCGACGGCCTGCGCGTTCGCGAGCGCGACTTCGAGGTGGTGACGACCCGCGGACGCCACTTCACCCGCGCCGTCGTGCTGGCCGTGGGCCGCCGGGGATCGCCGCGCATGCTCGAGGTCCCGGGAGAGGACTCGAGCAAGGTCGTCTACCGCCTGGTCGATCCCCAGCAGTACGAGGGCAAGCGCGTGCTGGTCGTGGGTGGAGGCGACAGCGCCCTCGAGGCCGCGGTGGCCCTGTCCAAGGTACCGGGCGCCGATGTGACCCTGGCCCACCGGGGCGAGGCGTTCGTGCGGGCGCGGCCCGAGAGCCGCGAGAAGCTCCTGGCCGCGGAGGCTCGCGGCGCGCTGAAGGTGCGCATGGGGTCCCGCGTCACGGAGATCACGCCCGACGCGGTGACGCTCGACTCCGAAGGACGCCGGGACCAGATCCCCAACGACGCCGTCGTGGCCTGCACCGGCGGAATCCTTCCCAAGGACTTCTTGCGCTCCATCGGCGTTCGCGTCGAGACGCGATTCGGGACCCCGCTCCACTCATGAGACGAACGACCAACTGGCTCTCTGCGTGCCTGCTGCTCCTGCTCCTGGCACCGACGTCCGTACCGACCTCCGCGGTGGCGTCCGAGGACGCCCTCGAGGACGCGCGCCGCGCCGTCCGCATGCGCGAGTTCGGCCGAGCGGCCGACCTGTATCGCGAGCTCGCGGTGCAGGGGAATGCCGAGGCCCAGCTGCACCTGGCCGCGCTCTACCGCTCGGGACGCGGCCTGCCCCGAGACCATCGCGCCGCGTTCTTCTGGCTGCGGGAAGCCGCCGAGCGCGATCACGCCGGCGCCCAGTACGAGTTCGCGCTCATGCACCGCAACGGCTGGGGCACCGAGGCCGACGCCGAGGCCGCAAGGCTCTGGCTCTCCCGGGCCGCGGCCGGCGGGAACGAGATGGCCTCGCGGGCGCTTCGCGAGCTGTCCCCGGTTCCCATGCGACTCAACGCCGACGCCGAGGCGCCGGGCGTGGCGCTCGCGCGTGCCGTGGTGATCGGCGATGCCGAGAGCGCGCGCCGTGCCCTCGAGGCCGGCGCGGACCTCGAGGCTCCGGGCGAGCTCGAGCGTACGCCCCTGCAGGAGGCGAGCGCCGCCGGCTCGATCGATCTGGTCGCGCTCCTGCTCGAAGGCGGCGCCGACACCGGGGCGCGTGACCGCGACGGCGACACGGCGCTCGTGCTCGCGGCCCGCGCGGGCCACGGCGCGGTGGTCTCCCGCCTGCTGGACGCCGGGGCCGACCCCGACGCGGCCGGCGCAGCGGGGGCCACGCCCCTGCACGTCGCCGCGTTCCGCGGCCACGCGTCGATCGCGGATCGCCTCATCCGGGCGGGCGCGTCGCTCGAGATGCGCGACGAGAGCGGTCGCCGACCCTTCGAGCTGGCCCGGCGCGGCAATCACGACCAGGTCGTTGCGCGCCTGCGGGCCGCCGGTGCGCGAGCCCCGCGACCGGCCGACACGCGGCCCGCGCCGGAGTGGGTGGCCCGACGCAGCGTGAGCCGCACCGACTGGACGCCCCTGCACGAGGCCGCGGCCCGCGGAGACGCGACCCTCGTCACCGAGCTCCGGGCCCAGGGCCTCGACCCGCACGCGCGGGACGACGAAGGGCACGACGCCATCACCCTGGCCGCCATGGGCGGCCACGCCGAGGCGCTCGACGCCCTGGTGGGCGTTGAGGCTTCGACCGCGCAGCCGGGCGGTCACGGCGCCCTCGCCCTGGCCGCCGCCTCCGGAAGCCCCGAGGCCGTGGGCGTGCTGCTGCGCGCCGGCTACCCCGCCGACGAGCGCAGCCTCGAGTCGGCGATCCGCGCCGGCGACGTCGCGGCGACGGGCCTGCTGCTCGGCGCCCGCGGCAGCGCCGGAACGTCCCTCGACACCGCGCTGCTCACGGCCCTCCAGGCCCGCTCGGCCGAGATCGCAGCACAGCTCCTCGAGGCGGGCGCCCCCGCGACGCCCGCGGCCCTGTGCGAGTCCCTGCGCCAGGGCATCGCATCGGCCCGGCTGCTCGCGGCGGGCGTCTCGCCCGACGCCTCCTGCGGCGAGGACGGCTCGGCACTCACCCTCTCGGCCGCCCGCGGCGACCTCGAGGCGGTGCAGCAGCTCGTCGAGAGCGGTGCCGATCTCGAGGCAAAGACGCCGGACGGCGATACCGCCGTGATCGTGGCGGCCGGCCGGGGCGACGTCGCCACCGTCCGCTTCCTGGCGGGCCGTGGCGCGCGCCTCGACCACCGTGGAGCCCAGCGCATGACGGCGCTGATCCGCGCGGCCGCGGCCGGACACGAGCGCGTGGTGGACCTGCTGATCGAGAGCGGCGCCCGGCCCAACCTGCGCGACGACCGGGGCCGCACGGCCGCCGACCACGCCCGCATCGCCGGCGACGCAACGACCGGCGAGCGCATCGAGCAGCTCCCCGCCAGTCTGTTCTGACTCAGCGGTCCCAGTAGCCGAACTCGGGCCGGAAGCACTGGCCTTCGAGATCCTGCAGGCGCTCCTGGAACCACGCCTGGGCGTCGCGGATCGCGTGGTTGTAGACCGAGCCGCCGATCTCGGCGATCACGAAGTCGAGCAGCAGCCCCGCCTTGAGCTCGCCGATCTCGTCCTCGAGCTGCTCGGCGAAGTAGCGCTGGATCGAGGCGATGGCCTGCGCCCGCCCGTCGTCGTCCAGCACGGGATCCCGTCTCCCTGCCATGTGTCCTCCCCTCGCGGACCCGATCGGTCCGCCCGAGGGAGGGTAGGGCCTCGGTCGCCCGCTACCGCGAGAGCTGGAGATCGTCCCAGCTCTCCTCGGTGTGGCACTGGGTGCAGTCGCGGCCGAAGGCGCCCCGGTGCACGTCCTCGTCGGCGTGGCACTCGACGCAGCTCTCCGGGGCCTCGACCCGGGCGCCCGGCAGGACGGCCGTGTCGTGACAGGTGCGACAGTCCACTCCCTCGTGGGCGCCATGCAGGGCGAAGGTCGTCTGGGTGTCGTGATCGAAGCGCCAGAGGCTCCAGGCGTTCGGGTTGTGGCAGGTGGCGCAGGCGCTCCCGAGGGTGCGCTCGTGGGTGTCGTCTTCCAGGTGACACTCGACGCAGTCGGTCTCGGCCTCCTTGAAGCGCCCCGATCGGTGGCAGCTCTCGCACCCCACGGTCGCGTGCATGCCGAGCAAGGGGAAGGCCGTGAGCTCGTGGTCGAAGACGACGCGCTTCGTCCACGACGCCTCGTCGTGGCAGGCGGCGCAGTCCTCGCCCTGCTCGCCCCGGTGCACGTCGTCCTTCGCGTGGCAGGACACGCAGGTGTCCTCCAGCGGATCGTGGACGTTCCCGCGGTGGCAGGAGTCGCACGCGACGTTCACGTGGGCTCCGAGCAGGGCGAAGTCCGTGTCGGCGTCGTGGTCGAAGGCGAGGCGGGCCCAGCTCGCCTCGGCGTGGCAGGTCTGGCACTCCTCGCCGAAGCGTCCCCGATGGACGTCCTCGCTCCGGTGGCACGAGATGCAGGTCGTGCCCAGCTCCTGCTCGTACAGGTGGCCGGTGTGACAGCTCTCGCAGCGCGCCTCGATGTGGCGACCCACAAGCGCGAAGTCGGTGTCGCGGTCGTGGTCGAAGAGGTGCCGCTTCCAGTCCACGACACCGTGGCAGGTATCGCAGCTCTCGCCGAAGGAACCCTTGTGGACGTCGTCGATGCCGTGGCAGGAGACGCAGTCGGAGGCCGTGTCCTCGTAGCGCTCGCCGGCGTGGCACGAGCCGCAGCGCGTGTCGGCGTGGGCGCCCTCGAGGGGGAAGTCGGTCTCGTCGTGGTCGAAGCGGGCCTCGTCCCAGCGCTGCTCGGTGTGGCAGCTCTGGCAGTCCGTCCCGAGCCGCTCCTTGTGGGGGTCGTCGTCCCGGTGGCAGCCGACGCAGTCCGACGGCGCGTCGCGGTGCTTCTCGTCCGGCTCGTGGCAGCTCGCGCACGGGACGCTCTCGTGGGCCCCGTGCAGCGGGTAGTCGGTGAAGTCGTGGTCGAACAGCGCCGGATTGAGCCCGACGATGTCGGCGTCCCGGCCCTGGTGGTCGCTGTGGCAGGAGCGGCAGGGGGCGGTGCGGGCCGTGGGCGAGAGGCCGTGGAAGCCCTCCCGCAGCTCGACGTCGCGGCCCACGTCCTCGTGGCACTCGATGCACAGGCCGGGCTCGGCGGCGGCGTCGAAGGGGCTGTGGCAGGCGCTGCACTCGGCCTCGGTGTCGGCATGGGCTTCGACCACGGGGCCCGGCATCACGAGCTTCTCGAGGTCGATGGCCGAGGCCGCCCCCGCAAGGAAGACGGCGATCGCGCAGGCCAGCCAGCGATGGAGTCCGAGCCCTGCCATCAGTAGAGGTGCACCGCGAGGACGTGCACGGCGGCGGCGCCGAACAGCAGGAAGCAGAGCGGCAGGTGGACGGCGTGCCACCAGGAGAAGACACGTTCCCAGCCGCGGAAGCGGGCCACGCGCTGGGCCGCCCCGAGGAACTCGTCGAGCCCGGCCAGGGCGAGGCGCCGCTCGGCCCGATCGCAGCCCCCGAGCTTCTGCACGGCCCGGCGCCGCAGCCGCGCGCGGCGGCGTCCCACCCCGAGGAAGCGACCCATGGGGCTGCCCATGGGATCGAGGACCCACTGCTCGAACGCGTCGAGGTCCCGCGAGAGCTCGGGAGCGGCCCGGTCGAGCGCCGCGAGCCCGGTGCCGTGGCTGGCCTCGACCTCGAAGCGAAGGTCCTCGAGGTGGCGGCGACTGCCGAAGATGCCGCGGTGGATCCGTGCGTAGACGAAGCGGCCCACGTAGCCGCTCCCGGCGACGAGCAGCATGCTGGCCAGGGCCACGCTGCTGTTGCGCGAGCCGAGGCTGAAGTTCGAGTGCAGCAGGATCGCCGTCGGCCCCAGCACGCCCAGCAGCATGTGGATGCGGAAGGCGTGGCGCAGGGGCAGGCGCCGGCGCATCGGCCGGCTGCGCTTGATCACGACGTAGCCGAGCAGCAGCACCATGCACGAGAGGCCCGCGATGCCGAGCGCGTAGCCGAGGCCGTCCTCCGGCCGCAGCCACAACTCCTCGCGCTCGAGGAAGGCCAGCGCCAGCACGACGGCGCAGCCGACGCTCACGATCGGGACGTAGAGCTCGCGTTGTCCTCGGGCCTGCAGCCGCTCACGCGCCGCCACGTCCGGGGTTGCCGTGGCCATCCCAGGAAGCCTCCTGCGAGGCGTATCGGCCGCAGGCACGGGGAAGTTGACCGGCCTCTGCGGGTGGGTGGGGAAGGCCTTCGGGGGCTTTGGCCTACGCGCTCGGGTCCGGAACCTCGCCTTCGGCCGGGCCGCCCGGCTCCGGCCCGGGGGGACTCTCGACCGCGAAGTCGTCGGCTCGCAGGCTCGAGAGCTCCTCGGGGTCGGCCGACTCGGGCGATCCCGCGGCCAGGATCCGCGAGGCGTGGCGGCGGTACGCGCGCTCGAGGCGGTTGCGGATCTCTCGCGCGTTGCCGAACGCAGGCCCCGAGCGTGCCCGGGCGATCTCGGAGCGGAGGGCCTCGCGCGCCTCGGGCAGGAGAGTGAAGCCCCGCTCCTTCGCCATCCGCCCGGCGATCTCGATCAGCTCGTCGTCGTCGTAGTCCGGGAAGCGCAGGCTCGTGGCGAAGCGGCTGCGCAGGCCCGGATTCGACGAGAGCAGCTGCTCCATCTCGTCGGGGTAGCCGGCCAGGACCACGAGCAGGCCCTCGCGGTGATCCTCCATGGCCTTGAGGATCGTGTCGAGGGCCTCCTGACCGAAGGCATCGCCGCCCCGGGTGAGGCCGTAGGCCTCGTCCACGAAGAGCACGCCGCCGAGGGCGTCGTGGATCCGCTCCCGTGTGCGGATCGCCGTCTGGCCCAGGTAGCCGGCGACCAGATCCGAGCGGTCGACCTCGACCACGTGCCCCGTGGCGAGGAGGCCGAGCTCCTTCAGGATCTCGCCGAGCAGTCGCGCCACCGTGGTCTTCCCCGTCCCGGGATTGCCGAGGAAGACCATGTGCAGGGAGAGCTCCGGAACGCCGCGCCCCGGATCGCGCAGCCGGGCCACGCGCACGTAGTCGGCCAGCCCGAGCAGCTCCTGCTTCACGGCCTCGAGCCCGACCAGGCCGCGCAGGCGGTCGAGGGCGGTGCTCGCGTCGTCGCCCGCGTCGGGCAGGAGCGAGCGATCGTCGGGGTCCGGCGTCCAGTCGGACCAGACCAGCGTCGAGAGCGACTCGGGTGACAGCGCCGCCAGGTCCTCGCCCGAGAGCCGCACGCTCTGTTGCGCCAGCGAGCGCTCGAACACGTTGCGCACCTCGCGGGCGTTGCCGAACGAGTGGCCGCGGCGTCCCTGGGCGATCTGCTCCACGGCCAGATCCCGGCAGTCGTCGGAGGTCCCGACGCCGGCCTTCTCGAGGAAGATGTCGAGGATCGCGCCGAGCTCCGAGTCGGTGAAGTCGTGGAAGGTGATGTGGTTCGGGATGCGGCTGCGCAGGCCCGTGTTCTGCTGCAGGAAGTCGCGCATCTCCTGCTCGTAGCCGGCGAGGATCACCACCAGGTCCTTGCGGTGGTCCTCCATGCCCTTGACCAGCGTATCGATGCACTCCTGCCCGAAGGCATCGCTGCCCTCCTGCTTGAGCGCGTAGGCCTCGTCCACGAACAGCACGCCGCCGAGCGCGCTCTCGATCACCTCCTGGGTGCGCGCGGCCGTCTGGCCGGCGTACTCGGCCACGAGGTCGGCGCGGCTCACCTCCACCAGCTGTCCCTCGGAGAGCACGCCGAGCTTGCGGATCTCCTGGGCGTAGAAGCGGGCGAAGGTGGTCTTCCCCGTCCCGGGGCTGCCCGAGAAGATCGCGTGGAGGGTGAGCTTCGGGGCCGGGAGGCCGCGGCGGGTGCGCTCGGCGTTCACCTTCGCCAGCGCGATCACCTGGCGCAACGAGGCCTTGGCGGCGTCCTGCCCGACCAGCTCGTCGAGCACGATCTCCTCGCTCTCCGGCTCCGGGTCCTCGGTCGCGGGTCCAGGCTGGGGTGGCGCCTCGCTCGCGGACGCCGCGGGAACGGGTGCCCTTGCCGTCGCTCCCCGAGGAGCCGGTGTGGCGGGGCTCCGTTCCGGTCTCGGTGTGGGCGTCGCCCCCGCCTTGGGGGGCGCGGGCTTCAGCTTGTCCTTCACCAGCTCGAAGAGCTCGGGCCCCCAGATGCCCTCGAGCAGCGCGCGCTCGTCGGAGCTGAAGCGCGAGCGTCGCGCACGCCGGGTGGCGGCCGCGCCGCGCAGCCGCCGCGCCAGGACTTCGTGGCCGCTGGCGCCGGCGTAGTCGGCGGCGTCCAGGCCGCGCTCGTCGATGATGGAGGGGTCGGCGCCGCGGCCCAGCAGGAGGTCGACCGCCGCGCCGTTCCCGAGCACGGCGGCGTGCATCAGCAGGGTGAAGCGATCCTGGACGCGCGTGTCCGGAGACGCGCCGGCGTCGAGCCCCCGGGTCAGGGCCTCGATGTCGCCGGCTTCGATCGCCTCGGCGAGTCGCCGGGGATGGGGGCCTCGGAACGGCCGGTCGGGCAAGAGTCTCTCGTGGGCCTCTCGGCGCGCCGGGGGCTAGCCGGGGGGTGGTTGGGGCTCAGTTCGGTCTCTGTTCGGTCTCAGTTCGGTCTCAGTTGGGATCGAGATCGAGACGGGGCTGGGCCTGGTTGCCCTGCTCCAGCCGGTTGATGGTCTCTTCGGCCTGGCCGGTCATGCGGTCGAGCTCGTCGATCTGCTCGGCCATGCGCGGCAGCGCCTCGCTGCGGAAGCGCGACACCTCGTCGAGCGCGGCGTGGATGTCGCTGAACGCCGAGCGCAGCGCGTCCATGTCGAGCATGGCGCTCGAGGCCTGCTTGTGGATCTCGGTGCCCTGGGTGCGAAGCCGCTCGGCGGTCCCGGAGATCAGGTCCGAGGTGGTGGTGTTCAGCGCGTTCACCTTGTCGAGCACGATCTTCTGGTGGGCCAGGCCGAGGGCCACGGTGACGGCCACCTGCAGGGCGCTCACCGTCACGTCGAGGGCGCGGTTCACGCCGCGGATCAGCTCCTTGTTGTTGCGGACGATCAGCTCGATGGCGAGGAAGCCCTGCTGGTTCACCGCGAGCTGCTGCTGCAGGTCCATCACGCGCTGGCGCAGCGGGAAGAGCAGCTCCTCGGAGATGAAGGCATGGCGCTTGTCCGTCGCCGGGATCTCGCGCTCGAGCTTGTAGGCGAGCTTCTGGTCGACGAGCTGCAGCAGCTGGATCTGCTTCTCGAGCTTGCCCGTGAGCTCGCGCATGATCTTCTGGTCCTCGGACAGGGTCACGTTGTCGCGGCCGAGCTGCTCGCGGCCGAGCTCGAGCGACTTCAGGATCGCGTCGATCACCGTCTGCGCGCTCTCGTACTGGCTGAAGTAGCGCTTGAGCGGCGTGCCGACGAAGGGCAGGTAGCCGGCGATGCGCGAGACGAAGCCCGGGTCGAAGTCGAAGCGGGTCGGATCGAGCTCCTCCACCTGGACCTTCAGGTCGACCAGCGCGCGCCCCACCTCGCCGCCGTCGGCGCCGCGCTGGGAGAGGGCCTTGATCGGCTCCTCGAGCATGCGGCTTCTGTGGCCGGACTTGCGCTGGAGCTCGCGGCCGGCCTCTTCGATGGTCTTCTTGTGGGTCTGCGCCCTCGCGTCGGCGGGATCGACCGAGGCCAGGGCGTCGGCGAACTGGGTGGCCTTGGCGTCGAGCTCGGGGTCGATGTCGGGATGGGGCAGGGCCTCGGCGGTGGCGGCGCGGGCCGCCTCCACGTCGAGGGAGAGGCTCATCGCCTGGGCGGTCGGGGCATTCGCGCTCATGACACCTCCATCGGCACAAACCTTCCCTTACAAGACCCCGACGCGCTAGCGCGTCGTCTCGGAAGCGGCGTACTTCGGGGCCCGCTCGGCCAGGATCTCGAGCTCGCTCATCGCCGTCTCGAGGTCGAGGGCGGCCTGGCTGGTCTGGGTGCGAACCGCCGCGATCGCCGCCGAGGTCGCGTCCAGCTTGGTCATGGCCGCCTCGTTCAGGGAGAGGATCTCCTCCACGCGCCGCTCCTGCTCGGCGCGCAGCTGCCTCCGCCCCTCGAGGGTCTCGACCTCGCGCTCCTCGCTCTCCTGGATGCCGTCCGACTCGATCTGATCCAGGCGCTTCTCGATGTAGTCGAGGTCGATGGCGCGGGCTGCGCGCGTCGCGAGCACCGCCTCGTGGAGGTTGTCGAGGGCGCTCAGGTAGACCTGCTCCGCGATGCCCAGGTAGCGGCCGTAGGTGAGCTCGCCGGGATCCATCTTGCGGCGCAG
>JASJCN010000148.1 GCA_030065975.1 Myxococcota bacterium
ATCGAAACCCGCCGCTTCGAGCTCCGTGACTTCGGCCTCCTGTTCGGGACGTACCTGGTCAACGGCCTGATCCTCGGCAGCTGCGGGATCCTGGTCCTGCTGCGCGGGCGTCCGGGAAGTGGTGCGCGCGCGACGGTCCCCTTCCTGCTCGTCGGCGCCGCCTGGGGGCTCACCGCACTCGATCTGTACGGGCCCTCCGCCCTCTTCCGTCTGCATGCAGCCTTCGAGTCGTTCCTCTTCGCGGCCTCCCTGCACATGGCCCTCGGCTTCCCGCGGCCCGGTCGCGGAATCCGGCCGGAGATCCTGGTCGCGACGTACCTCGTCGCGGGTGCACTGGCGGTCGCGTACCAGATCGCCCTTCCGCACCCCGACGCCTACGTGCAGCTCCACCTCGCCGCGACGTCGGCCGCCGGCGCCGCGCTCCTCGCGCTGCTCGGCATCCAGGGCACGCGCTACGTGCTGGAGCACCGGAGCGGCGTGCGTCGCGAGATGCGCGGCCTCGGGCTCGGCGCGCTCCTCGCCGTCGTGCCCATCATCGCGCTGATGATCGCCGAGTCCTTCACCGGCGGGAAGGCGGCCCAGAACGCGGTCGGCCTCACCGCCTTCCTCTTCGCTCTGGCCGTGAGCCACGCCGCCCTGCGGGCCCGGGCTCACGAGAGCGTCTAGTCCAAGCCGAGCCGCCGCATCTTCTGGCGCAGGCCGGCTCGCGAGATGCCGAGTGCCTCGGCGACGTGGGTCTTGTTTCCGTCGAAGCGCTGGAGCGCCTCCTGGATGGCCTGGGTCTCGAGCTGAGCCACGCGATCGGCGAGCGTGCCCATCGCGAAGAGCGCGGGCCGGAACGAGGCGTCGGGGGCGAGGGCCTCCGACGAGATGGCCTCGCCCGGCTCGGTCAGTGCGATGGCGCGCTCCACCGCGTTGCGGACCTCGCGCACGTTGCCGGGCAGGTCGCGCTGGGCCAGGGCCTCGACGAAGTCTTCGCCGAGGACGATGCGTCGCGCCTGCTCGCGGCCGAGCTCCTCGGCGAAGTGCTGGGCGAGGAACGGGATGTCCACCCGGCGTCGCCGCAGCGGAGGCAGGTAGATCGTGGCGGCGTTCAGCCGGTAGAGCAGGTCCTGTCGGAAGCGCCCCTCCTCCACCTCGGTCTCGAGGTCGCGGTGGGTCGCCGAGACCACCCGGACCCGGGTGCGGCGGCTGTGGTTCGAGCCCACGGGCCGGACTTCGCCGGTCTCGAGCACGCGCAGCAGCTTGACCTGCAGCTGCGGACTCATCTCGCCCACTTCGTCGAGGAAGAGCGTGCCCTCGTCGGCCTCCTCGAACAGGCCCCGGCGATCCTTGGTGGCGCCGGTGAAGGCCCCCTTCTCGTGGCCGAAGAGCTCCGCCTCGAGCAGCGTCTCGGTGAGGGCGCCGCAGTTCACCGCGACGAACGCGCGGCTTGCGCGCGGGCTCCGTTCGTGGATGGCCCGGGCCACGAGCTCCTTGCCCGTCCCGGTCTCGCCGAGCACCAGCACGGACATCTGCGAGGGGGCGATGCGCTCGATGTGCTCGGTCACCCGGCGGATCGCCGAGCTGATGCCCAGCAGCGCTCGCGCGGGACGGTGCTGATCGCGCGCGCCCCGGCCGACGTGCTGGCCCTCGACGTCGCGCAGGGCGTGGCGCAGGGCGATCGCGGGCACGGGGTCGAAGAGCAGATGCCGCGGGGCGAGCTCGGCGACCGCGGCCTCGATCGCGTCCTCGGAGAGGCTTCGCGCCAGCAGCACCGACGCGGCGCCCACCGGCACGCCCTTCAGGGTCTCGGCGAGCTCGGCGAGCCCTTCCGCGTGGTCGGCCTCGACCACCACGAGCGCCGCCTGCACGTCGAGCAGGTCCTCGATGGGCGGCAGCGGGACGAAGCGGCGAGAGCGCACCCGGAAGTCGCGGGCGAGCTCCCGCTCGAGCTCCCGGCACAGCGCCCCCTCGGCTCCCAGCAGGAGGATCGCGGGGCGCTTCTCGTCGGTCATGACGCGACGGGGAGTCGCACGTCGAAGGCCGTGCCGCCGCCCTCGGGCTTCGACACCTCGACGCCGCCTTCGTGGTCCTGGACGACCTTGCGAACGACGGCGAGCCCGAGCCCGGAGCCGTGCGCCTTGCCCTGCGTGACGAAGGGCTCGAACACGTCGTCCAGGATCTCGGCGGGGATGCCGGGGCCGTTGTCGCGCACGCGGATCCACACCCAGGGCCCGTCGGCCCGGGTCTCGACCCGGAGGGTCCCCCCATCCGCCATCGCCTCGAGGGCGTTCTGGGCCAGGTTGCGCAGCGCGCGACGCAGGCCGTCCTCGTCCACGCACACGATCGCGTCGGAGTGGAGCTCGAGCTCGAGGGTCACGCCCTGGCTGCCGGCGGCTTCGGCCAGAGGAGCGAGCGCGCTCGACACCACGTCGTCCATGGCCTTCTCGCTGCGCGGGGTCGCCTCGTTGGCGCGGGTCACGTCCATCAGCTCGTCGCACATGCGCTGCATGTGGTCGGCCTCGGTGCGGATCTCCTGGCCCAGGGGAGCGAGCTCCGGGAGGCCTCTGCTCTCGCCCACCCGCTCGAGCTCGGCCGCGACCGACTGCACCACGGTGATCGGGCTGCGCAGGTCGTGGACGACCATCGCGCTCATCTTGCCGATGGCCGCCATGCGTTCGGCGGCCACCACCTGATCCTTCGCGGTGTCGAGGCGCGCGAGCAGGCGCGCGTTCTCCCGCGCGAGGTGCACGCGGTCGAGCACGCCGGCGATGGTCGCCCGCAGGTCCTGGGGCGAGCACGGCTTGTGGAGGAAGGCGTGGACCCGGCCGCGGTTGATGGCCTCGACCGTCGCGTCGAGGTCGGAGTAGCCCGTGAGCAGGATGCGGCCCACGGTGTCGTCGCGGTCTGCGATGGAGCTCAGGAGATCGACGCCGGTCATCCCGGGCATGCGCTGGTCGCAGATCACGACCTCGAAGTCCTGGGCTGCGAGCTTCTCGGCCGCCTCGGCCCCGGAGAGGGCGGTCTCGACCTTGCCGCGGGCGCGGAGGATGCGCACCAGCAGCTCGACGGCGCGAGGCTCGTCGTCCACGACCAGGATTCGAGACGCTTCGGTCGGCATCGCTCCCTGATTCGGCGTCCCTGGGCCCCCGCTTGAGGCGCGCTCCGGTCGCAGGCGCCGCCGTCTTCGCTGCGCGCTCAGGCGCCGCCGTCTTCGGTGCGCGGGAAGACCCGCGGCAGCCGGATCCGGAAGCACGTGCCGCGCCCGGGCTCGCTCTCGACGCCGATCTCGCCGCCGTGGCGCGCCACCACGCCGTAGGAGATCGCGAGCCCCAGGCCCGTGCCCTGGCCAACCTCCTTGGTGGTGAAGAAGGGCTCGAAGATGCGCTCGCGGGCCTCGGGTGCGATGCCGCAGCCGTCGTCCTCGATCTCGAGCACCACCCCTTCGCGCGCGCCCTTCCCTTCGGCTCGTAGCCGGATGCGGATGGTGCCGCGGTCGCCCACCGCATCCGCGGCGTTCGCCACGAGGTTGAGCAGGACCTGATCCAGCTGTCCCTCGAGGCCCTCGATGAGCGGGACGTCCTCCTCCTCGCGCTCGACCTCGATGCCGGTGAGCTTGCCGCGCAGCAGGTTCAGCGTGGCGTCGATCACCGCCGAGAGGTCCACCTCGGTCGGGCGGCCACTCTCGAGGCGCGAGAAGGTCCGCAGATCCTTCACGATGGTCGTGGTGCGGCTCACGCCCTCTTCGCAGCCGGCGAACAGCGATTGGAGGTCGTCGAGCACGAAGTCGACGTCCAGCTCCTCGCGGATCGTGGCGAGCTCGGGCTCCTTGCCGGCCGCGACCTCGCCATAGCGCGTGAGCGTCCGGGTCAGGGTGTCGACGTACTCGCGCAGGAGCGAGAGGTTGCCGTGGATGAAGTTGAGCGGGTTGTTGATCTCGTGGGCGACGCCGGCCACGAGCTGGCCGAGGGAGGCCATCTTCTCCTGGTGGACCATCTGCTGCTGGGTCTCGCGCAGCTCGTCGAGGGCCTCGCTCAGCTCCGCGGTGCGCTCCACCACCCGCGACTCGAGCGTTCGGTTCAGCTCCCTCAGGCTCAGGAGCGCCAGCGAGTTCTGGATGGCGATCGCGCCCTGGTTCGCGAGCGTGCTCAGGAAGCGGCGGTCGTCGCCGGTGTAGAAGCGGCCGGAGAGCGGCCGTCCGAGCTGCATGGCCGCCACGAGCCGGCCCTGGGCCACGAATGCCACGCCGAGCCCGTCGCCCGGCAGCTCGATGATCCACGCGTCGGGAGACGTGCGCCGCGCGTCCGAGCCGTGCCAGGGAACCTCGTCCAGCGGAATCGAGCCCTGCTGGGGCGCGGCGAGCTTGAGCGTGAGCGATTCGGGGGCGAGGGCCCGCTTCACCACCTCCTCGAGGTGGGCCGCCAGCACCGGGAGCTCCGTCAGGGTGGCCATCGCGGCGCTCGTCTCGCCCACGAGTCGTCGGTAGTCGAACTGGGTGCGGAAGAAGATGCGATCCACCATCGACTGGACGCCGTCGCGAAGCGGCAGCACCACCAGCACGAGGAGCGTCGAGAGCGAGAGCGCAGAGGTCGCCGAGTCGGTGATGCCGAAGGCGCGGAAGGCGGGCCCGATCGCGGCCAGCGCTGCCAGGTAGCCGATGGCCACGAGACCCGTCAGCACCGTGTAGGCCACGGTGCGCCGCAGGATCACGTCGACGCGCAGGAGGTCGCTGCGGAGCACCGAGTAGGCGACGGCCAGGGGGAAGAAGATCCCGCTCCAGCCCATCAGGTTCTCGGGAGCCTGTCCGCCCGATGCGGCCGAAGCGATGGAGAGCAGCACCTGGGGTGCGAGCGCGGCGACGGATCCGAGCGCCATCACCTTCACCCGCTGGCGTGCGTCGAAGCTCGGCGGCCGCACGAACGTGTACACCTGCGCCGCGATCAGGGCGACCGCCGCAATCCCGAACGCGCTGGTCGCGATGCGGTGGGTCAGCACGTAGGTCGCCGGATCGAAGAGGCCCACCTGGTTCCACAGGGCGAGTGGCGCGGCGGCCGCGTAGCACAGGGGGATCAGGCCGGGGAAGCGTCGCGCCAGGCTCCGCGGGGCCGGGAACACGAGCGCGAGGTGGAGGGTGCCGGCCCAGATGAAGCACTCGAAGAACGCGTGCACGCGGAAGCCGCGATGGGGGCCGTAGAGGTCCATCGCGGTGAGCGCCCACATCCCGATCAGCCAGAGCGAGATCGAGCTGCCGCGACCCACCGGATCGTGGGGCCGCAGGAAGCGGATCGTGAGCGCCACGCCGGTCAGTCCGAGACCGCAGAAGAGGAACGAGCCGAACAGCAGCAGGAAGTCGCTGCGCTTGAAGAGCCGCGTCTCGATGACGCGCTCCATCGCGTCCTCGCCGTGGCCGAAGCGGTAGGTCACGGGCGTGCCGACCGGCAGGCTGCGGGCGTGGCGCTGCAGCTGCGCGGGATCCTCGAGGAGTCGGCCGTCGATGCTCACCAGCTCGCGCTGGTAGATCTCGCCGCCGGCCGTGCCGGGCCAGTGAGCGAGACCCGCGGAGGGCACCACGTGGTTCTCGAGCAGCAGGAAGCCCGCGAAGGGACGCCCGGTCCACGCCGCAGCGCTCAAGAGGCCATGCAGCGTCACGGCGAGCACCAGCAGCGCGCCCACCAACAGCACGGGATCGCGCCGGGTCCGCATCCCCGATCGATCGGCAGCTCGGCGGCCGAACTCAAGGCGCTGGCGCAGGATCCCGATCCAGGCCCCGTGCGGTGCATCTCGACGCCGATCTCGACGCCAATCCGGGCGCCAAACTGGACGCCAGTCCGGACGCCGATGGGGCCCCGATGATCTGGAGGCCGATGGCGACGCTCGTGTCCGGCGTGCTCTACGGCGCGCTGTTCCCGCCGCTCGGTCTCGGCGCCCTGGCCTGGGTCGCCCTGGTGCCCCTGGTCGTCGCCTTGCGAAGCGGCTCGGGACGCAGCGGCGTGGCCCTGGGCGCGCTGTTCGGCTGGGTCGGGACCCTGGCGGTGATCCCCTGGCTGATCCCGACCCTGAGCGGCCACTTCGAGCGGCCCCTCCCCTTCGCCATCGCGTTCTGGGCGATCTTCGGCACGACCGCGCTCGCTCCGTACTACGGACTCCTGCTCGGCGCCCAGGCCGGCGCGCAGCGCCGGCTGCCCGTTGGCCTCTTCCCGTGGCTGTTCGCCGCGGCGTGGACGGCGGCCGAGTGGCTGCGCATCGAGCTCGGCTTCCGCTCACCCTGGACGCGGCTCGGCGACGCGGCCGTGGACTGGCCCTGGCTGCGGCAGCTCGCGGCCCTGTTCGGCGTGTTCGGTTTGAGCTTCCTCCTCGCGGCCGCGAATGCCGTGCTCGCGGAGGCGTGGCTCGTCCTGCGCGCGCGCCCGCAAAGGCTGCCCCGCCCGCTCCTCGCCAACGCCACCGCCCTCCTGCTGTGCGTGGGAGCCGCCCTCGCCTACGGCGCGGTGCGCAGCGAGACGCTCGCCCACACCGCGCGCGTGTCCCACGACGGGTTCGACGTGGCGCTGGTTCAGGGCAACGTGCCGCCCGAGCTTCGCTGGCGTCGGACCGGGGCGTCGAAGGTGCTGCGCCGCTACACGGGCCTCACGCTTCGCGTCCAGCGCGATGCCGAGGCCGGCCCGCCCGACCTCGTGGTGTGGCCCGAGAACGCCATCCAGACCGGCGTCGACGATCCCGTCTACGGGCCGCCCCTGCACGCGCTGGCTCGCCCCGCACCGCTCGTGCTCGGAGCCCCGCACCGCGAGAGCCGCGACGGCCGGCGCGCGGACTTCAACAGCGCCTTCCTGCTGGCTGGCGGAGACGTGCACGGCCGCTACGACAAGCGCCGCCTGCTGCCGTTCAGCGAAACCCGGCCCCTCGGCGACCTCGGTGCGCTCGGGTCCCGGGGCGAGCTCGATGCAGCGAGCTACGCCGCGGGCACGGAAGCCACGCTCTTCGAGGTGGCGGGCCACTCGCTCGCGCCGCTGATCTGCATGGAGGCGCTGTACCCGGATCTCTCGCGGGAGGCCGCCCGGGCCGGGGCCCGGAGCCTGCTCGTGCTCTCGAACGACGGCTGGTTCCGGGGCTCGGGCGCCGCGGCACAATCCCTCGCGATGGTGCGATTCCGCGCGATCGAGACCGGGCTGCCCGTGCTGCGCGCCACGACCACCGGTGTCTCCGCGGTGATCGCACCGGACGGCCGCGTGCTCGAGCGGCTCGAGCCCGGAACGAGCGGCGTGCTGCGCACGACCGTCGCGTTGGGCTCGGGTGCCCCGACCCTCTACACGCGCCTGGGAGACGCCTTCGCCCTCGCCTGTCTGGGCGCGACGCTTCTCGCGGTCGTCGTCGCGCGCTGGCGAAAGCCGCCCACGAGCGCCTAGCCGTCCTCGTCCTCGCTGCGCCGCTTGCGCAGGATCAACCGGACCGGTGCCCCGCCGAGGTCGAACTGCTCGCGCAGGCGGTTCTCGAGGAAGCGCAGGTACGAGCCCTGGACGGCGTTGGGCTCGGTGCAGAAGAGCACGAAGGTCGGCGGCCGCGTCCCGACCTGGGTGGCGTAGAAGAACTTGAGCGGCCGCTTGCGCGCGCCGCGCTGGGCCATGGCCGGCTCGTGGCGGGCTACGGCATCGCGCAGCCAGCGGTTCAGCTCGGCCGTCGGGATTTCCACGCCACCGGCCTCCGCCAGCTTCGTGATGAGCGGGAAGATGCGGGCCACGCCCTTGCCGGTCTGGGCGGAGATCCGCAACAGGGGCACGTCCGACAGGCCGCGCAGCCGCCGCTCGAGCTCGTCGCGCAGGCGCCTCCGGAAGCCCTCGTCCTCGCGCTCGGCGAGGTCCCACTTGTTCACGAGCACGGCGCCGGCGCAGCCGCGCTCACGCACGAGCGAGAGCACCCGCGCATCCTGATCGGTGAAGCCCTCCGACGCGTCCACCAGCACGAGCGCGACGCTCGCCCGCTCGATGGCGCGCACGGCCATCAGCGCG
Source organism: Myxococcota bacterium (assembly GCA_030065975.1). Taxonomy (GTDB): domain Bacteria; phylum Myxococcota_A; class UBA9160; order UBA9160; family UBA6930; genus JASJCN01. The sequence goes on from JASJCN010000148.1 coordinate 7,986, forward strand.
GCGCCCTGCTCGCCCACGCGCCGCCGCGAGCCGGGCCGGCGGATGCCGGCGGTATCGACGAACACGTAGGCCTGGCCCTCGTGCTCGAGACGGATGTCGATGGCGTCGCGCGTGGTCCCCGGCACGTCGGAGACGACCACGCGCTCCTCGCCCACCAGGCGGTTGAGGAGCGAGCTCTTGCCCACGTTGGGGCGGCCCACGATCGCGACCCGGGTCGCCTCGTCCGTCGCCGGGCGCTCGCCGGGCTCGCCCAGCTGCTCGACCAGCTCCTCGAGCAGGTCCCAGGCCCCGCTGCCGTGCTCGGCGGAGATGCCGCGCACGAGGTCGAGGCCGAGAGCGTGGAACTCGCCCACGCGGTGCTGGTGCTTCGGGTGGTCGACCTTGTTCACGGCCAGCGCGACCGGCTGTCCGCCGCGGCGCAGCATGCGGGCGATCTCCTCCTCCTCGGGGAGCAGCCCGGCCTGGCCGTCGACCACGAAGAGGATCGCGTCGGCCTCCTCGATGGCCGTGCGCGCCTGGGCCTGGACGGCGGCCTCGATGGCGCTCTCGGGCTCCGGGTCGAGCCCTGCCGTGTCCACCACCAGCACCGGGCGCCCCGAGACGTCGACCTCCTCGGCGAGGCGGTCCCGGGTGACGCCGGGCGTGTCCTCCACGAGGGCCCGGCGCCGCCCCGCGAAGCGGTTGAAGAGCGTGGACTTCCCCACGTTGGGACGGCCCAGGATGGCCACGATGGGAATGGATCGATCGGACATTCGCCTTTGGACACCGCTCGGGCCCGCCACCCGGGGAGTCGCTGCCGGGCGCCCTGGCACGCTACCCCTGACTCGCTGCGTCGCAACTCGGCTCCCGCGGGACTTCGAGCGGCGCAGAGGAGACCTCGGCGGGAGCCCGGCGGCCCCCGCAACTCTCCGTTGCAACCGGGCGCGGCCGCATCGTTTGCTTGACAAGCGCCGCAGCGCGGACCAACGTTGCGCTCGGGGTGCTTGCCGGGTCGATTCGGGCCCGGCTTTCGGGAATCGGTTCCACAGCCGATACCCATTCTGGAGGGATTGACTCGATGGCTCTCAACCGCCGCGTGGCCGCGGCTCTCGTTGCGTTCTGCTTCGCCTTCTCGGCGCTTCCCGCGGCGGCGACGCCCGACACGCTCAAGCGCTCGATCGAGAACCTGACCCAGTGGCCCGGCGACATCATCCTGGCTCCGGTCACGTCCACGCTCTCGATCTACAACAACCTGCGGGACATCGACGATTCCCTCGGTGTGCGCATCGCCTATCCGCTCCCGGGCTGGATCTGGAACACGATGGTGAACGTCGGCGCCGGCGTGCTGCGCGGCCTGACCGGCGTGCTCGAGCTGATCCCGGGCCTCGTGCTGCTCTTCACCGAAGCCGACATGGATCCGCTCTTCGACCCGGCGGACGAGAACGAAGCGCTGGTCGACTTCGAGAACGGGATCTACGACATCAAGTTCGGCGTCGACTACACCACCGCCGGCTGATCCCCGCCGCGAGCGGCCGAGCGCCCTTCCCTCCAGAGGGCGCCGGCCCCGATCCGGCCCGTCCGCGCCGGCTCAGCCGGTCTGGGACAGGAACGCCTCGACCTCGTCCGCGAGCTGCTGCGCCGCGCCCGGGGCCGAGGGGTCGATCCAACGCGCCTCGGGAACGGCGCGCAGCCAGGTGCGCTGGCGTCGCGCGAGCTGCCAGGTGTCGCGCTTGAGCAGCGGCAGGATGCTGGCCAGGGTGGCTGTGCCGTCGACCACCGGCTGCATGTGGCGATAGCCGATGGCCTGCATGCTCGGAAGCTCGGGCCCGTAGCCCTCTTCGCGCAGTCGCCGAACCTCCCACAGGAGGCCCTGCTCGACCATCACCTCGCAGCGCACGTCGATCCGCTCGCGCAGCTTCTCGCCGGGGTCGAGTGCGAGATGCAGCGCGCGGAACGGTGAGGCTCTCGCCTCGCGACAGCGAAGCTCCGACGGGCGTCGCCCGGTCGTCTCGAGCAGCTCGATCGCCCGCACCAGCCGCACGACGTCGTTGGGGTGGAGCTGCGCGGCTCGTTCGGGGTCGCCTTTCGCAAGGCGCCGGTGGAGTCGCTCGGGGTCTCCTTCGGCCACGGCCTTCTCGTGCTCGGCCTCGAGCTCGGCCCGGAGCTCGGAGCGGCCGCCGACCTCGGCGCTCAGGCCCTCGAGGAACGAGCGGATGTAGAGCCCGGTGCCGCCGCACAGAAAGACGCGGCGGCCTCGCGCGTGGATGTCCTCGGCGGCCAGCCGGGCCTCGACGCCGTAACGCCCCGCGTTGTAACGGACGTCCGGCCGGACCACGTCGAGCAGGTGATGGCGGACCCGGGCCCGCTCCTCGGGCGTGGGCTTGGCCGTGCCGATGTCCATGCCGATGTAGACCTGCTGGGAGTCGGCGTTGATGATCTCGCCGCCGAAGCGCTCGGCGAGCTCGAGAGCGGCCGCCGTCTTGCCCGCGGCCGTCGGACCGGTGACGACCACGACGGGAATCGTGCCATCGGGACCGGAATCGGAACCGGAACCGGAACCGGATCCAGGTTCGGAGGCGGAGGGGTCGGCCGGGGAGGACATGGGCGCCACAGGCTAGCGACCGGGCCGGAGGCGACCCGAGTGGCGGGCTAGCGCCGGGAGAAGCGCCGCTCGATCTCCTCGAGGG
>JASJCN010000149.1 GCA_030065975.1 Myxococcota bacterium
CGAGTGGGTCCACCGGCTCGGCAGCGAGCCCGGACGCCTCGCCTCGCGATACCTGCTGCGAGACCTGCCCTACGCCGTCCGACTGCTCTGGCGCTCGGCGCGGAGCGGCAGCTAGCCGGCAGGCGCGAAGCGGCAGCTAGCCGGCCAGGCGCGGAGCGGCAGCTAGCCGGCCAGGCGCGGAGCGGTCAGTCGCGCAAGCCCTTCACGCGGTCGAAGATCGCGCGCCAGCCGCCGAACTCGCCGCGCAGCATCCGCCTGACCTGATAGACGGCGAAACGCAGGCTGATCCAGGCGAACTCGACCCCGTCGCGGAGCGAGATGCGGCCCGGCGGCAGCGTGTAGCCCAGGTGTCCGGCTTCGGCCGACGCGACGCGCGAGAGGATCCGCTCTTCGAGCCCGCTGATGCCGCGTCGCCCACCCTCCGGAAACGAGGTGTTGGGTGCAGGCGTATCGATCTCTCGCGCGCGTTCGGTCCCGATGAAGTCGGCGATCCGGTCGGCTTGACCCTTGGGGTCGGCGACCAGGTCCTCGAAGCGGACGAGCATCACGCGCTCCGGCCCGTAGCGCTCGACGTGCCGCCGGTAGGCGGAGGCCGCCGAGCGCCAGTAGCTGGCGTACACGACGGGGTGGTACTGCCCGGGCGTCCCGTCGGTGCTGCCCGCGATGTTCTTGTAGGAGGCCAGGACGTTCGTCGGGTCGCGCATCAGGTAGATGAAGCGCGCATCGGGGTAGTGCTCGATCAGCTGATCGACGTGGGTGAACTCGCCGGGACACTTGTAGCCCCAGATGCGGGCGGAGGCCGCGAGCGCCAGGCGGGTCATCCACTCCCGCTGGAGCTCGTACCAGGTCGGCGCCTCCCTCCCGGAGTAGGCGGCGACGAGGCTCTCGTTCATCGGCTCCACGTCCTCCTCGGTCAGGTTCGGACGCGAGTAGCTCCCCCAACGCAGCCGGGCACGAATCTGCCAGCCGAGGAAGTGCAGCAGCTCGCGGAGATGCGCATCGGAGAGCCGTCCCATGGCGTCCCTGCCGATCGCCTCCCGGTGGAGGTAGAGGTCGTCGAAGATGAAGCAGTCGCCGAGCTGCGAGATGACGTGGCTCAGGAAAGAGGAGCCGCTCCGCGGCAGCCCCACCACGATCACCGGGCCCTGGAGCGGCGTCTCGTCGGAGACGACCGTGCGGGCGCGGATCGGAGAGGCCGCTTCGTCTGCATCCGGAATCATCTGCCGGCCCTCGTCCGCGTTCGAGATCAGCCACAGTGATTTAGCGCTGTGATCTCCCGACGCACGCACCGCCACGTCATCCCCCGGGGGACCAGGTCCGCCCCGGGTGGTCTTCAACGCAGCCAAAGCACGCCTTCTTGCTAGGTTTGCGCGTCGTGAACAGGGACTTGGGGGGGTAGGGTTGCTGGACTCGGTTGGCGTCTTCAGGGCCGGGGCGATCGTCATCGCTCTGGCCGGTACCTCGCCCGCGGTGGCCCAGGAGCCCCCGCCGGCCCCCTTCCTGCTGGAGGAGTCGGCCCCGGACCCCGACCCCTCGGCGTGCGAGTTCGTCCACCAGACCCTGAATGGGGCGGCCGCCGTCGGGCTGGGTGGTGACCTGCGATCCATCGCGACGCTGAGGAATGCCGACGGGGTCTCGGGCCTCACGTGGCGATGGGAGCGGCTGGGCGCGCCCGAGCCGGTGGCCACGGGCTCGGGTGCCGAAGCCGAGGCGCGGCTGCGCGACGTCACGGCCGAGGACGCCGGGACCTACCAGGTGAGCTTCTCCCGCAATGGAAGCCCCTACGCAGCCTGCAACCTCGAGGTCCGGGTTCCCCGCTGGACGGCGGGGCGCATCGGGGCCGGGGGCTTCGTCACCGGCGGGGACGTGGCCGACGACGGGACCAAGGTGTTCCGCACGGATACCTCGGGCGGCTACCTCTTCGACGATCAGACGGGGCACTTCACCCAGCTGATCCCCGCCCGACTCGGCACCCGCTACAACGTGCCGTGGAACGGCACGGGCGTGTACGAGATGCTGGTCGCGGCGAGCGACAGTCGGGTGATGTACGCGGCCTACGACACCTCGCCCGTCGCGGGCGGAGTGATCTTCCGCTCGCGGGACGGGGGGAAGAGCTGGCAGGCCGTCAAGGAGGGGCTCCAGGTCGACTCCAACGGCGGCAAGGTGCGCACGTTCCAGCGCCACGGAGACATCGACCCGCGCAATCCGAACCACGTCTTGATGGGTGACGAGACGGGCATGTTCCGGAGCACCAACGGGACCCGATTCGATCGCGTGTCGGGACTCCCCGCGCCGGTCGGCGACAATCCGCCCGCCTACACGGGTGTCGCGTTCAACCGCGCCTCTCCGGTCGTCGGCGGGCGCACCTCCGAGATCATCATGAGTTCGGGCGACCGCTACTGGCGCTCGACCGACAGTGGCGAGAGCTGGCAGGACATCTCGGCGGGAGCGCCCCCCTTCCAGCCCAAGATGGCGGAGTTCGACTCCCGCGGCGGCTACTACGTCGCTGGCAAGGGGCTCTGGCGCTACGAGAACGGGCGCTGGAAGGATCTGGGCTCCCCGAGCACCCAGGGCACGAGCTTCGCCCTCGACCCCGACGACCCCGACCTGATCCTGGTCGGCCGTCTCTCCGTCACGAACTTCAGCATCTCCAGGGACCGCGGTGCGTCCTGGACGCCGCCCAACTGGAAGGCATCCGCCCTTCGCAGCACCGGGGGAATCGGCTGGCACACGCAGGAGGCGGGAAGCGGCTATCTGGCCAACAGCTACATCGTCGACCCGGTCGCGCGGCGCATCTGGGCCTCGGGAGGCAACGCCGGAATCGCCTCGGTCGGCCTCGACGAGGCGATCGCGAACACGCCCGGGGAGGTCGTGCTGGACACCCACGGCGTCGGGATCGAGCAGATCTGCCCCAACCGCCTGGTCCTCCCGCCGGGCTCCAACCGCGTCCACGCCGCCTTCTGGGACGAGGGCTACGGGCAGCTCGACCGCACCAACCAGTCCTACCCGACCGTGATCAACGACCGCCACGACTTCTCGGCGTCCTGGGGTCTCGACTACTCGAAGCAGAACCCGCGCTTCCTGGCTCGCTTCTTCTCCTGGGACGAGAACGACTACGCCGCCTCGGGCTGGTCGAGCAACGACGGCACGACCTGGACGCCCTTCGCGAGCGTCCCGCCGATCCTCGGCGGCCGCGGCACGACCCTCGCCTACTCCGGCATCGACAACATCATCCTGGTGCCGTCGAACTCCGGCGCCAATGCCGACCGGGCCCCCTGGTACACCCTCGACCGGGGTCGCACCTGGAAGAAGGTCGACCTCGGCAAGCCCTGGACGGCTGCGCGCACCAAGGGCCTGCACAACGCGTTCTACCTGAACCGCCAGATCGTCGTCGCAGACCCGGACCGGCTCGGCACCTTCTACTTCTACTCCAACTCGGACGACGAGAGCCTGCGCGGAATCTGGCTCACCGAGGACGGCGGAGCGAGCTGGACGCGGACCTGGCGGGGGCTGCCTCCGGTGGGCGTGAAGGGCACCTGGAACTACAACGCGAGCCTCGCCTCCCCGGTCTCCGGGCACGTCTGGCTCACCGCCGGCGGCGAGGCCCCGGATGGAGAGCCGAAGAATGCGGCGTTCTTCCGGTCCTTCGACCAGGGGCGCACGTTGCGTGCCGTCCCGGGCACGCGCGAGGTCATCCAGTTCGCCTTCGGCGCGCCGGTCTCCGAAGGAGGCTATCCGGTGCTCTACATCGACGGGTACGTGAACGGCGAGCACGGAACCTGGGCCTCCCCGGACGCGAACAGCGCGAACCCGACCTGGATCCGTCTGGGCGGCTTCGCCGCCTCACAGCCGCACCAGGTCCGCACCATGGGCGCGGACCCCGACCGCGTGGGCCGGGTGTGGGCGGGGCTCGGGTGCGCGGGCAGCGCCTACGGGGACTTCTCGGATCTGTTCTGACGGGTGGGCCCCGTCGGGCTTGCCGTTCGAGAGACGTCGACGGATGATGCGGGGCGCCCCGACCGGGCCGCTGACGCCGGTCGAGCCGCAAGAGAGGCGCACATCCAGATGGGGACATTCCTGCTCTCGCAGCGCGGAATCCGCGACTCCGCTGCGCACGCGGCGGTCTACGAGCTCGAGGAGATCCTCGTCGAGACCTGTGGGGCGAAGCTCCTCACGCCCCGGGCGCATCCCCTGACCCTGGGACTCCATCGCCGGGGCCTCTTGACGCCGCGCACGAGCAAGCTCGTCACCCGAACGAACCGATACTACGAGACCCTCGACGTCGAGATCCCGAAGGACGGCTCCCCCAACGTCCTCCTCCTCCCCTGCATGGTCGGCTCCGAGATCGGGGTCCTCTCCTCGATCCCGGACTGGCGAAGCCGCTTCGACGTGGTCGCGGCGTACGTGGTCGACGCCTGGTTCCCCTACCCGCCCGAGGTCGCCGAGATCGACCACCTCTTCGTTCCCGTGATGGACGTGGTGGGGGAGCTGGGAGAGCGCTTCGGAATCCCTGTCTCCCTCCTGCCCCTGGGCTCCGACGTCGTCCGCCACGGATCCGACCAGCCCGAGCGCCCCCTCGACGTGATGAGCTTCGGACGCACGCCCGTCGAGCTCCACCGGGAGCTGGGACGTGCGATGAACCAGCCCCACAGCCGCCAGGCCTACTACCGCCATCAACACCCGGGGCCGGCCAAGAACCACTTCCCCGACCACCCTCGCTACGAGGAGCGGGTCGACTACGAGCTCCGGATGCAGTTCCACCGGATGATGACGCTCTCGAAGATCGTCCTGGCCTTCGACTCGATGTACGAGACCGACCAGATCTACGCCTCGGGCCAGGTCAACGCCCGCCCCTGGCGTTTCCGGCACTCGATCATCGCATTCCGATGGTTCGAGGGCTGCGCGGCCGGGTGCGCGATCCTGGGCAAACGCCCGACGACCCCCCTCTTCGATCAGGTGTTGGACTGGGAGGACTCGGCGATCGAGCTCCCCGAGGACCGGAAGGACTGGACTCCCTTCACCCTCGCGCTGCTCGAGGACGAGGCGCGGCTCGCGGCGATCCGGGAGCGGAACTACCGCGAGAGCCTCACGCGCAACGACTGGCGCGCTCGCATCCTCGCCATGCACGAAGCGCTCGGCCTCGAGCCGCCGGAGGGGCTGCTCGAGGCCGTCGCATCGTGTCGCGGCGACGACCCGCCGCGGTCGGCCTAGCTAGGGAACCGACACCTCGATGACCTTGACGGCGTAGTCGTCGGAGCTCGTATTCGAGAAGACCCCGAAGACGATCTCGTTGCCGACCACCCCGAACGAGGTCACGTCGTGGGGGAGGTTGCCGGGATCGGTCGCCGTGATGCGGGAGACCAGCTCGACGCCTCCGACGTCGATCGTGAAGTCGTCGTCGCTGTTGCCGTTGCCGAAGGTCACCGTCTCGAGCTGGACGCTCGGAGCTCCGGAGACGGTGATCACCAGCTCCTCGTAGTCGCCGGTGCCGTCGTTCGTCCCGTCGATGCCCTTGCCGTCGACCTGGTTGGCGAAGATGATGTTCGTCCCGGCCAGGTCGCTCACGCCCGCCACGCCCAGGCCGAACCCGGTCTGGGTGACGTCGACCGCGATCACCGTGGTGGTCTCCTGGCCCGCGGCGTCGACCAGCACCTCCCGCCCGGTCACGACCAGCGAGAGTCCGGAGGGCCCGTCCGCGAAGCTGAAGCTGGGACGGATGTCGAAGCTCGACGGGTCGAAGGGATTCCCGCCGGACGACAGATCGAAGCGAACGAGATTGGCGGAGAGGTTCTCTCCGTCGTCTTCGTCGATCGTCCCGACCGCCGTCCCGTCCAGGAGGACCGCGCCGCTCACGTTGGACAGGGTCACGTTGAAGGTCTCGTCGCCCTCGATCGCGATGTCGTCGAAGATCGGGATCTCGATCGTCGTGCTGAGCTGACCCGCGAGGATGCTGTCGCTTCCGCTCGTGGCCTGGTAGTCCTGCCGGTTCCACTTCGTCCCGGCCGTCCCGTTGGAGGTCGCGAAGCTGAAGCTCACGTCCGAGGCGGCGGCCTGTGAGAGGCTCACGACGAAGACCGCGGATCCTCCGTCCTCCGCGACCGTCGCGTCGGCGATCGACAGCTGCGGCGAGCCGCCGGAGTCCGGAACCACGGTCCAGCTGAACGCCTCGACGACCGTGTCGGTCGCGTCGCCGTCGTTGTCGTCGACGGTGATCGACACCGAGTACGGACTGCCCGCGCTGGCCCCGGCAGAGACCGTGCCCGAGATCAGGCCGGTCGAAGCGCCGATCGACAGGCCCGTCGGCAGCCCCGTCGCCTGGAAGTCGAAGGTCCCCGTGTCACCCCCGCTGGCCACCACCTGCAGCGAGATCGCGTCGCCTTCGGTCGAAGCCTGGTCCGCGACCGGGGTCACGTCGATCGGCGTGCTGGGCGCGTCGACCGTCCAGGTGAAGGTCTCGATCACGACGTCCGTGGCGTCGCCATCGTTGTCGTCGACGGTGATCGACACCGCGTAGGGGCTGCTCGTGCTGGCCCCCGCGGCGACCGTGCCCGAGATCAGACCCGTGGACGAGCCGATCGAGAGGCCACCCGGCAGACCCGTCGCCTGGAAGTCGAAGGTTCCGGTGTCGCCGCCGCTGGCCACGACCTGCAGGGAGACGGGATCGCCCTCGGTGGACTGCTGGTCCGGGACCGGGTCCACGCTGATCGGCGTAGCGACCGGCTCGTCGACCGTCCAGGTGAAGTTCTCGGTCACGCCGTCCGTGGCGTCCCCGTCTCCGTCGTCGACCGTGATCGAGACCGAGTAGGGGCTGCTCGCGGCGGCTCCTGCCGAGACCGTGCCCGAGATCAGACCCGTCGACGAGCCGATCGAGAGGCCCGCCGGCAGGCCCGAGGCCTGGAACGTGAGGCTCCCGGTATCGCCGCCGGAGGCCACGACCTGCACCGAGACCGAGCCACCTTCGGTGGTCTGCTGGTCCGGGACCGGCGTGACGTTGATCGGGGTCTGGGGATCGACGGTCCAGCTGAAGTTCGCCGTGACGACGTCGGTCGGGTCGGCGTCGTTGTCGTCGACGCTGACCGAGACGCTGTAGGGGCTTCCGGCGGTCGCGCCGAGCGCGATCGTACCGGTGATCAGACCCGTGGTCGGGGCGATCGAGAGCCCGGAGGGAAGGCCGCTGGCCTGGAAGTCGAAGCTCCCCGTATCCCCGCCCGAGGCCACGACCGCGAGCGAGACGATCGCGCCTTCCGGCGAGACCTGATCGGCGACGGGATCCACGGCGAGCGGCGGAGGCTCACTGGCCGGCAGGATCTCGATGCCGTTGACGATCGGGTTCTCGACGGGGCCGTGGAACAGCTCGATCTCGAGCAGGCCGTCCGTCACGGTGATCGGCTGGACGATCACGCCACCGACCCGGTGCCCGAACTGGGCGGAGAGGTCGATGTCCGTCAGCTGCGGGAAGGCCTGGCCTTCGATCTCGATGTCGAACACGCGCTCACCCGGCTCCGATGTGCCGTTGAAGCCGTTGGCCAGGTAGAGACGCACCTCGTAGTCGCCCGCGACGACGGGGAAGCCGTAGATCACGTTCGTGCCCGGGGGCCGATCCCAGCGCTCGGTCAGGAAGATGTCGGTCGGCGTCGTCGCGAGATCGACGCTCACGTCGTAGGCGCCCACCTGGTGACTGGACGTCTTGTTGTTGCCGTTGTCCAGCAGATGCAAGGAGTTCTGCGTCTTGGTGTCCTCTTCCCAGTCGATCCCGCCGTCGATGGCGGCCACCGCCGGGCCGCCGGCATTCACCCGGTAGAGAGCCTCGCCCTGGGGAGCGGCCGGGCTCACCGTCCAGCTGAAGAGCTCGGTGACCGTATCGGTCGCGTCTCCGTCCTCGTCATCGACCGTGATCGACACGGCGAAGGGGCTGCTCGCGCTCGCGCCCGTGGCGATCGTCCCCGAGATCAGACCCGTCGTGGCGTCGATCGAGAGTCCGGTGGGCAGGCCCGAAGCCTGGAAGTCGAAGGTTCCCGTGTCGCCGCCACTCGCCACGACCTGCAGCGAGATCGCGTCGCCTTCGGTCGACGACTGGTCCGCGATCGGAGTCACGCTGATCGGCGTGCTCGGCGCGTCGACGGTCCAGCTGAAGGCCCGGGTGACCACGTCCGTCCCGTCGGCGTCGTTGTCGTCCACGTCGATCGAAACGGCGTAGGGGCTGCCGGTGCTCGCGCCCGCCGAGATGGTCCCGGTGATGAGACCCGTCGCCTGTGCGATCGAGAGGCCCGGGGGCAGGCCCGTAGCCTGGAAGTCGAAGGTTCCCGTGTCACCGCCGCTGGCCACGACCTGCAGCGAGATCACGTCGCCTTCGGTCGACGACTGGTCCGCGACGGGCACGACGTCGATCGGGGTCGTGCCGGCCGGAGGGTTCACGGTCCAGCTGAAGTTCTCGGTGACCGCATCCGTCGCGTCGCCGTCCCCGTCGTCGACCGTGACCGAGACCGCGTAGGGGCTGCTGGTGCTGGCGCCGGCGGCGATCGTGCCCGTGATCAGACCCGTGGAGGACCCGATCGAGAGGCCCGCGGGAAGGCCCGAGGCCTGGTAGTCGAGGCTTCCGGTGTCACCGCCGCTGGCCACGACCTGCAGCGACACCACGTCGCCCTCGGTGGACAGCTGGTCCGCGACGGGCGACACGCTGATGGGCGTCGGCGCGTTCACGGTCCAGGTGAGGAGCTCCGTCACGACGTCCGTCGCGTCTCCGTCCCCGTCGTCGACGGTGATCGAGACCGCGTAGGGGCTGCTCGCGCTCGCGCCCGCGGCGACCGTGCCCGAGATCAGGCCGGTCGACGTGCCGATCGAGAGGCCGGCCGGGAGATTCGTGGCCTGGTAGGTCAGGCTTCCGGTATCCCCGCCCGAGGCGACCACCTGCAGCGAGACGATCTCGCCCTCGATGGACTGCTGGTCGGGGACCGGCGTCACGTCGATGGGCGTGGGAGCGTCCACGGTCCACGTGAAGACCTCGGTCACCGTGTCCGTGGCGTCCCCGTCCTCGTCGTCGACGGTGACGGAGACCACGTAGGGGCTGCCCGTGGCGGCACCCAGCGCGATCGTGCCCGAGATCAGACCCGTCGACGCGCCGATCGAGAGGCCCGCGGGCAGGCCGGACGCCTGGAAGCCGAAGCTCCCGGTGTCCCCGCCCGACGCCACCACCTGCAGCGAGACCAGGCCGCCTTCCGACGACTGCTGATCCGGGATCGGCGTCACGCTGATCGGGGTGGGCGTCGGCTCCTCCACGATCCAGGTGAGGATCTCGTCGACGGTATCCGTCGGGTCCGCGTCGTCGTCGTCGACGGTGATCGTGACGAGATAGGGGCTCCCTGCGGCCGCTCCGGTGGCCACCGTGCCGAAGATCAGTCCGGTGGTCGGCTCGATCTGGAGACCCGTCGGCAGCGACGTGGCGGAGAAGCTGAAGGTGCCGGTGTCTCCGCCCGAGGCGATGACCGGCAGGTTGATCAGGTCCCCCTCGAGGCTCGACTGGTCGGGAACCGGCACCACGTCGATCGCGACCGACGCCGACCCTCCGCTCAGGATCTCGATGCCGTTGATGATCGGATTCTGGATGGGTCCGTGGACCAGCTCGATCTCGAGCAGCCCGTCGTTGACCGTGAGCTGCTCGACGATCACGGCCCCCACCTGATGCCCGAACTGGGCGGAGAGGTCGATGTCGGTGAGCTGCGGGGTGGTCTGACCCTCGAGCAGGATGTCGAAGATGCGCTCGCCCGGCTCCGAGGTGCCGTTGAACCCGTTCGCGAGGTAGAGGCGGACCTCGTAGTCCCCCGCGCCGACGGGGAAGCCGTACACCACGTTCGTGCCGGTGGGTCGGTCCCAGCGCTCGGTCAGGAAGAGGTCGGTCGGGGTCGTGGCGAGGTCGACGCTCACGTCGTAGGCGCCGACGTTGTGGCTCGACGTCTTGTTGTTGCCCGGATCCGTCAGGTACTGGGAGTTCAGGGACTGCGTGTCCTCTTCCCAGTCGATCCCGCCGTCGATCGCAGCGACGGCCGGGCCACCGGCGTTCACCCGGTAGAGGACGACCGGGTCCGACGTCGTGACCGAGAAGACCTGCTCGACGAACTGGAGATCGGGATCGGTCGCGCGGACCGTGATCGTCCCCACCTCGGGGACGGCCGGGAAGGTCAGCGTCAGCGTGCTCCCGAGGACCGACGCACCGAAGGCGGGGTTCGAGATCGCCTCGACCGAGAAGGTCAGATTGCCGACGCCCTGATCGTCGTCGAAGTAGGCCTCGAGGCCGATGTCCCGGGGCGGAGCGCCCGGTGCGACGCTCTGGTCGGGGATCGTGGCGATCACCGTGGGCGGCGTGCTCGCGGCGGCCGTCACGTTGAAGGTCTGCTCGACGAAGCGCCCGTCGGCGTCGGTCGCGCGGACCGTGATCGTCCCGGTCGCCGGGGTGCCCGGGAAGGTGATCGTGAGCGTGCTGCCGACGATCGAGGCTCCGAACGCCGGGTTGGAGACGTCCACGATCGTGTAGGTCAGGTTGCCCACGCCCTGGTCGTCGTCGAAGTGCACGTCCAGGTCGATGTCCTGGGGTCCGGAACCGGTCGGCGCCGAAGCATCGGGGATCGGCGTCGTCACGGTGGGCTGAGCGGGCAG